>JBILUI010000031.1:0-19087 GCA_044371145.1 Chthoniobacterales bacterium | reverse complement strand
TGCTCGAGATGTCGGGGCTGGCCGGAATCATTCCCGTTTACGGTTCGCCGGGCGAAGCCGCGCATGAATTGCGCAACCGTGGGGCGGAAAGCGGGGAGGGGGAACGTTGCGCGACGGATGCGGGCACCTTTGTCTTTCATCCGGTGAGCAGCGCGGAAGGAACAATCGATATTCTCGGCGACATCGCCAATGTCATCGATTGCGCCATCACGCCCGGTTTGGTCAGGAGCAAACCCTTTTTCGAAACCGAATATTCCCTCGGCCTTGGCGCGCTGGGCGGCAGCCCGGACGACTACCTGCCGGTCATGGGCGAGGCCGTCATGCTGGCCGGCACGATGGTGTGGTTGCCGACCGACGGCAACGACACGCCCGACTACATGATCCCGCGCAAGGCTTCGACCTCCGTGGTCCTGCAGACGGGTTTCAACGCAAGCATCCGTGGGGGCTTCAATGAATTCGTCGAATTCACCACCGCTCCCGACCGCCCCGCCTCGGTGCGTGACATCTACCGCGCGTTATTCGACCTCGCTGCTTCACGACGCTTGGAATTCCGAGGAGTGCTGGGTCTGGCTATGCGCGCCGAGATCCAAGAGGCCTTCGGCGCGGGCATCACCAAATCGCCGTTGCTCGTCAACCGCCCGGTCAACGGCAAGATGATCACCGACGCATCCAACTACGACGAGTGGTTTGAGTCGGACAAAACTCCGCGCAACCAAGGCACAACCGCGCTGATCTGCGGGGCAGGGGAGGACCTGACCGCCGACTTGTCGCAAATCGACCAAGAACTTCTGCGGCGGATGTTTTACATCAATCTGGCGAACAAGGCCTCGCAGGACGAGGTGCTGCACAACCATGCGGTCTTTTTCCGCAATGCGCCCGCGCCGGCAGGCACACGCGACATGGATGTCGAGATGCGCCGGGTGGTCGACGAGGGCGAATTCGCCGACATGCGCCACCTTCTCGACCAGACCACAGTCACCTCGGCTCTCATCGGTGTGAACTACGTCCAGCAGGTCCGCGAAGACAAAAATCTCTGACCGTGATGTCCCTCAGTTCAGGCCGGGAAAAGGACGGCTGCTGTATCTTATCATGCCGCAATCTATGAACTACGCGCCGATCCTTTTTTCCGCGCTTTCCCGCATGCAGCGGGGGCGGCTGCGTGTTGTTTTGCCGGATGGCTCGGAGAAGGCTTTCGGCGGGCTGGGGGAAGAGCCGCAGGCGGAGATCCGGGTGAAGGATGCCGCATTTTTTCGCGCCTGCGTGCTGGGCGGGCCGGTGGGGTTTGGGGAGGCTTATATGGATGGCCTATGGGAGACGGGCGATCTGGTCTCAGTTATTTCTTGGTTCATCCGCAACGCGGACGAATCGACGGTGATGGAGGGTTCCGGGAAAACCGACCGTCGGATCGGGCTGATGGATTTTGTGCACCGCGCGGCCCATCGGTTGCGTCCGAACAGTCTGCGGGTTAGCCGTCGCAACATCAGCGAGCACTACGATCTCAGTAATGAATTCTTTGCCCTGTGGCTGGATCCGACCATGACCTATTCGTCGGCCTACTGGGATGCGCCGGACATGACTCTCGAGCAGGCACAGGTGCGCAAATACGATGTGCTCTGCCGCAAGCTGCGGCTCCAGCCATCCGACCATGTGCTCGAAATCGGCAGCGGGTGGGGCGGATTTTCCATGCACGCCGCGAAGAACTTCGGCTCCCGCGTGACGACCGTGACCATTTCACAAGCTCAGTTTGACGAAGCGTCGCGCAGGATCGCCGCGGCGGGGTTGTCCGACCGGATTGATCTGCGTTTGCAGGACTACCGGAAGCTGACCGGGCAATTCGACAAGATCGCCTCCATCGAAATGCTAGAGGCGGTGGGGGACAAATACCTCGATGGGTATTTCGCGCAGTGTCACCGGCTACTCGCCCGCAAGGGATTGCTCGGCCTGCAATACATCACGTGTCCGGATGCGCAATACGATGTGCTGCGTCGCGGGACCGACTTCATCCAGCGTCACATCTTCCCAGGCTCGCTTCTCAACAGCATCGGACGGGTCAACACCGCGCTGAACCGGACCGGCGATCTTTTTCTCCACGACCTCGACGACATGGGGCCGTATTACGCGCGGACATTGCATGTGTGGCGGGAGAAGTTTCATCGCGTGCTCGACGCGGTGCGGGCACAGGGATTCGAGGACGCGTTCATCCGCAAGTGGGATTACTACCTGGCTTATTGCCAGGCTGCTTTCGCCACGCGCCACATCAGTGTGGTGCAGGCCGTTTACACACGGGCGGACAATGAGACGCTCGATCTGCCGACGGGCTTGAACAGGGGGTGTTCATGATGCCGGAGTGGGGCGAGTTCTGGCGGCTGATGGCCTTCGCGCTGGTTATTCCGGTTGTCATGATGGCCGGCGTCTGGCTGCTCGCGCGGATCCTGAACAACGCGGGCATCGTCGATATTTTTTGGTCCTACGGATTCATCCCGGTGGCGGTGGTCTGCGCGTCGGTGGCCGGCGGTGATGCGACGCGCAATCTCCTGCTCGTGCTCATGGTGACGATCTGGTCCGCGCGGTTGGGGACCTATCTGCTCATCCGCGTGGCCAAGCATCATCCCGAGGAGGACGGACGCTACGCGACACTGCGGCAGCAGTTTCCGAACAGCACGTGGCTCATGTTTTTCGGATTCTTCGAGGCGCAAGGGGTGCTCATCGCGTTGCTCAGCGTTCCCTTCGTGCTCGTTTTCATCAATGGCGCACCGGGGCTCGGTTTGTTCGAATATGCAGGCATCGCTTTGTGGCTGGCCGGCATGCTCGGCGAGTCCATTGCCGACGCGCAACTAAACCGGTTCCGCAAAAATCCCGTCAACAAAGGAAAGACCTGCCGCGTCGGGCTCTGGAATTACTCGCGTCATCCGAACTACTTCTGCGAGTGGGTGGTTTGGGTTGCCTATTTTGTTTACGCGCTGGGCTCGCCCGGCGGGTGGGTTGCTGTCTATGCTCCCGCGCTCATGTATCTGTTTCTGACGCGCATCACCGGCATCAAGGCCAACGAGGAGCACGCCGTTCGGTCGCGCGGCGAGGATTACCGGCAGTATCAGCGGAACACGAACGCGTTTTTCCCGTGGTTTCCCCGGCGGTTATCATGAGTTTTCTCGACCGCACGCTGGAAAAGGGACTGCTGCCGGATTTCGTCATCCGCGCGGGGATCAATCATTTGCTCGCCCGCAAACTGAAGGACGAAAACCGCGGCGGAGTGGAGGCGCAGCAGAAGGCGCTGATGGATTTCGTACGCGAACTGAAGTCGATGCCCATCGCGGTGAAGACGCGCGAGGCCAATGAGCAGCACTACGAGGTGCCGACGGAATTTTTCAAATATGTGCTCGGTCCCCGCATGAAATACAGCAGTGGCCTCTGGCCCACGCGGCACACCAGTTTCGAGGAATCGGAGGAGGCGATGCTGGCGCTGAGTTGCCAGCGGGCCCAGTTGGAGAACGGACATCGTGTGCTGGAACTGGGCTGCGGCTGGGGATCGCTGACCCTGTGGATGGCGGAGAAATACCCGGACTCGCGTATTCTCGGCGTCTCCAATTCGCGCACGCAGAAGGAATACATCATGGCAGAAGCGGCCCGGCGCGGGCTGCGCAATGTGGAGATCCACACGGCCAATGTGGCGGAGTTGGATTTGCCGCGGGAGGAATTCGACCGGGTGGTGTCGGTCGAGATGTTCGAGCACATGAAAAATTACGAACTGCTCCTGCGCAAGGTAGCGTCATGGATGAAGCCCGGCGGGCTGCTTTTCGTGCACATCTTCACCCACCGGACGCTGGCCTATCATTTCGAGGGGACTGACCCGAGCGACTGGATTACGCGGTATTTCTTCGAGGGTGGGACGATGCCTTCGGATGATTTGCTCGCTTATTTTCAAGATGATCTCAAATTGCGCGACCACTGGTGCGTCAACGGGACGCATTACGCGCGCACCTCCGAGGCTTGGCTGGCCAACATGGACAAGCACGAGGCGCAGATCACCCCAATCCTTGCCGCAACTTACGGTGCGGACAATGTGACCAAGTGGCGGGTCTACTGGCGTGTCTTTTTCATGGCATGCGCGGGACTTTGGGGATACCGCTACGGCGAGGAATGGATCGTCTCACATTATCTTTTCGCCAAATGAGGACCTTGCTTCTTGCCTTTGTCGCTTTGGCGGCAGCCTCGACTTTGCACGCATCCGCGGAGTGGATCGAGCAGGGCGACAGCTTCGAGCGCCAATTCAAGTCGGCCGAAGCCCTCGCGGCTTACCAAAAAGCGCTTGCGGAAAAGCCGGACGATCCGGCCATTCTGCGCAAGATTGCCAAGCAATACGTGGAGCTGGCGCTGGATGCGCCGGGCAAAGCGGAAAAGTTGCGACTCGCCCAGCAAGGTTACGACACCGCGCTGAAAGCGAAGAAGCTCGACCCGAACAATGCCGAGGGGCGGCTGACCGTCGCCGTGGCCGCCGCACGGCTCGGATTCTACAGCGATGCCAAGACGAAGTTGGAACTTTCCAAAGTCGTCAAGCAGGAGGCCTCGGAGGCAATCCGCCTGAAGCCCGGCTACGCGCTCGGCTGGCACATGCTCGGCCGCTGGAACTACGAGATTGCCTCGCTCAATCCGCTGCTGAAAAAACTGGCCGAGGTCATCTACGGAAAAATGCCGCCCGCCTCCTACGATGAAGCGGTGCGTTGTCTGGGCAAGGCGGCACAGCTCGAGCCGAACAACGCGCTTTTCCAAGCCGAACTCGGGCGCGGATATCTCGCCTTGGAGAAAAAGGACGAGGCGCGCCGCGCGTTGGAGAAATCCCTGACGCTGCCGCGCCGCACGAAGGACGATGGCGAGGCCCAAGCAAGGGCGAAGGCCGCTTTGCGCGAATTGTGATCCGGTGAGCGACAAGAAAATCCTCATATTCACCACGGGTTTCGGCGACGGGCACAATTCCGCGGCACGCAATCTGCAGGACGTGTTCGAGCACATGCCCGGGTTCGATGCCGAGGTGCACGACACCTACGTCGAGGTGAACCCCGGCGCCTCGAAGTTCCTGCAGGTCGCCTACAACATTTCCATCCAGCGTGTGCCGGTCACTTGGAAAGCTTTCTTCCATGTTTTCGACAAAACCCCGGTGTTCGAAGCAACCTTGCCGACGCTGGGAAAACTGAAAGCCGCCCTGCGCGCGCTCCTGCTCGAGAAAAAACCGGCGGCCGTGGTCACGACCTATCCCGTCTATTCCTATTTGCTCCGCGCGCTCATGGAGTCCGGCGAAGTGGCCACGTGCCCGCATTTCATGGTGGTGACCGATTCGATCGTCATCAACCGCGTTTGGAACCGCGCCCCGGCCGACTGGGACCTTGTCGCCAACGAGCCGACCGCGGATGCCATGGCGGAGGCCGGGGTTCCCCGGGAAAAAATCAAAGTGCTCGGGTTTCCGGTCAGCCCCCGCTTCGAAGAGCTTGCGAGGCGACCACTGCCGCCCGGGCCGCCGTGGAAAATTCTCTACCTGCCCTCGGCCAGTCGCCGCACGGTGGGCAAAGTGGTGCGCGGCCTCACCGCGCTCGAAGGGATCCACCTCACCGTGGTCACGGGACGCCACCGCCATCTCCACGACTTCCTGAAGAGACTTGACGTGCCCATGAGTTCATTTTCTCTGCACGGCTGGACCGACCGGATGCCCGAGTTGCTGGCCGAGAGCCATCTTTTCATCGGCAAGGCGGGGGGCGCCATCGTGCAGGAAACGCTGGCCATCGCGCGCCCCATGATCATCAGCCACGTGGTCGCCGGCCAGGAAGAGGGCAATGTCGAATTGCTGGCCGATCTCGGGGCGGGCACTCTGGCCACCACGCCCGAGGCCATCATCGAGGCGGTGCGCGTCGCAATGCTGGAAAGCGGCGGGGCGAGATGGAAACGCTGGCGCGAAAATCTGCAACGTGTCAGCCATCCAGCCGCGGCGCGCCAGACCGCGGAATTTATCGCGACGCTCAGCGCCTAGAACGTTCCGTAGGTTGTCCCGGTGGAGGCCACCGGACCGTAGTAGGACGGACGCCCGGCCCAAGACATGAGCCGCTCGGCATCTTCGAAGATGTATTTCGTCTTGCTCCCTAGTTGCACGAGGATCACTTCGCGTCCGCCGGGTCGTCCGCTCGAGACGAGACAGCGTCCGGCGGCGTCGGTGTATCCGGTTTTCATGCCGGTGTAGGCGGGTGAGCGCGAGAGCAGCTTGTTGGTCGCCTTGAGCACGGTGATGCGTCCGCTGTTGTGACGGAAAACCGCGTGCTGCTGGCGCATCATCCGCCGCAATTCGGGATTGCGGTAAGCGTAGAAAGCGATGCGCGCGATATCCCGCGCCGTCGAGTATTGCGGGGCGGGCAGCCCGTGGCTGTTGGCAAAGTGGGAATTGCGCGCACCGAGCGCCCACGCAGCCTGGTTCATGTTCATGGCGAAGATGCCGTCGCTTCCGCTGTGGTCGCGTGCCAAGGCGGTGCAAGCGTCGTTGCAGCTCTTGACCATGATGGCTTCGAGCAGCGAGCGCCGCGCGTAGCGCTCGCCGGCACGCAGTCCGAGCTTGGTCGGTTCGACCCGCGTGTCCTCCGGCATGATCATGATGCCGCCGTCGAGTCCGCCGCGCTTGGTGATCATCAAGGCGGTCAGCAGCTTTTGTGTGCTGGCCGCGGGGCGTCGGGCATCGGCATTTTTCTGGAAGAGGACTTCGCCGCTGTGCGCGTCGATGACGATGGCCGACTCCGCCGCGAGCGAAGGGGCGTTGCCCGGCCAGACGGGTGACGAGGACGGAGCCGTGGCGACCGCTGGCGCGGCGGCTTCGGCGCGGCGGACTTCCCGCGGCGCGGAAGCGCAGCCGGCGAGAAAAAGAACGGGAATAAGAAACAAGGCGGTCTTCATGTGTGCTTCTCGACCAAAGCGTAGGCGTTGTGGTTGTGGATACTCTCGAAATTTTCCGCTTCGACCTGCCACCAGGTGATGCGCGGGTCGGCGATGACTTTGGCCGCGACATTGCGCACGAGGTCTTCGACGAAGACCGGGTTGGCGTAGGCGCGTTCGGTCACCGCCTTTTCGTCCGGGCGCTTGAGGACACTATACAACTCGCTGCTGGCTGAAGTCTCGATGAGCGAAACCATTTCGGCGAGAGGTAGCGGTTTCTTGGAGCGCAGGCTGAGAGTGACTTGGCCGCGCTGGTTGTGTGCGCCGGTTTCGCTAATCGCTTTGGAGCAGGGGCAGAGCGTAGTCACGTTGGCCACCACGGTGGTGACGAGATCGTGCGAATCGCCGTCCGAAGTCGCGCTGAAGCGCGCGGTGTAGTCGACGAGTCCCGGTGCGCCTGTGACGGGGGCTTTTTTCTCGAGGAAAAAAGGAAATTCGAAGTCAAGGTGAGAGCGTTTGCTGTGCAGGCGCTCGATGAGCGAGCCGAGCAGGTGCTCGATATCTTCAGGGTGCAGAACGGGGCCGTGAGCCTGCAGCACCTCAAGGAACCGGCTCATGTGGGTCCCTTTGAACTCCTGGGGCAGTTCCACCGTGAGTTGCACGGTGGCGATGGTGCTTTGCGGTTCGCCGGGGCCGACCGCCACTTGGATGGGGAAGCGCAGGTTTTTCACGCCGACCCGGTCGATGACGATGCGCCGGTGGTCCCTTTCGCTCTGGGTATCCCTAAGCGTGGCGGTCGCATGGTCTTCGGGTCTCTTCATGGAAGGGCGGGAATGTAATCGCGTTTGCCCCGGGGCAAAAGTGATTTGTCCAGTTTGCCGTGGCCTGAGCTTCGGCTAAGCTCCGGTCCCTTGAAACTGACGGTCAACGAGATCTACCTGTCCGTGCAGGGCGAAAGCACCTGGGTGGGCCTGCCTTGCGTCTTTGTCCGGCTGACCTTTTGCGACCTGCGCTGCACCTACTGCGACACCGAATACGCCTTTTACGAGGGAAACAAAATGGCCCTCGAGGAAATCGTGGAAAAAGTCCGGAGTTTCGGCTGTCCGCTGGTCGAGGTGACCGGCGGCGAGCCCTTGCTCCAACCGAACTGCGTTCCTCTGCTCCAGATGCTTTGCGAGGCCGGCTTCACCGTTCTGCTCGAGACATCCGGGGCGCACGACATCGCAGCGGTCGACCCGCGGGTGCATCGCATCATGGATCTGAAAACGCCCTCCAGCGGCGAGGAGGGACGGAATCTTTACGCGAACATTGCGCATCTCACGCCGCGCGACGAGCTGAAGTTCGTCGTTGGCTCCCGTGAGGATTACGACTGGGCGCGGGAGAAGATGCGCGAGCACGATCTGGCCGGAAAGGTGAACGCGGTGCTGCTCAGTCCCGTCTTCGGCAAAATCGCGCCGTCCGACATGGTGGCGTGGATGCTCGAGGACAAATTGCCCGCGCGCTTCCAGCTGCAGATGCACAAGTTCATCTGGGAACCGCGGGCGAGGGGCGTCTGACCGTTTGCCGCGGGGGATGCGTTCCGCTAGCGTGGTGCAACCAATGAGTGTCACCCTGACCAAGCTTTTCCATTTCGAGGCGGCTCACACCCTGCCGAACGTGCCGCCCGACCACCAGTGCGCCCGCATGCACGGGCACAGTTACAAGGTGGAAATCTCGGTGACCGGTCCGGTTGATCCGGCGTCGGGGTGGCTGATGGATCACGCCGAGATCAGCCACTTGGTCAAACCGCTGATCGGTGAACTCGACCACCGCTACCTCAACGACATTCCCGGCTTGGAGAATCCGACTTTCGAACAGCTCGCCATCTGGCTTTGGCGGAAGCTGAAGCCCTCGCTTGCGGGATTGAGCGAAATCGCCATCCACGAAACGCCGACGTCGCGCTGTCTTTACCGCGGCGACTAGTGCCGGACGGTGATGTCCTGCACGCGCGAGACGAGGAACCGGCTCAGCGCGAGGTAAAGGGCGAGCATGGGCAGGGCAACAAGGAGAGCCCCGGCGGCGAAGAGCGAAGGTGTTCCGACCGGACTGTCGGCGTGGAGAAGGCGCAAGCCGAGCGGCAAGGTGTAAAGCTCCTCGTCTTGCAGGAGGATGGCCGCAACCACGTATTCATTCCACGCGGCAGTGAAAGAGAAGAGCGCTGCCACGGCCAGCCCGGGCGCGGAGACCGGAAGGACCACTTTGCGGAAAATTTCGCCCGGCGTGCATCCATCCATGGCTGCGGCCTCCTCCACGGTCTCGGGAAAGCTGTCATAAAAATTCTTCATCTGCCAGATGCAGAAGGGCAGCACGGTGGCCAGGTAGATCAACAGGAGACCGAGGAAGGTGTTGATCAGTTTTAGCTGAACGAGAATGAGAAAAATCGGCAGCAACAGCATGGTGGCGGGAAAGATTTGCGTCACGAGCAGGCTTTGCATCACGGCCAGCCTTCCGAAAAAGCGGAAGCGGGAGAGGGCGTAGCCTGCGGTCGACGAAAGCAACACGCCGATCGCCGCCACGGCCAGCGAGACGACGAGGGAATTGGCCACCCAGCGGGTGAAGTCGGTCTCCGTCAGCAAGCGCGCGAAATTTCCCCATCCCGGGGCGATGGGCAGACGCCAGGCGGCTTCCGGGTTTGAGTGCGCCACCGGTTCGAAGGCGAGCACTCCGACATGCCACAAAGGCGCGACGGCCAGCGCAGCGGCCACGCCGAGCAGCGCGTATGAGCCGATCCGGCGCAACATGGAAGCGGCACGCTCCTCGCGCACATGCTCTCCCGCGGCGGTGGATCTTTTCATGGCGACCAGCAGATGCCTTCGGCGGCGCGACGGCAAGCCCGGACCGCGGTTCCTTGACAGGCGATGGCCCTGCGATTCTGATTTATGTTCATATGCGCCGGTTCGCTGTTCTGGTTTTTTTCTTTCTTGCTGTCGCTGGAGCGCATGGAGCGTCGGGACGTTACGATGCCCTCGGGGCTGACGAAGTCAGGTATGTGCTGACCCGCACGCCGGAAGCGCTGGAGATCCGTGTGCTCGGTGCCGGGGTCGATCGCCCGGAACAGGCGGTATTTGTCGCTTTGGGGAAATCCTCCGGGGAGGGTTCGCCTTTGGTGCCCTCGGATCCGGGTGAGGAGGGCTCGCCGGTCTGGCTGCCTTTTGCCGCCGATTTGCTCGTCTCGGCACGGAGCACATCGGGGGGCGAGAAAGTCTCTTTGCGGCGCTGGGCCGAAACTTCGTGGGGTCCGCGCCAGGATGCGAAGGATGTGATTGTTTCGGCCGAACCGGCCCAAGTCAGCGTGCGCGTTCCATCCAAATTGCTTGGCTCTTCGGACCGCATCGTCATCTACCTCAAAGACCTCGCCGTCGAAGACGGACGCGGGCGGCTTTACGGGGCGATTGACCGCGCCGCCGCTTCCGGCACGGGGGAGCGCACCATCCGCCACTATCTCGCCATGGGCTCGGAGAAGGGCGCGTCCACCTTTCGCCGTGCCGGGCGCACGCCGCCGCAAGGACCGCGGACCCGCATTTATCAGCTCTTGCCGCGACTCTTCGGCAACACCAACGAAACGCGGCGCCCCGGCGGGACGATGGAAGAGAACGGCGTGGGAAAATTCGGCAACCTCAACGACACGTCCCTCGCCGAGCTCAAGGGTATGGGCTTCACGCATCTCTGGCTGACCGGCGTGCTGCAGCAGGCCACGGCCACGGAACATTCCGCGGTGGGCGAGCCGCCGGATGATCCCGACCTGCTCAAGGGGCGCGCCGGCAGCCCTTATGCCATCCGGGATTATTTCGATGTGTCGCCCGACTACGCCGACGATCCGGCGAAGCGCAAAGAGGAATTCAAGGCGCTGATCGACCGCATTCACGCGCAGGGAATGAAAGCGATCATCGACTTTGTGCCCAACCACGTGGCGCGCAGTTACTCGTCCACCGTGAATCCCAAGTTGTCGTTCGGTGCGGACGACGATCGCGGGAAATTTTTCGATCCGAAAAACAACTTCTTCTATCTGACCGGAGAGTCGAAGGCCGAAGGCGGGCCGCCTCTGCGCCTGCCCACCCTCGAGAGCGGAGAGGGATCGGATCCTGCACCCGGTGCGGACGGTCTTTACGAGGGCGAAAAGGAATTTGGCCGCGTCACCGGCAACGACATCGTCAGTTGGTCCCCCGGCCGCGACACCTGGTATGAAACGGTGAAGCTCAACTACGGCTGGGACTTCACCGATCCCGAAAAGAAGACGCGGCGCTATCCGCACGGCGAAGACAGCGACGTTCCCATTCCCGACACATGGAAGAAAATGGACGAGGTCATCGCCTACTGGCAGGGGCTGGGTGTCGACGGTTTCCGTGCCGACATGGCGCACATGGTCCCGCCGGAATTCTGGCAGTGGTTGATTGTCAAAGCCCGGCAACGGGACCCGGATGTCCTCTTCGTCGCGGAAGCCTACGCGGGCGATGCGCAGGTCCCTTCTGGCGATCCGAAGGCCGCCGCGGTGACCGGCGGGAATGTCATGCTCGAACTGCTCAAAGCCGGGTTCGATGCCGTCTACGACGATCCGAGCTACGACACGCTGAAGGAAATTTTTGACGGGGTGGGCACGGCCAACGACTTGGATGAAGTGCGCCCGCGTTCTTTCCTCTTCGATAATTCGCTGCGCTATGCGGAAAACCACGATGAAGTGCGGCTCGCATCTCCGCGGGAGTGGGGCGGCCACGGTATGAATGTGGGCAAGCCGGTCTCCGCGCTGCTCTTCGGACTCTCGCGCGGCCCGGTCATGCTCTATCACGGACAGGAAGTGGGCGAACCCGCCCTCGGGGCCGAAGGTTACGGCGGTGACGATGCGCGCACCACGATCTACGACTATTGGTCGATGCCGGAATTCACCAAGTGGGTCAACGGCGGCAAATTCGACGGCGGCGGCCTCTCGCCGGAGCAAAAGTCTCTGCGCGAGTTTTACCGTCGCTTGCTTCATTTGTCCGACGAGCCCGCGTTCCGCGACGGTGATTTCCACGCCCTCAATCCCGACAACACGGACAATCCGTCCTACGGCCGGCTGCCCTCCGGGATCAGCGGCCATTGGTTGTATTCCTACCTGCGCTACGACCCGGCGACGGGACAAAGAATCCTCGTGGTGGTCAATTTGCATCCGGACAAACCGCTCCAGGATGTGCGCATCCGTTTCCCGGGGAAGGCCATGCGGTTTCTCGGTTGGGATACCATCGCGGGTTCGCAAACCGTCCCTGTTTTGGCCGGCGACCGCCTCGGCGAAATGACGGGCGAGAACGCCGCCATCCAGACCACGCCGGCCGAGATGGAAAATCCCGGTTTGCGCATCAAAGAACTTCAACCTCTCAGCGCCGCCTATTACGAATTGAAATCCACACCTTGATTCCATGAAGAAAATTCCCCTTTGGTTCTCCCTGCTTATTGTCGCGTTTTCATGCGTGTCCTTGCTGCGCGCCGCGCAAAGCGAAGCTCTCAAAGACGCCAAGCCCTACCTCGGTTGGATTCCGATGCAACCGGCGATCCCCGGCGAGAAACTGGAGATCGACATGCGGCGGTTCTTTTATCCGGGTGCGGAAAATCCTCTCACTCTCCAAACGCCTCCGGCTGAGCCGGGACGCTTCGAGGCGGGTTACGACAGCGACAAGTTCCTTCTCGCCGTCGCACTCGACAAAAACGCCAAGGGTCTGGTTGAGATCACGCTGCGCGCGGGCGAAGGGGATGATGCGCTCGAGGCCGTCCTGCTCGTCGGCGTGCAGAACCCGACCGGGCACACCTTCCGTTTTTCACCGCAGGACGGTGCTTCGCCCAAAGTGCACGTCGCCGGGCAGTTCAACGGGTGGAACACGGGATCGCATGAGATGAAACGCGCTGAGGACGGCACCTACGAGCTGTTTGTTCCGCTCTCGCCCGGACGCCATTCCTACAAACTGGTCATCGACGGACAGTGGAACCTTGACCCGGGCAACCCGGAAAAAAGTTCCGATGGCGTGGGCGGGGAAAATTCGGTGGTCAGCGTGGAAAGCGTAGGCGGTGAGCCTGCCCCGGTCGTCTTCGCGCAATCCTCCAGCGATGGCAAAGCGGTCTTTCGTGTGGTCGGTGCGGCGCCCGTTGCGGTGTCTTCGGTGCTGCAGCTTCCGGGCGGTTCGAGCCGCGCGGTGCCGCATGAGAAGGCGGGCGACACGGTTTCGGTCGCCACCAAGGACGCGCCGGCCGGATCGTGGGTTCGCGTTGTGGTGGCCGATGCGGCGGGGCAGGTGAGTAATGCGGCTCGCGTGCTTGCGCAACCGCTCGAGGGATTCCAGTGGCAGGATGGTGTCATTTATTACGCTTTCACCGATCGCTTCGCCAACGGCGATGACAAGAACGACAGGCCGGTGAATGACGAGCGCGTTCTGTCCGCGGCCAATTACCAAGGCGGGGACTTCCAGGGCATCCGCGAGAAAATCGAAGAGGGCTATTTCGAGAAACTCGGGGTCAACGTGCTTTGGCTCGCGCCGATCAACCGCAATCCGGATGGCGCATGGCAGGAATATCTCGAACCCTACCGCCACTACACCGGATACCACGGCTACTGGCCGGTCTCGCACACCGAGGTGGAGCCGCGCTTCGGCGGCGAAAAAGCGCTCAAGGAAATGATCGCCGCGGCGCACGCCAAAGACTCATTCATCATCGCCGACCTCGTGCTCAAGCACGTTCACACCGACCATCCGATGTGGAAAGAGCAGCGCGAACTGTTCGGGTCGCTCGAACTTCCCGACGGCACGAAGAACCTGCGCAAGTGGGACGACCACCAGTTCACCACGTGGTTCGAGGAATGGCTGCCCGGCTTCGATTTCGAGGATCCCGAGGCTGTGGACTTCCTCCTGGACAACGCGGTCGATTTCGCCACGCGATTCAACCTCGACGGTTACCGCCTCGACGCGGTTAAGCACATCGTGCGCGAGTTCTGGTGGGATTACCGCACGGCCATGCGCAACGTGGTCGACAAAGGCCGCCCGCTCCCGCTCTACAGCGTGGGCGAGACCTTCATGGACCGCAAAGGCATCGTCAGTTTCGTCGGACCCAACATGCTCGACGGACAATTCGACTTTCCGCTCTATGACACCATCATCGATGTCTTCGCCAAGGAAAAAGCGGGCTTCGACGAACTGGAGAAATCTCTCTCTGCCTCCGAGTCGATCTACGGCAAAGAGACCCTCATGTCGCCGCTCCTCGGCAATCATGACAAATCACGTTTCATGGCCTACGCGGACGGAGATCTGCCCCATTCTGAGTTGACCGACGAGGAGGAAGTCGGCTGGAAATTCCCGCCCAAAGTCGACAACAACGCCGCATTCGAGAAGCTGAAGCTCGGCCTGACCTTCGTTTTGGCCGTCGATGGCGTTCCCATGATTTACTATGGCGACGAGATCGGGTTGAGCGGCGCGGGTGATCCGGACAACCGCCGCATGATGCGCTGGGGCGACGAGGTCACGGCCGAGGAAAACGCGGTGCGCGAGCATTTCTCGAAGGTCGCGGCCGTGCGGCACAAACATCCCGCGCTGCGCTACGGAAGCCGCCGTGCGTTGGTCTACGAAGGTGACCGCTACGCTTTTGTCCGCGCCCATCTCGGCGATGCCGTCCTCGCCGTGTGGAATCGAGGCAAGGGCGAAAACGAATTCGAGGTTACCATCGGACCGGAAATGTCCGATGGTTCCTATGCCGACGCTCTCTCGGGCGAAAAAATCGAGGTCAAGGACGGCAAGGCTTCCTTCCGTCTCGGGCCGATGAAGTCGGCGCTCTTCGTGGCCGCCGCCGAGTGAGCGGCGGTCTCAGGGGAAATTCTTCCAGACAAAAAGAATCAGCGCAGCGAAGAGGAAGCAGAGCAGGAGGAATTTGATCTGCTCGAGCCGCGCTTCGGTCTTGCGGCGGCGGAATTGCTTGCGCGTTGTGCGCACCCGACCGCCTTGGGGGAAAAGATGTTCGCGCGGCCGCGGCGGGAGAAGGCGCTCCGGCGCGGTGCTGACGCGCAGTTTGCGTTCCGGCTCAAGCGCGGCACGGGCCGGCTTGGGCTTTTGCCGGGCCTGCTTTTCCGCCAAAGCCAGTTCCTTGGCGATGCGCGCCTGCTCGGCGGCGAGTCGCTGCTTTTGCTCCGACAGCGGGTTCGACGAAAGGCGCGGCATGGCGGCTGCGGTCAGGCTGGGTTGAGCGAGAGGAAAAGAAGAATGAGAGCGAGCAGGCCGATGATCACCAAGGGAAGAGTGAAAGCGAGGCCGGCCATCAGCCAGTAGCTGAAGCTCTGGCCTCCCTCGGAGGGCGAATCGGAGTCCACGCTCGAAGGACCGGAGAGCGGTTCCACCGAGATTTGGGCCGAGGCTTTCGTGTAGACGGAACGCGCATCCTCCACCGCGCCGATTGCCTTGGAGAGTTCCTTGGTCAGGTCTCCCGCCTCCCACTCCTTCGGGTTGATCGTTTCGAGTTCCTGCAGGTAGTTGCTGAAAGTGGATTGGATATTTTTGAGGACCTCGAGGCGCTTGAGCGTCTCGTCCGTCTCGCGCTGGATCTGCATGAGCGAGCCGGTGAATTTGTCGACCATCTCGGCGCGCCCGGTGTCGAACTGTTCCTGCCGGCGGCTCAATTCCTCGAGCTTCGCCTTTTCGCGCTCGAGTTGTTCTGCTTGGCGCTTGAGGGCAAGGAGGCGCTCCTGCGCTTGGGCCACTTGGTTGTCAATTTGTTCGACGGATGCCGGGCCCGGGATCGAGGGGTCTTCGTCGAGGTCGAGGAAATCTTCGCGTGAGGATCGGTGTTCAGCCATAGGTCGGTCTCCGACCGGAAGGTAGAATCCGTTCGATGCCCGCGGCGAGAAAAATTTGCTCGGCCGCCCTGCGCTTTTTCGGGGCGGGGCGCCGCTCCAGATCGTCTCGTGGGAAATGCGGTCAGTATTTTACCGCGGCGCTTGGGCCTCTTGCCGCTTGGCCCGGATTTCGCCGTCCGGCGCGGTGAGGACAAGTTCGTCGCCGTCCATCGCCCATGTGGTGGCGGCGCCGAGCAGGGCGAGGAATTTGTGCTCCTGCTGCATGATGTCCGGTTCGCAAGCGCGACGGGTGCTGCGCAGCGGGCCGACTTCGATCTTGTCGCCTTCGATCTTGCACGATCCGCCGAAGCGGTTGCAGGAGCCGTCGCCCGCGATGTTCCCTTCGTTGTCGAATTCGAAGGTGATGGCATGGTCGGCGAGCGGGGTTTGTCCGGCAAAGGTGGTCACTTGCCACGCGCTACCCGGGAGGGTGGCGGTCTGTTTGTTGGTTTCCATGGCGAGGGCGGCGGAGGCGGTTAGGAGGAGGGTTAGGAGGAGCTTCATAGAATAGTCGTCAGTTGGCAGTCGTCAGTCTTCAGCAGGAAGAAGAATTAGGCCAGCGCTTGCTGGGCGGTTTTGAAGTGGAGTTTGGCCGTGGCGCGAAGGGCGTCGGGGCCGTGTTGGTGTATAAGCGCGCGCGCGGCTTCGAGGACTGCGGCGGAGGCGCCTTTGGGAAACTTGAGACCCCATTTTTTTTCGGCGTCGGCCAGCCAATCGATGAATTTTTCGCGGGCGAGGATCGAGGCGGCGGCTACGGCGTAGTCGCTTTCCGCCTTGGTCTGTTGGCGGAGTTCGATCTTGCGTCCCTTTTCCATGAGCGCGCGCTGCAGCACAATGGGGTTGGCGAATTGATCGCTGAGGGCGGACGGACAGTCGGATTTGCGCTCGCACAAATTCTCGATGACGCGCGCGTGGCCCCAGGCGAGGAGGCGGTTCAGGTTGCCGATTTTTTCGTAGAGCGGATTGTATTTCTCCGGCGAGACGACGATCACCTCGCTGACCAGACCCGGGGTGGCGCGGATAACATCGGCGAATTTGCGGATTTGCGCGTCGGAGCCGATCGATTTGCTGTCGCGGATGCCGGCTTCGAGCAGTTGGCGGGCGATGGGTTCGTTCGTATAGGCGCCGGCGATGACGAGCGGACCGAAGAAGTCGCCCTTGCCGCTTTCGTCGATCCCGAAGTGCGGGGCGAAGCGCTCGGGGTGGTGGAGATCTTCGTAACCAAGGCGGGCCTCACCGAGCACGGCAGGTTCGAGGGTGAATTGGACGAAGTCCTCGGTCTCCTTGCCTTGCACCACCGCCTTGGGGCCTTTCTCGTAAACGGCCACGGTCAATCCCGGCTTCTGTGCGAAGTAGAGGGTGTAGGGGCGGGGTTCGAATTTGAAATTCTGCTCCTCAAGGAGCCCGCGCAGGGTAGCGGCCTGGTCGGTGGTCAGAGCGACGGTGTGCGAGCGGAGCGGCGGCATGCTGGGCGCATCTTTTCCGATGCCGGGAAAAAAACAACCGCAGAGAGCGCAGTGGACTCGGTGGAACGGAGCTGGGCTCTTCCGGTCTCCGTGCCCGAGCGCGCCAGGGGAATTCCGCTTGCGAAGGGCGGGCGGTGTGCTTTGTTAATCCCACATCCATGAAAACCACCTTGGTTGCGCTCGTCGTGGCGGGGGTTTGTTCGTTTGCCTCCGCGCAGTCTGTTTACTTCAACCGTTCCTGCGGCCCCGGGCTGAATGTTTCCTACGCTGGGAATGGTTTCGCCTTTTCCTACGGGACGTATTATCCGCGGGTCGTTTCCTACGGGCAGCCGTGGGGCGGTTACTACCGGGCCCCGGTCGTGCCGGTCAACGTCTACTGCCCGCCGCCGGTTTACGTGAACCCCTGTGTCTATCCGTCCCGGGCCGCCTACAATTACCGTCCGGCCCGCGCCGTGGTGGCCAACCCCGTTTTCCCCACCCGGCGGTATTGGCGCCAGTAAGTCTGGCCAAAAAACTCCACCCCGCCGGGGGGTGTCGCAAAACGCCCATTTCTATCGGCCATGTGTCGGTTTTCCGCGCTTTCCTCTCCTTTGCCATGGCGGTTGGCATGCTTGGTGCTTATTCTTAGAAGCAAGTTGGCTTTCGTCCCCGTCTGCGGGGCCGGAAGCCATTGCAGTCCCACAACAAAACCAACCCTGAAATAATCCAATGAGCAATATGTCAGCACGCGCCGCCGCTGTGGCCGCCATTGCGGCCCGCAAATCGCAGGACGCCTCCGTCAACTTCATCGAGGAGACGCCGGAAACCGTATTCGGAGCCAACACCTTCAGCCTCGGAGTGATGAAGGAAACCCTCAAGCCCGCCACCTACCAGGCCGTGCTCGAGACGGTCAACAACGGCACCAAATTGCCCGAGGGCGTGGCCGATGAAGTGGCCGAAGCGATGAAAAATTGGGCCGTGAGCCGTGGCGCCACCCACTTCGCGCACGTTTTCTATCCGCTGACCGGAACCTCCGCCGAGAAACACGATTCGTTCTACGATCCGGGCACGGACGGCCGCACCACCATCTCGAAGTTCAAAGGCAAGACGCTCATCCAGGGCGAGCCCGATGCGTCATCGTTTCCGTCCGGCGGCATCCGCGCCACGCACAGCGCGCGCGGTTACACCGCGTGGGACGTGACCAGTCCGGCATTCCTCATGGAGAACGCCAACGGCACGACGCTCTGCATTCCGACCTCGTTCGTTTCGTGGACCGGCGAAGCGCTCGACACCAAGACTCCGTTGCTCAAGTCGATGCAGGCCCTCGACAAACAGGCCCGCCGCATTCTCAAGCTCTTCGGTCACAAGGATATCGCCCGCGTTGCGGCCACGGCCGGCCCCGAGCAGGAATACTTCCTCGTCGACAAGATGTTTTACTACGCGCGTCCCGACCTTCTCTCGGCCGGTCGCTCGCTCTTCGGAGCACCCGCGCCCAAGGGCCAGGAATTCGAGGACCACTATTTCGGTCTTATTCCCGATCGCGTCATGGCCTTCATGTATGAGGTCGACCGCGAACTCTTCAAACTCGGGATCCCGGCCAAGACGCGCCACAACGAAGTCGCGCCCGGACAATTCGAGATCGCGCCGCTTTTCGAATCGGCCAACCTTGCCGCCGACCACCAGCAACTCATCATGACGGTCCTCAAGAAGACCGCCGACAAGCACGGCCTCGCATGCTTGTTGCACGAGAAGCCCTTCGCCGGCATCAACGGCTCGGGCAAACACGTCAACTGGTCGCTGGGCAGCTCCACGCAGGGCAACCTGCTCGATCCGGGCGACACGCCGCACGAGAACGCGCAGTTCC
>JBILUI010000030.1:0-19202 GCA_044371145.1 Chthoniobacterales bacterium | reverse complement strand
TTCACGCTCTACGCCTACTCCGGCTGGAACGCGGCCACCTATATTCTCGGAGAGGTGCGCACGCCCGGCCGCGTCATCCCCGCCGCGTTGACCGTGGGCACGCTGCTTGTCGCGGCCATGTATCTCGGGTTGAACGCCGCTTTTCTCCACGCCGCACCCGCGGAAAGCATGGCCGGACAAGTCAATGTCGCGCAGGTCGCCGCCGAGTCGGCCTTCGGCCAGGGCGGCGGCCGCCTTGTCGCCGCCGTCATCGCGCTTGGCCTGGTCAGCGCGATCAGCGCGATGATCTGGGCTGGACCACGCGTGGCCATGGTGCTGGGCGAGGATTACCCGCGAGGATTCGGATGGCTGCAGGCGCGCACGGCGGCGGGAATACCGGCCCGCGCCGTGATCGCGCAGAGCGCGTTGACGCTCCTTTTTCTCCTCACCTCAACCTTCGAGCAGGTGGTGATTTACACGCTCTTCGCGCTTACGGCTTGCAGTTTTCTCGCCGTGCTCGGCGTCATTGTGCTGCGGTGCAGGGAACCACAACTGGTCAGACCGTTCCGCGTGCCATTGTATCCCCTCACCCCGTTGCTTTTCCTCGCCATCACCGCTTTCGCCATTTTCTACACCGCCACGGTCAAACCATTCGAGGCGTGCTGCGGTGCGCTGACCCTCCTCGCGGGCTTGGGTATTTACGCCTTCGTGGCTCGGCGGCAGGATACGGAGCAGTGAAGCGCCGCGCGTTACCGCTTTTTCTCGCTGCCCTGCTGTGCGGTTCTTCCGCACCGGCTGTCTCGCCGACCGAGTTGGGTGCATTCTTGGCGGGGCGCGCCCTGCCTCCCGAGAGTCCGCTCGCCGCGCTACAGCAATCACCCGAGTATCAGGAACACGCGCGGCTCTATGCAGGGCAGTGGTTCCGCTACGATGACCTTTATTTTGCCCCCATGCGCGCGTGGGCCGGCAGCGAGTTGGTCGCGCGGATCGGTCCTTCGTGGCAGGTGACCTACATGTTTGCCGGGCCGGATCTGATAAGCGCGTTGGCTTTGTTCCCCGAGGCGCGCAGCTACGCCTTGGGCGGGCTGGAACCGGTGGGCAGGCTGATGAACCCGCTCGAGCTGACTCCCGAACAACTGCAAGCCAGCCTCGCGGCGCTGCGCAAGTCGACCGAAGTGATCATGAACTTCAGCCATTTCATCACGAAGGACATGAAAAGCGATCTACAGTCGTCGGCCTTCCAGGGCGTGTTTCCCATCATGCTGGCCTTTCTTTCCTTCACCGACACACGCATCGACACGGCGGAGCGGCTCACGCTCATGCCCGGCGGTTTGCTCGAAGCGGGCGAGAAAGCGGGCGGACAACCTGCCCTACGCATCGTCTTCCGCCAGACGCCGGTCACACCCCCGTCGGAAGTCGTCTACGTGCAGGCCGACTTGTCCGATGGGGCGCTGAAAAATCATCCCGCCGTGCTCGACTGGCTGGCGCAGCGCGGCCCGTCCACCGGTTACCTCAAAGCGGCTTCCTATTTGCTGCAATCTGGATCGTTCTCGCGGGTGCGGGAATTCCTACTCGGCAACTGCTCGGCGATCGTGCAGGACGACTCGGGCATCACCTTGGCCGGCTACAAGGAGGCCGGGTGGCGCATTATCTGCTTCGGCAATTACACCACGCCTCTGGAAATCTTCGCCCAGCACGAGCAGCCTGCCCTGCGCGATCTTTACGCCAGCGGAGCGGCTTTCCCCCTGCCCTTCGGTTTCGGTTACCGATGGCAACGCGGAGAATCCACCCTCCTGCTTGCCTTGCCGCCGCAGCACGCACCGCGCGCGCTTCCCGCGATCAACCCCGCTCCTTCGCCGACGCCTTACTAGGCGGGGCGAAGCAGCGGGCGAGAAATTCGGCGTCGGAAAAATTTCCGGCGCCCAAGCGGATGACAACTAAATCGCGCGAGGGAACGATATAGACCCGCTGTCCGCCGGTTCCGATCATGGCGAGCAGATCAGCCGGCGCGGCGCGCGAGAGGCAGCCTTGGCGCCAGAATTTGGCGGCGGGCGGCGGATCAAGCGAGTCCTCGACATCGATCTCGCGCGCGCCTGCAGAAAGGGCGTTTCGATTGAGCCAGAAACCGAGGGCATACATCCCGTTCTCGGGCGTGCCCGTTTCCAGCAGGTCCCTTACCACCGCGGGCCATCGGCCGAGACCTCGCCCCATGCCGGTCAGAACCTCACGCGCGGCCGGGAGAAGATCGCGCGCCGACATTCGCGCACCGGTTGAGACAAACATCCGCCCCTTGCCATCGCGCCGCCAGCGCGCCACGACATCGCTGCGTACCCCAGGAACGAAACGCCGGAGCCAGGATTCGAGCGGCGTGCCGCTGGCCAGCACGATCTCTTCGCCCAGCACCTCCCAGTGCGAAGCGCCGTAGACAAAACCTCGCGAGCGGCCCGGCGGTTGCATCGCCGAAAAAACGCGCGCCTTGTCCTCGAGACCCGTGGAATAAAACTGGCCGGACATCGGATCAAGCCCCGAGGTCTGGTTCATCAAATCACCAAGCGTCACACCGCGCGCCGGCCCGCGCGCCACGAGATGTCCGAGGGAAACACCCCCTTTCAACGCATCGCGGAAAATGCCGATAGAAAAGAGACTTTTTGTAATGCTGAAAATGCGCGGGGCCTCGGACAATGCGGGGCCGCGCTCGAAAACAATGCGACCTTTTTCCCAGACGAGCAACGCCCTCTCACCTTTCGCGGCCGAATAAGCGCCAGCAGCGCCCAAATCTGCCGATGCCGTCGCCACGGAAACGGCGAAAAAAGCCGCGGCGAGTCGTGCGTTCACAATGCGGAGGCCTGCCTTCGCCCGGAGAGTGCGCGCGAAAGCGTGAGCTCGTCGGCGTTTTCCAGACCCCCGCCAGCCGGCATACCTTGGGCGAGCCGTGTGATGGACACGCCGCGCGGCGCGAGCAATTCCGCGAGGTAGTTGGCCGTGGCTTCGCCCTCGACATCGGTGCTCAGCGCGAGGATGACCTCGCTGTAGGGGCTGTTTTCCAGGCGCACCGTCAACTCGCGCAGCCGCAAGTCTTCCGGCCCGACGTGCTCAAGCGGTGCGAGGCGGCCGCCGAGAACGTGGTAATGCCCACGGAAGGCGCCGGTGCGCTCGATCGGCAAGACATCGGTGGCGCGCTCGACCACGCACAATATCGGCTCGCGTCCCGTATCGGCGCAAACGCCGCACATCTCCGATTCGCTGAAAAATCCGCACGCGGTGCATCGTGTCACTCCGTCGCGCGCTCCGCCCAGAGCTTCGGCGAGCAAGGTCGGGCGTCCCGATTCTTCGAGCAACCAGAGCGCCATGCGCTCGGCACTGCGCGGGCCGACGCCGGGCAACCGCCGCAGTTCGCGGACGAGGATGCGGAAAGGCTCCGGGTAGTCGGCGTTTTTCACGTCTCCGCGCCGCCGCGGCGCGCCGCTTGGCTGCGCAGGGCAAAGATTCGAGCAGCAGCGTCGTCGCGCTCGCGTGCCAGCGCGGCAAAACCGTTCTCCGCGGCAAGCCAGTCCCCGTTCCAGAACGCCTCCCACGCGTATTCCCACCGCCGCAAATCGTCGGCCGCACCGGCCGGGGCATTCTGCTCGGAACCGGTCACCTCGTGCAGGAGGAAGCGGCTGCCTTCGAAATCCCACCACGCAAGACGACGGAAGCGCCAACCTTCGACCACTTCCGCGGCCACGGCGTCCTCGACGAGGAGGCCCGCGGCATACGCACGGGCCGCCGCGGCCATCCGCGATGCGCGGCGCATCGGGGCACCCCCAACGGTCCAACGCGGCCCAAGTGGCAACTCGCCGACGCCGCAAACGCATTCGCCGCGCGCCAACGCAGCGCAGCCGCCGGCCTGCGAGACCCATCGCCAGAGAGCGTCAACCACCACGGCGGGCGCGCAGTCTTGACCCCACAAACCGAAAACAAAGCGCGCGCCTTCCGCGTCGCAACGCTCGAGATAGCCACCGACCTGCTGGAAATGGCGTGTCGCTTTTCCAGCGCGGTCGGCCAACCCGGACCACGCTTGGTGCTCGTCGCCGGTTACGCCGGGCCAGAGCACTTCGGCCACGGCGACCACGGCCGTGCGCGGCTCGCCGGGCAAATGACTCTCGTCGATCCGCGCGCGCAAAAAGTTCGGGGCGACCCGCGGACCGACCAAAGATTGCCAATGGGCCCGACGCGATCCGAGAGGCGTGAAGGAAAAAAACAAACCACCCGCGCCGGCAAGCAACGCGGCGGTGACCGGCACGAGCGAACTTGTCACGTGGCCGTAAAGAGCAGCGATCCAGATGCCGGTGCCTAGCAGCCAGAGGGTCGCCACCCAAACCAGAATCTTCAATCCGCGACGCGGGATATCGACAACGCACCAGGCAACCCAGAACGCGACGAGGAAGGCTATGACCGCCTCGACGCGCGGATTGACCACGGGCGGACGCCACCACGTCCAGCCGGGCAGCAATGGCGCCCAAAGCAGCGGCAGCGCCAGCGTGATGGCGAGAAGCGCGCAGATCAGGGCGGCTTTAAGATGGAGAGCCAGCGGTTGTTTCATCCTCGGAACCCTGACGATAGGAGCGCACCACGAGTTCGCTCAAGAACTTGTCGGGATTTTCCACCGCATCGCGCGTGAGGACCAGCGGCTCGCCGCCGGTCCCGCGCACCAGACGGAGCCCGAATTCGTAGTCTTTGAAAAGCGCGGAGCACAATTCCCTCACCGGCTGTTGGCGCGCAACGGACATCTCCGCGAGGAGACCGAGCGCGTCGTCGGAAAAGCGGAGCGGCACTCCCAGAGCGTCACCAAGGCGCACAATGAAATCAGCGGCGGCGCGCCGCAAAGCAAGTTCGCGATCCCGCCCGCCACCTGCTCTCACTTCGGCCAGACGTTCGACCGGACGCTCGATGAGCGCGGCATCGACGCGCAAAGCAGCGGCGCCGGAGCCGGGCAGTTCGAATTTGAAGTCGCGCAGGATCTGCTCGCAAACCGTAAGCAAACCCCTCGCTCCCGTTCCCTCGCCCGCAGCCATCTCGGCGATGCGATCGAGCGCGTCGTCCTCGAAAGCCGCCTCGATGCCGTAGGCGAGAAAGGATCTTTCATATTGCCGCAGGATACTTCCCTCCGACTCGGCGAGAATGCGACGAAGATCCGCAGCGACGAGCTCCTCGCAAGCCACGCGCACCGGCAGACGGCCGACGAATTCGGCTTCCATGCCATATTCGACCAAATCGGCGGTGGTCATGTCGCGATACCATGGAACGTCGGCAACAGCACCGGCCGGGGCGGAAAATCCGATCTGCGTTTTCCTACGCCGCTTGTCCACGATGTCGCGCAGGCGCGGAAAGGCGCCGCTGACGATGAAGAGGATGCTACGCGTGTTGACCGACTGCCGCCCGGATTTGCCCCCGCGCTGCAGTTCAATCACGGTCTGCATCTGGCCGGCCAGATCCATCGGGTTGCGCAGGGGAACCTCGGTCTCTTCCATGAGTTTGAGCAAGGCGGTCTGCACGCCGCGCCCGCTGACGTCGCGGCCGATCATGTTTCCCGAGGTGGCGATTTTGTCGATTTCGTCGATGTAGATGATGCCGTGTTCGGCGCGCGCGATATCGCCGTCCGCTTTCTGGACGAGTTCGCGCACCAAGTCTTCGACGTCGCCGCCGACGTAGCCGGTCTCGCTGAACTTGGTCGCGTCGGCTTTGACAAAAGGCACGCCGATCAGGTCGGCGATGCAGCGCACGAGGTAGGTTTTTCCCACGCCGGTCGGGCCGGTGACGATGACGTTTTGCTTGGAGTATTCGACCGGGGCGGTCTCGCCGCGGCGCGCGCGCTCCTGCAGGAACTTGGCGTGGTTGTAGTGGTCGCACACCGCGATGGAGAGAACCTTCTTCGCTTCGTCCTGCTTGATGACGAAACGGTCGAGGTGCGCCTTGATCTCGCGCGGGGTCAGCTTGAAATCGAAAACGGCCTCCGCCGGAACGGCTTCGCTTGTCGTCTCGCCGGAAGCAGCCGCCGCGGGTCGGCCCGGTTGGACGAAGGCCGACTGCAGAAAGGCCTGCAACCTCTTCTGCAATTCCTCCGGACCGGGGAAGTTCGGCTCGCTCATCGCGCCATTCTACGCGGGCCGCGCGGGCAGGCAAACTTACTGAGAACCGGAAAGTTTTTGCGCCACCGCGCGGTAAGCCTCCCACTGAGGCACCTCTTTGGCCGGCGGGACGGTGAGAAATTTGGCGAAGAACTCGCGCGCCGCGTCGCGCGCTCCGAGGCCGTAGTCCGTGACGCCGGCAAAAAAGTAAACCAGCGCGCCGGGGCCGGTCTGCGGGTATTTGACGAGACCGCCAACCTCGATGAGCGAACCGCGCAAGCCGAAGCTGGCCGCGTCGAGGAAGAGATTGGCCAGCGGCAAATCCTCCGGTTTGTCCGAGTAGAGTCCGGCCAGATCGATGCGTCTCCACTCCTCGCGAGCCTGATCGCTATTCCCGAGCAAAGTGAGTGCAACAGCGTGGTTTGCCCTGGCCCACATGGCGCGCGCAGTGCGCGGTTCCGCCGTCGCGATCACACCGGCAAATGCCTCGCGCGCCGTCTCCCACTCGCCCGCGGCCAGCGCGGTGTAGCCCGCGTCAAGCGGATCGGTCGCGACCTGCTTGTCGCTGGATCCGCCCAGCAATTCGACGCGCATTTTTTTGATTTCCTCGCGCTCGCTGGTCAGAAAAAGCCACGCCCCCGCCCCGAGAAGAAGAACCGCCGCGGAAACCGTGATAAGCGCGGCGAGGACTTTGGTGCGGTTGGTCTCGACTTTGACCACCTCGCGCTGCCTCGCTTCCGGAGGACGGCCGGCTCTTTCCAGGACTTTGGATCGGGCGAATTCGAGATGCTCGACCAGTTCGCCGTAGTCCGCGTAGCGGTCGTCGGGATTCTTCTCGAGCATGCGGTTTATGACATAGGCTGTTTCCGGCGCAACATCCGGGGCGAAAGCCTCCAGGCTGACCGGCTGGCTCTTGATTTGTTTCAGCGCGACGAGACTCGCGCTTTCCGCCTCGAAAGGCGGACGGCCCGCGATGGCATGGAAAAGCGTCCCGCCCAGGCTGTAGATGTCGCTACGGAAGTCCTCGGGTTCGTAGTTGAGCCGCTCGGGCGCGATGTAATACGGCGTGCCCCAGATTTCGCCGCGCGCTTCCGCTTCCTCCTCAAGCACGCGGGCCAGACCGAAATCCACGATCTTGGCCGTGTGCGCGTCGGCGAAGAGGATGTTGCCGGGTTTGACGTCGCGGTGGATGAGGCCTTTTTCGGCGGCGGCTTCGAGGCCTTGGGCAACCTGGGCGCCGATTTCGAGGACTTGCGCCTCGGACACGCGCGTCTGGATTCCCATGAGGTCGTCGAGCGAACCTTTTTCCACCAGCTCCATCGCGATGTAAAATTGCCCGTCGGCCTCGCCGAACGAATAAACACGGACCACGTGCGGGTGGTTGACCGAAGCGGTGATGCGGGCTTCCTGTTCGAGTTTGCCGCGTTCGTCTTCACTGCCGCTCATTTCGCGGCGCAGCACCTTGAGCGCAACCATCCGCCCCAGGGTGTGATCGTGGGCTTTGAAGACCGAGCCCATACCGCCTTCGCCAATAAGTTCGACCAGCTCGAAGTTGTTGAACATGCGGCGTGCGCGCATCGCCTCACCGCAATGCGGGCAATAGATCTGCGCAAAGGGCAACTCGTCGGTCACGTCGATCTGCCCCCCGCACGCGGGACAGGAATCGATCACCGGGGGGCGCGGCTGCTCTTCCACGACGCGAGGCTAGCGCGGAAGCGCGAGCAACGGCAAACCTTGCGCGGCGGGGCAAACCCCTCCAGCGTCTGGGCCGTGGAGATTACAGCCCGCACCAAAACCGCCGCGGCGGCAGCACCGCGTCTCGACCGCTGGTTGGCGGAGACGTGGCCCGACGTGAGTCGTGCTCGCTGGCAAAAAGCGCTCGCCGCCGGACTCGTCGCGGTCAACGGCACCGCGGCCCGCGCCTCGCGACCGGTGCGCGGAGGGGATGAGATCTCGGCCTTCGAGCCTCCGCCCGAGGAGGCTCCGGCCGCGGCCCAACCGGAAAACATCCCGCTGGAAATTCTCTACGAGGATGAGGACCTGATTTGCCTGAACAAGCCAGCGGGTTTGGTTGTGCACCCAGCGACGGGACATTGGAGCGGCACACTGGTCAACGCCGTGATGCACTACGCGCCGCAGCTGTCCTCGGCCGGTCATCCGCTGCGCCCGGGCGTGGTCCACCGGCTCGACAAGGACACAAGCGGTTGCATTCTCGTGGCGAAAAACGACGCCTCGCACGCCGCGCTGGCGCGGCAATTCGCCGAGCGAACAGCCCAAAAAACCTACCTCGCCGTGGTGCGGGGAAAACCGCGCGCCTCGGCCGGCGTGGTCACCGGCGCGATTGCCCGGCACCCGGTTCACCGCCAACGCATGGCCATGTCGAACCGGCCGGGAGCGCGCGCCGCGGAGACAGCATGGAAAGTCCTCGCAACGAACCCAAAACTCAGTCTCGTCGAGTGCCGGCCGAAAACCGGGCGCACCCACCAGATCCGTGTTCACCTCAAACACTTGGGGCACCCCATCGCAGGCGACCGGGTCTACGGAGGCGGGGCCGATTTCCCGCGCCAGCTGCTGCACGCGTGGAAGCTGGCCATTCGCCATCCGCGGACGGGTCAAGAGCTGGCCTTTGCCGCACCGCCGCCGGCCGATTTCCCTCTCCGTCCTCAAGAAAGAGCGGGGTGAGAGTTGAATTCCTGCGAAGATGTGGGAAGTTGCCCGATAACGTATGCGCACGGAGGCTCCCACCAAGCGGATCCCGGCTGAACACCCCCATTACCCGATCAGCCTGAGCGATCTGGCCCAAGCCCTCGACCATTCGGACGAAGGCTTCGCCCTCACTGACCCCGATGGGAATTATGTTTATATCAACGAGGCCCATCTGCGCATGTATGGCTACGAGAGGCCTCAGGATCTCCTCGGGCAAAGCTGGCGGACCCTCTACACGCCGGAGTGGGTCAGGCATTTTGAGGAGGCAGTGCTCCCTATCATGCCGCGGGACCTTGTCTGGCGCGGGAAAGTCCTCGGCAAACGGCGCAACGGCACTTCTTTCCTCGCCGGAGTGACGCTGACTTTGCTGCCCGACGGCAAAATCACCTGCAACTGCCGCGACGAATCTGTGCGCCGCGAACCGTCCGACGCGCCGTCCGGAACCACCGCCGCGGACAGCGACTCGCGCGCCGTGCTGCGCGAACTGGGTGAGCGTTTGGTCGCGGGCCTGCCCGCCAAATTCCGCCGCCCCCTCGAGATGCTCAACGGCTACGCCTCATTCTTCATGTCGGAACTCGCCGCCGGCCGCGACTTGGAAGCAGATTCGCTTCGTGCAGGCCTGGCCGAGATCGACGCCACGGGGCGGCGTCTGGCCGAGCAAATGCAGCGGCTGGATCTGGTTGCCGAGCTGGCCGCGCGAGACGAGTTGAGCGGACGCGGGGAACCATCCGACCACGCGCGCGAAAAATGGCCGCAACAGCTGACAGCCGCCTGCCGCAAAAAAGCGGAAGCCGCGGGACGAAGCAGCGACTTGCGGGTCGTGCTCGACGATGCCGCGCTGGCCATTGCTTATGCCGAACTCGAGTGCGTCGTGCTCGAGCTGCTCGTCAACGCGCTGCAATCCTCCCGCCCCGGCGACACAGTGCAAGTTTGCGGGCGTCAGGCGACCGGCGCCTATGAGTTGCGGGTCTGCGACGAGGGCGTGGGTTTGCCCCGCGGCGAAATAGGAGATCCGGTCGGGCGTCCCTTCGGGCAGACGGCGCCGTGCGGTTTCGGGTTGGCCGTCGTGCAATTCATTCTGCGCAAAAACGGGGCGGCAATCGAAGTTGATCGCTCGCGCGAAGACGCGACATGCCTCAAAGTCACGCTGCCGCTGCAGGGTTCACGCAGGTCACCAACGCCCGCCGCCGCGCGGTCGCGGGCGATCCGATAGTCGTCCGAGGCGCCGCTGCTCTTCGCGGCTCAAGCTCTCGATTCCCTCTTCGGTCACACGGCGAAGCAGCATCTCGGCCTCCGCGGCACGTTCCTCCTCCGTCATCAAAGTGAAAGGGCGCGGCCCCGGCGCGGCCGGCAACCAGATTTTGGTGAGAAGCGCGCCGGCCAAGGCCCCGCCGAGGTGCGCGAGATGGCCGAGCTGCGGAAGAATCTTTAGAGCCGCGCAGGCCGCCGAAAAAACGATCAGCCCGCGCCCGAGTGTCTTAGCCCTCATACTCACCGGAAGAATGAAGAAAAGCAAAGCGCGCAACGGCATCTCGGGGTAAGCCGTGGTGAAGGACAGGAGAACGCCGCAGACCGAACCCGATGCGCCGACCAGTTCGGACGAAGGCGCGGAGAAAACAGTTTGCAGCACGCCGCCCGCCACGCCGGAGATGAGATAAAGGACGAGGAATCGCACACGCCCCAGCATCACCTCCACCTCAGGTCCGATGAACCAAAGCCCGGCCACATTGACGAAGAGATGGAGCAGGTTGGCATGAAGAAAAAGGTGCGTCACCACAGTCCACCACCAACCGCGCGCCAGCGCCTCCCCGCTCAAGGCGAACATGCCGATCATTTCACCCCGCCCGGTCGCGAGGAGAAAATATTCGACTGCGAACACCACGACGCATAAGCCGGCTAGGATCACCGTGACAGGCGCGGTGCGGAATTTGAGTTGCAGGTCCTGCACGGCCTGAGACTAACCGCCGCCCTGCAGAGCGGCAACACGCCTTGCCGCTTTGCATCGCGCGATGGCGCGTTAATCTCGTGGCAGACCAATGCAGAAAAAACGATGCGCATAATTTCCGGAACCGCCGGCGGATTGCGTTTGTCGTGCCCAGACGGCGTGGCGCGGCCGATGATGGACCGCGTGCGCGGCGCCGTTTTTTCCAGCCTCGGCGACGCGGTTACCGGGGCCCGCGCACTCGATCTCTTCGCCGGCAGCGGCGCGCTCGGATTGGAATCGCTCAGCCGGGGCGCCGCAACGTGCACTTTCGTCGACAGCCATCGCAAATCCGTCGCGTCGATCCGCGAAAACCTGACGCGCGCCAAACTCACCGGCAACGTACGCCAACAGGATGTCGCCGCATTTCTCGCCTCGGCCCAAGATGGCGCCTTCGACCTCGTCTTTGCCGACCCGCCCTTCGCCCTGGACCCGGGCGACAAGGCGCACCCGGCGCAGTTCATGGAATCGGGAGCGCTCGCACGTTGTCTGGCGCCCGGCGGAATTTTCGTGGTTGAGTTGCCTCAGGAACCTCCCGCAGCCAGCGATGCTTGGGAATTGCTCCGGTGCCGCCCTTACGGGCAGGCTTGGGTTGCTTTTTACCGACGCAAGCCCGACGCCTGATGCGCCTTCTCTACAACGCGGTTTTCCCGCTCGTCCTTCTTATTTCGCTGCCGGCCTACCTTGTGCGCATGGTGCGGCGCGGCAATTACCGCCGCGACTTCAGCCAGCGCCTCGGCCGCTATGCGCCGGAGCTGCGCGCGCGGTTTGCCTCGGACGAGTGGTTCTGGGTGCACGCGGTCAGCGTGGGGGAATTGCTCGTCGCGCTGAAAATCATCAGCGAACTTCACCGCCGCCATCCCTCCTGGCACTTTGTCGTCTCGAGCACCACCTCGACCGCCCACGCCTTGGCCCTTTCCAAGCAGCAGGACTGGTGGGTGCCCGTCTACACGCCCATCGACTTGGCATCGTTCGTCAAGCGGGCCCTCGATGCCGTCCGCCCCCGGGCCGTCGTGTTGGTCGAGGGGGAAATGTGGCCGAACTTCGTCTGGACCTGCACCGACCGCGGTATCCCGGTCGTGCTGGCCAACGCGCGCGTATCACCCCGCTCCGCCCGGCGCTACCGCAAGTTCGTGCGAATTGCGCGCTCGGTGGTGCGGCATTTGTCCGGTGCCGGACTGCAGGAAGCCGAGGACGCGGCGCTGTGGCGCACGCTCGGCGTGGCCGAGCGCGACATCGCAGTGACCGGCAGCGTGAAATACGATCCCGAAGTCGAGGTCGCACCTCCGCGTGACTTCCGGCCGGTGCTCGACGCGTGGGGCATCGGTCGCGATGAACCAGTTCTCGTCGCCGGCAGCACGCACCAAGGCGAGGAGGAGGAATTGCTCGAGGCCCTGCGCGTCATCCGGGAAAAACATCCGCGCGCACGTCTGCTCATCGCGCCGCGTCACGTCGAGCGCACAACGGAAATTCTTTCGCGTCTCGGCAACCGGGGGTTCCTCGTCGCGCGGCGCACGCAAAATCCGTCCGGTCCCCCGCCTGATATCCTGCTCGTCGACACGACGGGCGAACTGCGCGATTGGTATGCCTGCGCCGACGTCGTGTTTATCGGCAAAAGTCTGGTCGGGCGCGGCGGACAAAACCCGGTCGAGGCCGTGCTGGCCGGACGACCCGTGGTCTTCGGCCCGCATATGGAGAATTTCGCCGCACTGACCCGCGAACTGCTCGCGGTCGGCGGCGCTATCTCGGTTCGCGATAGCCGGGGACTCGGCCATGCGATGAGCAAGCTTCTCGCAGATCCAGCAAGCAGGACCGCCATGGCGCGCCTGAGCACCAAGGCACTTGAGCGACACCGCGGAGCCACCGCCCGCACTGCGGATCTGGTGGAGCGGTCTGTCGCGAAGGGGTGACGCCGCCACGTCGCCCGTGTAGACTAGGCCGCCGAATGAAGGCCAAGCCATTCAAGATCGGCTCCGCCATGCTGGGCGGACGGAATTTGCTGCTTATCCTCGGACCGTGCGTCTTGGAGAGCGAGAAATCTGCTTTCCGCGCCGCGCGCGCACTACAGACACTGACCAAGCGCCTCGGGGTGCCGTTTATTTTCAAGGCCTCCTACGACAAAGCCAACCGCACCTCCGGACGCTCTTTCCGCGGGCCCGGTGTGCGCGAAGGCTGCGCGATCCTGGGAAACATCCGGCGCGAACTCGGACTTCCGGTTACCACCGACGTCCATTCACCGGCCGACGTGGAAATCGCCGCGGAGCACGTCGATTTGCTGCAAATCCCGGCGTTCTTGTGCCGCCAGACCGACCTGATCGTCGCGGCGGCAAAGAGCGGACGCGCGGTGAACGTGAAAAAAGGTCAGTTTCTTTCGCCGTGGGAGATCGCGCCGATCGCGGAAAAACTCCGTCGCGCCGGTTGCCGCAAGTTTTTCTTCACCGAGCGAGGCAGCACCTTTGGCTACAACAACCTCGTGGCCGACATGCGCTCGATCCCATGGATCCAAGAGCAAGGATATCATGTGGTCTTCGACGCGACGCACTCCGTGCAGCGTCCGGGCGGCGGGGGCGACCGCACGACGGGAGACGGGAAATTGGCGCCGGTTCTCGCCGCGGCGGCCGTTGCCGCGGGGGCGGACGGGGTTTTCCTTGAGACTCACGAGCGCCCCTCCCGCGCGCCCTCCGATGGCCCCAACCAAATCCCCCTTGCCGAGATGCCCGCAGTTCTGCGCAAACTACTGGCCATTCGAAATGCGCTGTAACCGTTTTTTTCGCTTCGCCGCCTGCCTTGCCCTAACCGCCCTCACTGCCACTGCGGCCGAGGAGGAGAAAAAAGAAGGCATTTCTGGGGAAGTGGAGATCCCAGTCTCGATCGGCCAAGTCCTCAAGGGCATGCGACTTCCGCATTACGACAAAAACAAGCCGGACAAACTTAGCTTGCGCTTCAACGCCGACTCGGCCGAGCGGACCAGCGAGACCGAATTCAACTTCAAGGGACTGCGCATCGAGGTTTTCGAGGATTCGGCCGACCAGGCCGCCATGGAGGTCGTTCTGAACGACGCCGTCTTCGATCGCACCAGCAACAAGCTCAAGAGTATTGACCGAGCCAAGATCAAGGGGGAACAATTCGAGATTATCGGACGCCAACTCGAATTCGACGCAAAGACCCGCAACAGCCGCCTGCAGGGACCCGTCTTCATGACCATCACCGACTTGGACAAACCAACCAACCCATGAAGCGTTGCATTTTACTTATCCTTGCCTTGGGTTTTCCGAGCTCCGCGCTGCACGCACAACAGATGCGCACCGGGGATGCCACCGCGCCCCGCCAAAGCGATCCTCTCGGCTTCGGCGCCCTTTCCAAAGACCGCCCGAAGGGCAGCACTACGGAAATCACCGCACAAAAAGAAGCCACCTTCAGCGAGAAGGAAAACCAGGCGGTCTTCATCGGCGACGTGAAGGTCAAGGATCCCGCCTTCCTACTCAGCGCGGACCGACTGACCGTCTATTTGAACAAAGACCGCTCCGGAATTGAGCGGGCTGTGGCCGAGGGCAACGTCGTAATCGTCCAGCAAACCTCGAACCCCTCGGAAAAGGGCGCCATCGGCCGATCGCGCGAAGCGGTATATATCCCTTCGACCGGCTTGGTCACCCTCTCGGGTTGGCCCGAGGTGCAACAAGGAATCAATCGACACATCTCCACCACGCCGAACACGCGCATGATCATGCACCGCGACGGGCGCGCCACCACGGAAGGCGCGAGCAAAACAATGATCACCGACACAGAGGGAGCTTCCAACCTCCGATGAGCGCATCCGCCACCCTCACGGCGGAAAAGCCGGTCCACCACCGCGAGGGCGACCAACCGCTCTTGCGGACCGACAAGTTGGTCAAAATCTACGGCGGTCGCGCCGTGGTCAACGGCGTCGATATCAACGTCAAACGCGGCGAAGTCGTCGGATTACTCGGGCCGAACGGCGCCGGCAAAACCACCAGCTTCTACATGATCGTCGGGCTGGTGCGGCCGAATTCGGGGCGCGTCTTTTTCGACGGGCAGGACGTCACCCGAATGCCCATGTTCAAACGCGCGCGCGCCGGAATGGGCTACCTGCCGCAGGAGGAGTCCATCTTCCGCAAACTCACCGTCGAGCAAAACATCATGGCCATCCTCGAGACGACCAAAATGTCCCGCGCCCAGCGCAAAGCGCGCTGCGAGGAATTACTCCATCAGTTCGGCATCGAGCACATCGCCAAGAACGAGGCCATTACCCTCAGCGGCGGCGAGAAGCGCCGCCTGACCATCGCGCGGTCGCTGGTCACCAGCCCTTCGCTCCTCATGCTCGACGAACCTTTCAGCGGCGTTGACCCCATCGCGGTCTTCGACGTGCAGCAGATCGTGACCAACCTGCGCGAATCGGGCCTCGCCATCCTCATCACAGACCACAACGTGCGCGAGACGCTCTCGATCGTCGACCGCGCCTATCTCATCTTTGAAGGGCGCGTGGAGAGCGAAGGGACCAAGGATTTCCTCCTCAGCGACCCGGTCAGCCGCAAGCTTTACCTCGGCGAGAGCTTCCAAATGTAATTCCGCGCCGTGGCCGCGACCTCCAAAGTCAGTTCCGTCAGCGTTGGCGATTTCTACCGTCAGCACGCAGCCGACCTGGAGATGGACCTCGTCGCCGGGCAGGACGGACTGGCACGGACCATCCGCGAGCCGACCATCAACCGTCCAGGCCTTGCCCTTTCCGGCCACTACAGCTACTTCGCCAACAAGCGCGTCCAGATCATCGGCAGCGCGGAACTGAGCTACCTGCAGAGCCTCGAGTCCGCCGAACGCGAGGAATGCATCCACCGCTTTTTCTCCGCCAACTTCCCCTGCCTCGTCATCGCCCGGCAGACAAAGAAGAAAAGCGCCAAGCGTCGCTCCGATGTTCCTGCTCTCATTGCGCGCCTCGGGGAAGATGCCGGAGTTCCCGTGTTCCTCACGCCGATGATCACCATGAAGTTCATCAACGCGGCGACCATCGCGCTGGAGACCGATTTCGCGCCGCGCAAGAGCGAGCACGGAAGCATGGTCGACATCCTCGGCGTCGGCACGCTGGTCCGCGGCGACAGCGGAATTGGCAAAAGCGAATGCGTCCTTAGTCTGCTCGGGCTAGGCTACAGCCTGATCAGCGACGACATCACCCGTTTCCGTTCCATCGAGGGCCGCAACCTAGTCGGCACATCCGCCGATCTGACCCGCTTCCACATGGAGGTGCGCGGGATCGGTATTATCAACGTGGCCGCTCTCTTCGGGGTTCGTAGCACCCGCCTGGAGAAGACCCTCGACCTTGTTGTCACCCTCCGCGACTACCGCGAGATGGAGGAGGTCGACCGCCACGGCCTGCAACAGGAGAGCTATTCCATCCTGGGTATCGAGGTTCCCCACGTCGTCGTCCCGGTCCGGAGCGGGCGCGACATCGGCCGCTTGGTCGAGGTCGCCGCGATGGACCAGAAACTCAAGTCCCAGGGGACGCACAGCGCGCTGGAATTCAACGAGCGACTCATTAAGATGATGGACGCCAAGCCCTGACCCATGGGAATCCTCGCCAAAAAATCAGCCGACGGTGAACAGCGCATCACGCGCGAAATCGTCATTATGAACCGCTACGGCCTGCACGCCCGTCCGGCGGCCATGTTCGTCAAAACCTCCAACCGATTCAAATCCGAGGTCTGGGTTGAGAAGGACGGCGAGGAAGTGAACGGGAAGAGCATCATGGGACTCATGATGTTGGCCGCAGGGCACGGGTCGAAATTGAAGATCTCGGCCGCCGGCGCGGATGCGGAAAAGTTTCTCGACGAGATCGAACAGCTCGTAGCTAAGCGGTTCCACGAGGAGTAGGACCAATCACGAAAAGTTCTCAGACTTTTCGGAACTTTCGGTAAGCGCGGCCGACTCAGGCGACCGTCGCCGCCCGAAAACGATGCCGGGATCTCCAAGACTTTTTGAGGTCTGATATAAGCGCAAACAACGTGCTTTTCCCCTGCTCCCAGTGGCGGAGCTCTATAACCGCCGGACAGCCGCCCCATGGAAAATCCGTGCGAGGATTTCCACCCCAAGCGCCAGTGACGGCGCCGGACGCACGAAATAACGATCGGCATCCACTGCGACTACCGGACACCCGATATCGACCTTTCCGGCTTCCAGCGTCGAGCGCGCTTCATCGAAGCCGCAGGGCGCCGCCACAACCAACTCGGGACGCGCAGCCCGCACTTCATCCCATGTCGTGGGAAAAGATCTTTCCCCCGCACGGCCCATGACCTCGTCGCCGCCGGCTGCTGCAACCATTTCGGGAATCCAATGGCCACAAGCGAACGGCGGGTCGATCCATTCCGCCACAAAGACGCGCGGACGGCGATTTCCCTGCGCGCCCTGGCGCACGGCTTCGATGCGCTCCATCATTATGCCCGCGATTGTATTGCCAAGATCAGCCACACCGAGCTCACGCCCCAGGTAACGCACCGACTCGGCCACTTCGGACAGCGTGCGCGGACCGAGCGAAATAACTTTCGCACCGACATCGGCGATATCCGCTCCCGAGACCGCACAAACCTTGCATAAATCCTGCGTGATGATGACGTCTGGCCGCAAAGATGCCAAAAGATCGCCATCCACGGCGTAGAGCGCCTCGCCATTTTTCACCGCTGCGCGCACCGCCTCGTCAATCTGCCGACCGCTCAAGGCGGTGGAATCGATCCTGCTTGCAGAAACAACCGGAACGCTCCGCACCCCCTCGGGCCATTGGCATTCGTGGGAGCGTCCAACCAGCGATTCGGCCAGACCAAGTTCGGCGACGATTTCCGTCGCACTGGGCAAAAGGGAGACAATTCGCATCCAGCAAAGCATAACGGGACCCGTTGGCCTGAGAAACAGCCGTATTTTCCAACCAGCGAGACCCATTTGTTACCGCAATCCGAGAATTCGGCGCCTTCGAGGCCAAAACGCCCCACTCCCGTTTGCTCGACGAAGTGGTCAGGGGAGACCGCTTACATCACCGGACACCCACCTCCCCGTTGATCCGAGGAAAACGGCTTCGAGGTGATCAAACCACTGGCGTGGGATCGGCGTCGCGATTTTCCATCCACCGCGCGATCCAGATACAGGCCTCGTAGAGCAGCACCATGGGCCCTCCCATCAGGACCAAGGTGAAGATGTCGGGTGTGGGAGTGATGACCGCGGCGAGCAGGAAGATTACCACAATCGCGTAAGGCCGCGTGGCCTTCATCTGCGCGTGGTCAAGCAGGCCGACTTTGACCAAGGCCAGAACAACGACCGGCAGTTCGAAAGCCAAACCGAAGGCCAGGACAAATTGCGTGGTGAAAGCGTAGTATTCGCCGACCGTCCACGTTGGGCGCCACTGCATCATTTGCGCGTCGCGGAAGAAAAATTCCAGCGCTGAGGGCAGGACGGCGTAAAAGGCAAAGGCCGCCCCGGCGAGGAAGAGACCGAATCCGATGATCGAAGCCACCATCACCACCTGGCGCTCGCGCGCGGTCAGAGCCGGCAGAACAAATTCCGCGAGGAAATAGAGAAGGACGGGAAAGGAAATGATCAATCCGCCGTAAAAAGCCAGACGCAGCGAGATAGTCATGGAATCGGCCACCCCGAGCGATTGCAGGTTGTCCGCGCGGGTCGGATCCACGGCAAGCAACGGGGCTTGGATGAAGGAAGCGAGTTCCCCGCGGAAGAGGAAGGCCGCACCCATGCAAATGCCGAGCGCGATGGCCATGCGTACAATCATGCGACGGAGATCCTCGATGTGGTCGAGAAACGGCTTCGGCGTGTCGCGCCCGTCGCGGAACTCGAGAAACTTTCGCAGACTCACGACAGCCACCCTCCCACCTCGAGCCTCGCATAGAGTCCGAGCGTGTTTGCGTCCTCAATCACTTGGCCCGCAATCATGCGGCGCAGTTCGCCGACCGGGAAAGCTTTGACCTCGAGGATCTGTTCCTCGCCATCGTGGGCTACCGCGTCGCGGTCCCATATCACGTCCGCAGCGACAAACTGGTGCGTGTGCTCATCGGTAAAACCCGGCGAAGTGAAGAATTTTCCGAGATAAACAAACGCACCGCCCGCCTCGCAACCGGCCTCCTCCCGCAATTCGCGCCGCGCGGCAGACTCGATGGCATCCGGGGCGGACTCGTCGTCCACCTGCCCCGCGGGGAACTGCCAAAATTCGCGGCGGGCGGGAACGCGCTCCTCGCGGATCAGGACGAAAGATCCGTTGGGCAGGCGCGGCGCAATGGTCACGCCAACTTTACGGGTCACCTTGGTCCACTCGCGCCCGGCGGGACGCGCCGGGGTGCGCATGGTTTCCCGGATTACACGGACATGCGGCGAGTCGAGCAGGACTTGCTCGCCGAGCAATTCCCAGCCCGGAGTCGGAG
>JBILUI010000143.1:0-5446 GCA_044371145.1 Chthoniobacterales bacterium | reverse complement strand
GTGACCGCCGAATCGAGGCATGCAACCGGCGGTCACAGACCGCCGCTACAAATTGGAATAGGAATTCGCCAACAACTCCGCAGCCAGTTTGATCGCGGCCATCATGCTTTGGTGGTTGGCGCGACCGGTGCCGGCGATATCGAACGCTGTCCCGTGGTCGGGACTGGTGCGCGGATAGGGGAGGCCGAGCGTGGTGTTCACCCCGGAATCGAAGGCGAGGAGCTTGAGTGGAATAAGCCCTTGGTCGTGATACATGCAAAGCACGGCGTCGAATTCTCCCTGCGCTGCGCGATGAAACACCGTGTCCGGTGAATGCGGTCCGCTAAAATTGCCCCCGCGCGCCAACTCCTCCACGGCAGGTGCGATGATTTCTTTTTCTTCACTACCGAACAATCCTGCTTCCCCCGCGTGCGGATTGAGTCCGGCCACGGCGATGCCCGGCTCGCGGCCCGTGCGGCGGCGGACGAAACTGGCGAGCAGCTTTCCTGTGCGGACGATTTCTTCTTTTTTGAGCAGGCGCGGAACATCACGCAACGGCACATGGATCGTCACCAGTCCAACGGTGAGCGGTCCGCCGGTCAGGCACATCGCGTAATTGTCCGTTCCGCTGCGCGACGCGAAAAATTCGGTCTGCCCGGGGAATGGAAATCCCGCGGTATGCAGTCCCTCCTTGCTCACTGGTCCCGTGACCACGCCGGCGATCTCGTTATTCTCGAGGAGCTTGGCCGCTTCCTTCATTGCATCCCAAGAGGCGCGCGCGGAGGCCGAGTCGGGTTTGCCCGGTGTGAAACCCTCGCTCGTTCCTATGACTCGGTATTCGCACTGCCGCGGAAGTTGTGCATCGGCAAGGCAGGCGCGGACGATTTCAGGTCCGATGCCGGCCGGGTCGCCGAGGGTCAGACCGAGGACGGGGCGCGACGGGGCGGTCAAAAGATTTTCACGTAGGCCTTGCGACGCAGACCGTCGATCCACTGTTTCTGCAGGCGCAGCTTTTCTTCCTCGTAGAGTTTCGCGCTGATCTCGTCGCGCATTTCGGCGAGAGGTTTGGTCACCGCGGCTTTCTTTGCTTCGACGCGCATGATGTAGAACGCGTCGCCGACTTGGATGACCTTGCTGAGTTCGCCCGGACTGAGCGAGAAGGCCACGCTATTCAATTCGGAAGTCAGGGTTTTGCGGTCGATCCATCCCCAGTCGCCGCCCAGTTCAGCGGTGCTGTCCTGCGAATACATCTGGGCCATGCCGCCGAAATCGGCGCCGTCGGCCAGCTTCTGCCGTATTTCCGCGGCCACCTCGCGCGCGGCCGTGACCGGATCGTCGCTCTCGCCCGCTTCGGGACGGAGGACGATCATGCTGAGGCGGATTTCTTCCGGCGTGGAATACTTCTCGATGTTGGAGCGGTAGGAGGCCTCGATTTTATCCGGCGAGATGACGAAGTCCGATTTGACGGCTTTTTGCCGCATGGCTTGGACGATGATTTTTTCGCGCTCCACCTCGCGGAAGCGGGAGAGGCTGAAGCCCTGAGCTTTGAGGGTGCGGACAAACGACGTGCGGTCGCCTCCGAATTCCTCGCGGATGAGCGAGTTGATGCGGTCGTCGACCACATATTCGGGGATCTGGAAGCCGTCCGTCTTGAACGCGTCGATGATGAGTTGCCGGTCGACGAGGTCGTTGATCGCCGCATCCTGCGACTCCTTCATCTTTTCCTTCATCTCCGCGGTCATTTCCTGCTGGCCCATGGAGCGTTGGCGGAACATGAGCAACTCTCGCACCTGCCCGTAGGTGATGACGTTCGAATTCACCACGGCGGCGATCCCGTCGACCATCTTCTCCTGCTGGGCAACGAGGCGGACGGGTGAAAGGGCGGTTAAAAAAACGGCCGCAATGGCCGCGAGGCGGATGGCAGATGTCACAACTGCTGCAAGAGTGAAAGAATCTGGCGCAATTTCAAGGCAGGATCGCCTTCTTCCAGACGGGGGTGCCGGTGCCCGACCATGATGAAATCCCCGTTCCGGCGCAGCCTGAGGACATTGCCCTCGGTTGCCACCAGATCGACCCCTGCCGCAGCGGCGCGCAGGCGGATGGCCCCCAGCTTCAAGAGGTTGCGGGCGGGAGCGGGAAGGCGTCCGTAGCGGTCCCTCCAGCGGGCCTTGACCTGGTCCAAGATGGGCAGAGTCTCCGCCTCGGCCAGTTCGCGGTGGGCGGCGATGCGCTCGCGCGGCTCGGCGATGTAATCGTTCGGGATCCACGCCGGCAGGCGGCCTTTTTCCGCCGCAGCCGGATCGGTGGCCAGAAAATCGATCTCCACGCGCACCTCGGGTCGTCCCGGTGCTTTTTCGCCCTTAAGCTTGGCCACCGCTGCTTTGAGCAACCGGCAATAAAACTCGAAGCCGATGGCGAGGATGTGTCCGCTCTGCTCCGTGCCGAGGATGTTGCCCGCCCCGCGGATCTCCAAATCGCGCATGGCCACGCGGAAGCCGGCGCCGAGGTTGGAGTATTGCCGGATGGCCGCAATGCGCTGCTTCGCCTCGCCTGTTCCGCCCATCAGCTCGCGCGGAAGCAGCAGGTAAGCATAGGCCTTGTGGTTGGATCGCCCGACACGCCCGCGCAATTGATACAAATCGGCCAACCCGAACCGGTCTGCGCGGTCGATGATGATGGTATTGGCGTTGGGGATATCGAGTCCGCTTTCGATGATCGTGGTGCAAAGCAGGATATCCGCCTCGCCAGCGACAAACTTGGCCATCACTTCCTCGAGCTCGTCCTCCGGCATCTGTCCGTGCCCGACAAGAATTCGCGCCTCGGGGACCAGCTGCCTGATCCGTTCCTCGAGAAGGCCGATGGATTTGACGCGGTTGTGCAGGAAGTAGACCTGTCCGCCCCGCGCCATCTCGCGCTTGATCGCATCGCGCATGATGCGCTCGTCGTATCCGCAGATGATTGTTTCCACAGGGATGCGGTTCGGCGGCGGTGTCTCGATCGTGCTCATGTCGCGCGCCCCGAGCAGCGAGAGGTAAAGCGTGCGCGGGATCGGCGTGGCCGAGAGCGTGAGCACGTCCACTTTGCGGAAGTTTTCCTTCAGCCTTTCTTTGTGCAGCACGCCGAAGCGCTGTTCTTCATCCACCACGACAAGTCCGAGATTTTTGAAAGCCACGTCTTTGCCGAGCAGGCGGTGAGTGCCTACCACGATGTCGACCGCGCCGTCTTTCAGCCCGGCGAGCACCTGCTTCTGCTGCTTCGGCGTGCGGAATCGGCTGAGCAGCCCGATGGTCACGGGATAATCCGACATCCGCTCGCGCAGCGTCTGCCAGTGCTGCTGGGCCAGCACCGTTGTCGGGGCGAGAAAGGCGACCTGTTTTCCGCCCATCACCGACTTGAAGGCCGCGCGGATGGCGACCTCGGTTTTGCCGAAGCCGACATCGCCGCAGATGAGGCGATCCATCGGACGCGTCGACTCCATATCGCGCTTGGTGTCGGCGATCGCCGTGATCTGGTCCGGCGTTTCTTTGAAGGGGAACGATTCCTCGAACTCCCCCTGCCAGGCATTGTCCGGCGGGAAGGCCATCCCGGGCTCCATTTCACGCTCGGCCTGGATGCGGAGAAGTTTTTCCGCGTAAGCGAGGACGGATTTCTCCGCGCGCGTGCGCGCCTTTTGCCACCTTCCGTCGCCCAACTCGCTCAGCGCGGGATTCTTCCGTCCTATCCCGATGTAGCGGGAAACTTTCCATCCCTGCTCGAGCGGCACATAAAGTTTCGATCCGCGGGCGAATTCCAGAACGAGAACTTCGCCTGCCTCCTCCTGACCCGGGAGCACCTGCAATCCGCGGAAGCGCGCGATGCCGTAGTCGAGATGGACAACGAGTTCCTCCTCGAGGAAATCGTCAAAGCGCAGGTTCTGCCGGGTCAGAGCGGCACGCGCCCGTTGCCATCCGCCGCGCCTTTGCTCGAGACTCAAGGCGCGGCCGAAAATTTCCGCGTCAGTCAGCAGGGCGAACTTGGCCTCCGGCAAAAGAAACCCACGGGCCAGTGTGCCGAGGACGACCGGCAATTCGCGCGGCGCCTCGGGTTCGCCTGCGGCCAACTCCCGCAGACGCGTGGCTTCGCCTTCGTTCCCGCAGACAATCTGGACGTTCCATCCGTCGCGCTGCCACGCGCTGATCTGACGGAACAGATCACGCCGCCTTTGCTCGAGCAGGACGATGTCGCCGGCGGCGAAATCGCCGGCGGGGTGCGCGCCGGCCGTGATTTCTATCTCGCCGCTCTCCGCCAACACCGGCCCCGAGTGTAGTCGTGCCGTGGCATCGCCCATGGCCTCCTCAAGCCCGAGAAAAAGCGTGTTGTCGGGCAAATGGTCGCGGGCGGTGGACGTTTCTTCGCCGCCGGCAGCACCCAGACAAATCTCGCATGACTCGAGTGTTTCGACCGAACGCTGCGAGTCCGGGTCGTAAGAGCGGAGCGATTCAAGTTCGTCGCCGAAAAATTCCAGACGAACAGGCAGGGCGGTCTGCCACGGAAAAATATCCATGATCCCGCCGCGCACCGAATATTGGCCGCGCACCGCGGCGGTCGGCACGCGGGTGAATCCGGATTTTTCCAACTCTCCGGCCAGTTCGCGCGGATCAAGTGCCTGCCCGCGCCGCAGACTCTTCGTCTCCCGTTCCAGTGCTCTCGGGGAAGGTGCTGCGTGGTCGAGTCCGTCCTCGGTGATGACGACAATCGGGATTTTTCCGCCGCGCAATTCGCGCAAAGCGCCGAGTCGCGCCGCCGCCAGTTCCGGATCGGGCGCCGCTCCCGCGGCGGACAATTCCAAATCCGGGACGAGCAATGCACCGCCGTTCCAGAACCGCAGATCATGGAAAAACTCCTCCTGCCGCTTCACATCCGGACAAACCACGCAGAGCGTGCGGCCCAAGCCTTCGGCCAGCCATGCGGCGAGGAACGACTGGGCCGGAGCGGCCACGCCTCCCGCCACGGCGGGTCCGCCACGGCGCGCGGCATCGCGCCAGCGCCGCACGGCGGAACTGGTGTCGCCGGCGGGCAGCAACGGATGGCTCACGGGATGATTTTTTCCCGCCGGCAGCGGTCACGCAAGGCGCACCCGACCGGGCCGGGCGCGATCTTTCCGCATTGCAGGGGCATCACCCCGAGACGGCTGTTGGTCAGGAAGATTTCCCCGACTTCTTCCATGCGCCGCGCGGGGAGCTTCATCTCGCGGACGGGTTGTTCGGCCATGACCCACGCGCGCATCGCGCCGGGGCGCAGGGCAAGCGAAGGCGCGGGCGTGCAAAGTTCGTCCTTCATCGTGAAAAAAATGTTCCCCATGGCGGCGGACAGCAAATGGCCTTCGTGGTCGAAGAGCAGCGCGTGATCGAAGCCATCGCGCCGCGCCGAAGCCTGTGCGGCGCATTGCATCCAGTAATTCGCCGTCTTCGCGCCGTGGGCAAAGGGA
>JBILUI010000142.1:0-5486 GCA_044371145.1 Chthoniobacterales bacterium | reverse complement strand
TCTGGCGCACTTACTGGAAAGGTTGGTTGGAGCTGCATCCCGGGGTGTGGACGGATTATGTTCGCCTGGCCGCGGAACCGGCGCCCGATGTGCCGTGGGATGGGGCGATGCGTGTCTTTACCGAGGAACTGCGCTCCACCGGTTACTTGCACAATCACGCCCGCATGTGGTGGGCCGCATGGTGGTGTCACCAGCAAGGTCTGCCCTGGGCCGCGGGCGCACGTTTCTTTTTCGATCACCTGCTCGATGCCGATGCCGCCAGCAACACGCTCGGCTGGCGTTGGGTCGCCGGATTGCAAACGCCGGGCAAAGCCTACCTCGCGCGCCGCGACAACCTGGCCAAATATTGGGAAGATCACGACTCGCTCGACGACCTCGACGATAATGTCCGCGCGCGCATTCCCGCGGAAACAGCCGACCGTTCGCGCGTGACCTTGCCGGAATATGCGGAAGCGCCGTCGTCACTCGACAGCCCGGTGCTCCTGCTCGGGCATGCGGACGATCTGTCGATCGAAACAACTCCGCTCGGCAATTTGCGTCCGGCGGCTATCGCCTTGGTCGAGCAAACGGGTCAAAGCGAGAGCGAGGCCAAACGCGCGTGGCGTGGGAGAGCGATGGATGATGCAACCAACCGCTGGTCGCAGCACTACGGACAAACCGTCGAGCGTTTGCCGCGTTGGGATGCAGTCGGCGCTTGGGCCACACGGACGGCGGGCGGACATCTCGTGACGATGGCGCCCTTCGTCGGACCCGATGCCGATGCTTGGAAGCCGCAGCGCCAAGCGTTGCAAGACTCCGGCGTCGAAGTCACCGAGTGCCGTCGGGCTTGGGATCAGCGCCTGTTTCCCGCCGCCCGGGCGGGATTTTTCCCTTTCTGGCACAAAGTCAGACCGCTTTTGTCGAAACGATTGCCGTTGGCCAAAGCCACAGCCTGACGAATCACCTGTCCACGAAATTCGCCCGCGTAAGCGGAGCCGCGGCAGATGTCTCTCACTAAGACACGGAGAACACGGGGAATTCGTTTACTTTCTTAGTGCTCTCTGTGCCTCCGTGAGAGCACTTCGTTTTTGCGGATGCGTCAGGAATCGTAGATCTCGCGTCGGTGGCCGACGAGTAGCACAGGCACAGTCATCTTTCCGTCATCGTCTTGTATTCTTTGAGGGAAATGAATTGGCGCCTGGTTCTGCGGTCCTCAAGAACCTGTCTCCCCCCGCACCGTGAAATCCGCCGTTTGGCCGTCGTAGGAGACCTGCATTTTTCCGGAGAAAACCGTCAACTCGTTCGAGCCGTCTGCGCGATCCAAGTTGAAGGAAAGCAACACGCGGGCGCGGGAGTTCGACCAGATCTCCTCGCAACCATCGCCCGGCACGGGGCCGAGGTCGCGCAGTGGAGTCCACTTCTGGGAGACCTTGTCCAAACGCTCCAGGTTGCCGTTGATACGGAGCACCAGTTGGCCGGTGGACATGTCCATCTCCGCCACTTTGCGGCCACCGTCGGACATGTGATCCGGCAAAGACCAGTGCCACCACGCCCCATCGGTCATCACGTCACCGGACCGCAGGGGCTCCACGCGAAGAGGACTCGCGGCGGCGTCCTCCAACGGCCCGGTGCGCGACGCGTGCATTCGACCGAAGGCTTCTCCCTTTTTTATGGTGATATGCTCCGCCACCGGAAAGTGGTCCGAAAAACCGATGGTTCCGCTGCCCTCGGCGCCATCGCCGAGCTTGAAAGCAATGTTGGCAACGTTGTAGCCGAGATTCTGTGAGCCTCCGCTGAACGGGAAAGGAACGGCGTTTTTCCAGGCCGGCGCCGAGATACTGCCCTTCAAATCCAACACAAGCGGCGGACGGTGCGACAGGAACCTCCCCCTACGCTCTTCCATTTGCAGCGCGGCCTTGCCGGCGACTTCGCCTGTTTTGCTAACGGTGAAACGTATGGGCCCGTAGCTTGCACTGTTTCCCTCCACGTCTTCGATGTTGACGATAACAATCTCCCATTGCCCCGCGAAATCCGCGATGGCAGGAACCGGGCGTTGTGCGGGAGAAGTCGAAGCAGCCGAAACAGCCGCTGGAGAGGAGGAGGCAAAGACTGGCGCCTGCAACGGAACCTCCGCCGGGGAATTTTCTTTCAACGGTTCCGCGCGACGCCACCAATTGCCGGCCACGAAGCTCGCGGCGGCGATAGCCAAAACCCCGAGGACGCCGGCCACCGGGGTCAGCCAAGCCCGCGAGGTGCGGCGCGCAGGTCCGGCCGGCGGGACGGAAGCGAAAGGCGTGAAATCCTTGCCGCGTAGCATTCCTTGCACCGTGTCGGCGAGGTTGCGGCAATGTTGGTCGAGCGGCGACTCAAATGCATCGAGCCAATGGGCCGTGCTCAAAAAATATTCAAGCGAGGCGGAAGGCATAACATTCTCGATGCGAACCGGAATGATAACGACCGATTTGTTGACCGCGCGCTCCACCTCGCGCAACACCTGCGGCGAAGCATTCGCGTTGGCCGAAAGCAGCAGCACCATCATTTTCACCTTTCCGATGGCCTCGAGGATAGATTCACCCCAGTTCGCACCGGGCCGGATGTCGCGGGGCGCCATCCAGCAACGGATGCCGCGGGATTCGAGCGCCCGACTAACCGCGTCCGCAGCCTCGCGGTCTTTCGAAGAATGGCTGACAAACACATCGGAGCCCGCCGCCGCGTTGCGGGTTCCAGCGGATTCTTGGGGATCGGGGAGCGACACTGGTCATCATACTAGCCACACCCCAACCCGCGGCCGCAAGCTCTGCGCCCTCCCCGCAAGACCGTTACTTTTCTGTCATGGAGAAAAGCACCACGGAACGCATGACCCTGCACGTCACCCTGAACTCCGGCCCCGGCGACAAAGGCCGTGACGATGTGATGCGGGCGGATGGATGAATAAACCAAAAGGAGCCGAGCGAGAGTCACGCTTCTGTAGCCGCCCGTCTCGGGCCCTGCCGCGGCAAGCAACAACAAGGGCGCGGCCCGTGGCAAGCGGCGACCGATTGAACTTAGGGATTCATCATGTTGGTGATTTGGTATCTGCCCCCTGCGGATTCGACCTTCACCACGCGTGTCAAAGACTCGGAGAAGTCGTTCTCTCCACATCCCCCTTTGATGACGAGGCGGAACCAATCTGCCCCGTTGAGCTCTCCCAGGTATTCGCACTTCACCAACTTGCGCGAAGCCCAGCCGCAGTTTCCGTTTTCAAAAGCGTGATCCCAACTGCTCCGCACATCGAAACGCTTGGCCCATTTGCGCGAAAGCTCCGCGGCGGTGATGCTTCCGTCGTAACCCCAGTTGCAATCGGCGACATCCGTGACAAAGGCGAGACACTCCTTGGAAAACATGGCGTCCGGATTGGCGAGCGGACTCAGGCTGTTTTCAAACCACCTCTGGATAGCGGCAGTGTCTTTCGGGTTCTTGGCGAGCTGTGACTCCAGGATGGTGTAGTCGGTTTCCGCAGATCGGCCTCCGGTTGTCGCGCTTTGGGAGAACCCGACGGAAACAAAGGCCACAAACAACAAACAAAGCGAACCGAGGAGGGCTTTCACATTCATAGAGACGAGGCTGACCAAGCTGGCAAAGCTTGTAAAAGCCATTATTGCCGTGCGTCCTGTCTCCCCGAGAACTATGGGTTTTGCCATGAATCGTGCCGTTGTCTTGCTGGTCGCCTGTCTCCTGCCCTGCTCCGCCGGCTTTGCTGGCTCCTTCACGCCAGAACCAGGCAGCGACCTGCGCACAGCGTTAATGGACGCGATCCGGACAGACGATTTTTACCCCAACCGCGCTGCAGCCCGGGCCAACGCACAGAAGATCCTCTTCAAGGTGAATTTTCTCAAAGTCAGCGGCGGTTGGGCACTTGCCAATGTGCTGCCCATGAAAAACGGGAAGGAATTCGCCGAACCGCGCTGGTGTCTCTTGCGCAAGTCCTCCTCCGGAGAATGGGAAGCGATGGATTACTGCGCGCTCATCACCAAATACTACAAAGACGACGCTGATTTCTTTTCCGCCTTGGACATGGACAACAGGGCCGTCGGTTATCTACGCAAGGAGCTACCTCAGGTTCCTCCCGACATTTTTCCCTGAGCCTCCGGAGCGGCATTTCCCGGGCACACTCTCTAGTTGAATTTGAGCTTCTTGATAGGAATCAGTTTGTCTCCGGCCAAATCCCACCGGAAAGCAGCGCCCGTTACGGCGTCCACATAATACCAACCCCAAGTCGCAGTGTGGCCGGTGCCGTTGGCTGGATCATCGATCACCAGCTCGTAGCCGTGCACAACCAAGTAGTTCCGCCCTTCGCGTTCTTGCATGTGGTCGAATTCCAGACGTCCGTTTTTCGGCAGTTCCCAACCGAGCTTTTCCTGCACGATGCGGACGGCTTGTTGCTCGCTGACCGTGGCGCCTGTCACCAATCCATGCGGAGCATTCTCGACGTCTTCACTCACATCCGGGCGGAAACCTTGGAGCATACGCTCGAGGATCGGGTCGTATTTCGAATTCCTGGCGTGAGGATAAGTCGCCTTGAAAGTGAATCCCCCATCGGGAAGTAGCCACGACTTGTGATAGAACTCCGTCCCATTGGGCTTCACACCTGAGACGACATACCAGTCGTTGCGCTTGACCTTGTAAGTAATGGAAGACCCTGGTGTTTGCAGTTCGTCCTTCCAAAGCGACTCGAAAACCCCGCGGTCGCAACCGGGTTGGCCCTCCAAGGTGACCGACATACTTCCATCGGTGATCGTGTCCGTGTTGCCTGCAGAGATCGATCCTTGGAATCCCGGTTCCTCCCAGACTCCCTTCAACCGCTTGAAGCCGGGAGGGTGCGCCAAACCCACCGAAAAGCGAGTGAGCTCGCTTGTGACCCACTTTTCAGCCTTTACGGATGAAACCAAGCACGAGAACGCCGAAGCAAGCGCCAAGCCGAAAACTAATCCGAAGCTTCTCCAGATCCGCATTTCAATTGAACTAGCTCCCCGCAGAATCTGGAGCAAACGTTCATTTGTCGATGGCTATACGGCTCCGGTATCAGTTGGTCGCTTCAAGCGACCTATCTCCACTTCGTTACGGTTCGCTCCGCTCGGCTCCCACCTTCATACGTTCCTACCTTCAAACCTTCGTACTCTTCGTCTCTTTGTTTGCCCTCGGCAGTTTAGTCGCCGCGGCGACCTATCTGCGGCCCCGCCTCCCCCTTCTCTGCCGATTGGCCCTTTCGCCATGTTGCGATGCGCCATGGTTCTGCAGGCAGGCCGCAGGCTCCATCTTGCTGGAGCCTGCGACCGGGGCCTTGCTTCGCGCGCACTCAGGGCAAGCGGAGCCTGTTATAGATGGTTTCCAAGAGAGAGCGCTCCGCGATGAGTTCGTCCTCACTCAGTTCCCAAAACATGACACCCCCCAAGCCCTTCTGGTTCACGTAGTTCATCTTGATTCCCACCGACTCCGGATCTTCGAAAGTTATCATCCGCCGCGCGGTC
>JBILUI010000029.1:0-19734 GCA_044371145.1 Chthoniobacterales bacterium | reverse complement strand
ACTCTGGAGCCACCTACTCATCTGGCACGGACGCCGCCGCTGCTTCGCGCGCAAACCGGATTGCGACCATTGCGAGTTATCCGCGCTCTGTCCGTCCGCCGGAAAGCACGCACCGAAGAAAAAGACAATGGGAAAACCCTCCGCTAAACACCAAGCATCGCGTTGATCCGCGCGACCAGTTCGGACGGGATCGCGGACGTCGCGCCGGGTTTCGAAACGACGAAGGCGGAGAGCACTGCGGCAGGGGCTGCCGCAGTGGAAAGCGGGATGCGGCGCGCCAAAGCCACGGCCAGCACGGCCGTGTAGGCATCCCCGGCCCCGACCGAATCGGCAATATCGGTCACAACTTCGGCCGCATGACGAGAAACGCGCCCATCCTCGCAGATCAGCACACCTTCTTCACTTTCGGTGAGCACACCGCGCGCGAGGCCGAACTCGCGCAGCAGGCCGGCAAAAAGATCCGCGCGCGGGCCGACGGCACCAAGGAGACCCGACACGATATCCAACTCCTCGCGGTTCATTTTGAGCACGTCGCAATGGCGCAGGGACCACAGGATGGTTTCCTCGTCGAAAAAAGGCGCACGAAGATTCAGATCGCACAGAGCCGGAACGCCCGAGGCGCGGGCGGTTTCGACCAGAGCACGAATGGTCCGGCGCGAAACCGGCTGCCTCTGGGCCAGCGTCCCGAAGACCACCGCACCGGCATCAGTCACGGCAGCCGAGGCGGCGTCGGTCTGTTCGATGAAGTCCCACGCCGCCGGTGCGGCAATTTCGTAGCGCGGACCGGGCAAGACATTGACCGATCCCGTTGCCTGGTTCGCATCGCTTTGCAAAAAACGCGTTCCGACCGAATGCGACCCCAGCCACCCGGTCAAATCGCGCCCGGCTGCATCTTCACCCACGCGCGAAACGATCTCAGCCCGTTGGCCGAGAGCGGCGATGTGGTAAGCCGCATTGGCCGGCGCACCACCGGGGAAGCAGGAGTTTCCCGCGCAATCGACGAGAACCTCGCCGAGACAAAAGACAGTCACACGCGAATCCGGCTTAGGGACTGATCGGCGGCGGGGTCGGGGTCGGGGTCGGGGTCGGCGTCGGCGTCGGAGTCGGGGTGGGCGTCGGCGTTGGCGTGGGACGGGGCGTCGGGGTCGGGGTGGGCGTAGGACGCGGTGTCGGCGTGGGTGCAGGTGTTGGGGTCGGAGTCGGCCGCGGCGTAGGCGTAGGCGCAGTTGGCGGCGGTGCTTCCGCCGGAGGCAGAGCGAGCGAGGAAGTGGGCGCTCCGGCTAGAGTGGAGAGGTTTGGATAGTCCTGAATCCCGGCATACTCGATGCCATCGGGACGCAGAATAACGACCAGACTCTCTGCCACTGGCAACTGCTCGCCTTCGGTGGTCACGGCAAGCTTGTCGCCCGCCACCGCGGCGACGGTCACCGTGGCGGTGGAGGGATCGGCGCCCGTCGAGGACACAACCATGCTGCCGGCGGTGACCGAGTTGATGTTGCCGCGAGCCGTTTCGATGACGAAAGAGCTTCCGAGAAGACCATCGGGAGTCGTGGTCACAAGAATGGATCCGACAGCCAGCCTGATGGTGACCTCGGGGACGGAATCCCCGTTTTCATTGACCGCTTTGTCGGGAGTGCGCTCGCCGATGGTGATCTGGGTGTTGGGTTGGAGTTGAATGACAATGCCCGGCGCGATTTCGATGGTGAAATTGCCATCATCGCCCGTCGTGATGATCGTGCCGGGCGCAAGGAGGCTGTTGAGATTGTCCGCGCCCTCGGATTGCGCTCCGTCCTTGATGATCGTGACCGTTCCCTCTGATGCGGTGGCCACGGGACCGCCGGCCGAAGCGGAAGCACCGGTCGATTGGGCGCCGGCTTCGCCCCCCTCTTGGCCGCTCTCAGCACCCTCGCCCGTGCCGGTTCCAGTGCCGGTCCCCTCGGTGGTGGGCGGGGCAAATTGAGTCATAACCTGCCCAGTTTGCTCTGCTTCGGAAAGCATCTGCTGGGTCTGTGCGGGCGGAGGAGTAAATTCCCCGCCGCCGGAAACTGCCACCGCATCGCCGCCCTCGACATTTTGTGTCTGGCCCGTGCTGGAGGTAAATGTCGCGCTGCCGTCCGCCACGCCGAAACTCACCGGCGTATTGGGATTTTGCATGTCGACAGTTGTGTACACCGTGGTCCCTCGGATGCCTGCGGTGCCGAGTGGCGTGCCGATGTCAAAGGTGGAACCTCTGCGCAATTTGCGAACGTTGGAAATGATGGTTCCGTCGTCGACCTGCACCTTGGTGCGCGACGATTCACTAGGCTCCTCCCTCAGCGAGCGCCACTCAACCTTGGAACTGTCGAACGGTTCACAGCTGAATTCCTTGATCGAAAAACGCGTGCTCGGCCGGATGTTGACCGTGGATCCGTTTTCAAAAAGCAAAACGACATTGCCGTTGGCCTCGGTTTCGATGGTCGCGCCGGCGGCAATTTTCGCGTCCTGTTTGAGCCGCGTTCTCGCGCCCGAATCAAGCCATGCGTTGCCATCAACTTTTACTGCCCAGATGGAACCGGGCGAGAGAGCGAAACCTGTCGCGACAGGCAGCGCAATCAACGCAGCGAGCAGGCAGGCTAAAAACGGGGTTCGGCGGGGCGCCATCAGGTAAATAATGCTCCTTAGCGGCCTCCAGTCAAACAGAACAAGCTCCCCTGCTGGTCGCCGGAGGAAAAATCAGGGCTGCGGGGACGAGGGCTTGGCCATGGCGGCCAATTCCGCGGCGGAAACCATGGCGGCCGGGCCTTCAGGATAGGAAGTTCCGATGGACTCTAAGATCGCGCGGCTCTCCCCGGACTTGCCCTCCCCGGCCAGCAGTCTGGCCTCGGCCAAGAGGGCGAGCGGCGCGGCATACGACTGTTGGTAACGCCCCGAAGCTGCCCGGTAGGCTTCCAGCGCCGTTGCCGGGTTCTTTTGCACTTGGCGGATTTCGCCAAGCGTCAACCACGCGGCACCGGCCATGGGATGCTCGGGCTGCGCCGAAGTGAATTGCTCGAGCACCTTGGCGGCCTCGTCCAGCTTGCCCTCGCTGCGCAGAGCCGAGGCGATACGCATCTGGGCGTTGCCGGCTGCGAGCGAGCCCGGATAAGTCGCAGCAACTTCGCGCCACTGGTCCAAGTTGCCGGCGGCGGCGTAAAGCGAAGCGGACGCTGACGATTGGCTGGCGCGATGGTAGGCCCAAGCGCCCACGGCAAGGATTCCGATGACCACGGCGACGAGCGCGGCGACAAATTTCTTCCAGTGCGCTTCCCAGAAAAAATCTCCGGCGAAAGACTCGGGATCGGTCGAGACCGCGGGCAAAAGAAGGGACTGGGGGCGATTCTTGTCCATGAGCGTCAGGCGGTGGCTGCGGCGCGGGCTTCGTCGGCCAGTGCGGTGCTGAGGTAACGTTCGCCGGTGGAGCAGGCCACCGTGACGATGAGTTTGCCTTTGTTCTCGGGGCGTTTGGCCAACTCGAGCGCCGCTTGCACGTTCGCGCCCGAGCTGATGCCGCCGAGAATCCCCTCCTCCTTGGCCAAGCGGCGAGCCATGGCGAACGCGTCGTCGTTGGATACGGTCAGCACTTCATCGACCACATCGAGGTGCAGGTTGTCGGGAACGAATCCCGCCCCCGTGCCTTGGATTTTATGCGGGCCGGGTTTCACCGGCTCGCCCGCGCGCGTTTGCGAAATGACCGGCGAATCTTTCGGTTCCACCGCGACGACTTTCACACCCGGTTTCCGTTTTTTGAGCACTTCGCCCACGCCGGTGCATGTCCCGCCCGTGCCGACCGCGGAAACGAAGATGTCGATCTTGCCGTCGGTGTCGTCCCAAATTTCCTCCGCCGTGGTCTTGGCATGAATCTCGGGATTGGCCGCATTTTTGAATTGCTGCGGCATCCAGCCGTTGGGGGTTTCCTTGAGGATTTGCTCCGCTTTGGCGATGGCACCTTTCATGCCTTCCGCACCGGGGGTGAGAACAAGTTTTGCCCCGAGCATGGCAAGCAGGGTGCGGCGCTCGAGACTCATCGTCTCGGGCATGGTGAGGATCAACTTGTAGCCCTTGGCCGCGGCGACGAAGGCCAGCGCGATGCCGGTGTTGCCGCTCGTCGGTTCGACAATGACCGTTTCTTTTTTGAGGATCCCCTTCTTCTCGGCGTCCTCGATCATGGCCATACCAATGCGGTCCTTCACGCTGCCCAGCGGATTGAAGAACTCGCACTTCAGGGCCACGGTGGCACCGGCGCCCTCCGTCAATTTGTTCAATTTGACCAGCGGCGTCCGGCCGACCGTCTCGACGATGTCTTTGTAGAGTTTTCCCATGATGACAGAGCCCAATGCGGGCGGCCTTGCTGGATAGAGGCAAAACCGGCTGAGATCAACGCTCGAATTCCAGGCCGGGCAGCCGGGACTGCGCCAGAAAGGGGATCTCGTTGTAAATTCCCTCTTGATCGGAACGGCGGGAGGCCTAGATTCTAAGCTTCCTCCGAAATGAGCACGAAAATGAACACCAAACTTGCCCTCTCGGGCTTGATCGCGCTGACGTTGCTCGCCAACGCAAGAGCGCAAGTCACTTCCTTCACCAACAGAGTCGATTTTCTCAGCGCGTTGTCAGCGAGCAACTATACCGAAAATTTCAACAGTGCTTCGAGCGGAGCTTTTTCTGGACCAGTCAACTTCTCCGGCAACGGCTTTAACATCACAGCTAATAACTCGATCCAAGGCAACGGCCTTTACAAGGACCTAATAGGCTCCACCAATGTCCTTTCGCTGGGCGGCCCGGTGGCCGCAGGCGCACTCACCTTCAATTTCTCGGTCAACACCTACGCGGTTGGTGGCTATTTCTTTTTGGGCGACCCTGGCTTTCAAACAGGTGATGTCACCATAGCTCTTACGCTGAGCAACGCGCCCCCCATCAACCTCACTACGAACGTGAGCAGTTTCAGCAACGCATACTTCGGTTGGACTACTGGAAATAACCAAATCCTCTCCATGACAGTGTCTTCGACCAATACCGCCGGTTGGGCGTCAGCATCGGAAATGACCGTCGGCGTCCCAGAGCCCTCGACCTACGCGCTTCTTGGCATGGCCGCGGCGGGATTGGCCGGATACGTGCTGCGCCGTCGTCGTCGGTAAGTCCGGCCCGCCGGACACTGGCTAGCGCAGGACGGCGAAAAAAGTCGCGTCCATCTCCGGCAAGGGAGGTTCGGATTGTAGGCGGATGCGCACACGTCCATTAGCGTCACCTTTCGGCGTGATGCGCAAGGTGCTCGTTGCGCCAGAGCCGGAAAGTTCGGCGCTCACGATATCGCTTTCTGCCGCGGCGCCGGTCAATTGAAGCGCATCGCCGGGCTTGGTGCGCAGGACGAATTCCTTCGGGGTGCGGCTTTCACCTTTTTCCCACACCAACATGCGGCGTCCTTCAACCATGAGGCGAGACTCGCTCAAGACGACGAGAGCCAGGTCGTGCACGCGGCCGCCCGATTCGTCGGTCGAGACGCTGATGCGGTAACGGCGCGGAGCCGATCCGGACTTCGGCTTGTGCGAGACGCGCAACACGCCGCTCGTTCCGGGGCCGTAGACTTCCTGTTCCGGTTTGACCACAGTGCAACCACATGAGGTCTTCACGCCGCGGATACGCACAGGCTGTTCCGAGTCGTTGCGGAAACGGAATTCGGCCAGCCGCGTTTCGGGACTCCCCTGCGTGTCGATCGTCACTGTCGTGCTGTCCCAAACCAATCCGGCGCGCGACGTCGCGGACAAAGCGCCGGCGAGAACCATGAGCACGAGGAGTGATCGGGGAATAAACTTCATGCGCTTTCTTCTAGCGCGCGGCCAACACCGCCGCCAAGCGGCAAAGGACCCTCAGCGCCGCACGGCAAAAACGTGCGCTGTGCGGACAGCCGGATCCAGCGCGACGTAGTTGCGCGCCCCGTGCCACGTCCAGCGCTCGCCGGTGAGAAGATCCTCGACCGTGTAGTCCGCATCCCAACCCAGTCCGTATTCCCACAGCGGCCACTCGACCGCCGCGGTCTGCGTCTGGTGAGGGTCGAGGTTGACCACCACGAGCACCACATTGTCGCCGGTCGCTTTGGCGTAAAAAAGGATCTGGTCGTTCTCCGCAGCGTGAAAACGGAGATTGGTCAGGTGCTGCAGCGCGGGATTGTCTTTTCGTGCGGCATTGAGGCGGGTGATGAGACCCTTGATGTTGCCCGGCGCATCCCAGTCGCGCTGTTTAAACTGGTATTTCTCGCTGTCGAGATACTCCTCGCGTCCGGGCAACGCAGCGTTCTCGCAAAGTTCGAATCCGCTGTAGATCCCGTAGAGCGGCGAGAGCGTTGCCGCGAGCACCGCGCGGATCATGAATGGCGCGCGGCCCTCCTGTTGCAAAAAGAACGGCAGAATATCCGGCGTGTTGGTGAAGAAGTTCGGACGGAAATAATCCGCCGACCACGGCGCGCTCACCTCGGACAGGTAATCGGTCAGTTCCTGCTTGGTATTGCGCCACGTGAAGTAAGTGTAGCTCTGCGAGAAACCGGCCTTGGCCAGCACGCGCATCATCTTCGGCTTGGTGAAGGCTTCGCTAAGGAAGACGAGATCAGGAAATCTGCCCCGCGTTTCGGCGATGAGCCACTCCCAGAAAGCGACCGGCTTGGTGTGAGGATTGTCCACCCGGAAGGTGCGGACTCCGCGCTCCCCCCACCAGAGGATCACGTCACGCAATTCGTTCCACAGGTCCTGCCACGACGCGTTGTGGTAATCGAGCGGATAAACGTCCTCGTATTTCTTGGGTGGATTCTCCGCGTATTTGATCGTGCCATCCGGGCGGTGGAAAAACCACTCGGGGTGATCAGACACATAGGGATGATCCGGCGAGCAGTTGAGCGCGAAATCGAGCGCGATTTCGAGCCCGCGCTTTTTCGCCTCGCCGACCAACCACTCGAAATCCTCCAGCGTGCCGAGTTCCGGCGCGATATCGCGGTGTCCGCCTCCGTGCGGACAGCCTTGATTCCGGTTGCCGATGGCATACGGCACACCCGGATCGCCCGGCTCGCATTCCAGCGCGTTGTTGCGCCCCTTGCGCTTGGTCGTGCCGATCGGATGGATTGGCGGGAAATAAACCACGTCAAAGCCCATCGCCTTGGCATCGTCGAGACGCGCGAGACAATCGCGGAAGGTCGATCCGCGATCACCGCGTCCTTCGGCGGAGCGCGGGAAAAATTCATACCACGCGGCAAAGAGCGCGGCTTTGCGTTCGACCACGATGCGGCCATACGGCCGGAATTCACTGCCGATCGAACGATCCGGGTATTCCGCCATGAGGGCGGACAAATCAACCCGCGCCGCGATCGCGGCCGCGCGGGCCTTGTCAGCCTTGCCCAGTTCCGTCGCCGCCTCGCGCAGGACGGCGCTCTTTTTCCCCGCGACTCGCTCGGCACCGCGCTCGAGAATTCGCGCACCCTCTTTGGCTTCGGAACGCAAATCTTCCTGGCCGCCGTCGTGCTTGCGGCGGAATTCATCGCGCCAAGTCTCGTAACCATCGAGCCAAGCCTCGACCGTGTATTCGCAATCGCCGATTTCCGTGACGGTGAACGAACCCGAACACACATCGTCGTTTCCCGACTTCATCGGCACCTCCTGCCACTTCTTCCCGCCCGCAATGCGCCACTTGAGCGCGGCGGAAACGATATCGTGGCCGTCTTTGAAAATGTCGGCCGTGACATGCACGGGATCGCCGACCAGTCGCTTGATCGCGTAGCGCCCGCAGTCGAGGAGCGGGTGAAGGTTTTCGATGACGACGGCGGTCTTTTTCATTTTGCGGCGGCCGCGCGGACCGCACTGGCCAAAGGCTGCCATGCTTCGTCGGAATGGCAAAGCGAAGCTAGGCGCTCGGCGGCAACCGGGATGTGCTGGAGGAACGACGGCTTGCCTTTGACCCGTCCGAGGAAACCGTAGGCTCCAAGGGCCTGCATCAGTCTTTGCCGCGCGCAGGCCCGCAACTCCTCGTCCCACGCCGCGGCATCGGCCAGACCCGCGGCCCGGAAATAAAACTGCGACAACTCCGCTCGCTCCGCATCGGAGATGTCCACATACGGATCATAAAGCAGCGAGGCCACATCGTATCCGGCCAAGCCGGCCCGCATGCCCTGGAAATCGATGAAGGTCACCCGGCCGTCACGCACGAGGATGTTCTGTGATTGGAAATCGCGGTGCAGCAGCACGCGCGGACGCGCGGCCAGAGCGGCGGCCTGTTCCTCGAAAGGCGCGAGATCGCGTCGCGGCTCACCGAGAAAATGCTCGAAGAAATAATTTTGCTCCCAGCGATAAAGGTCGGCGTCGAAAGGTGCCTGCAGAACAGCGGCGCGTTCGGCCGCGGCCAGATCCGCGCGGTGCAACAACGCCGCCTGCTCCAAGGTCTCGCGGTAGAGTTGCGCGCGTTTTTCCCACGGCGCCTCGCGGTGCGACCACAAATCCTCCGCCCCGGCATCCTCGAGAAGCAGAAAGCGCTGCACAGCATCGTGCGCGATGACGCGCGGGACATTGACACCTTGGGCCTCGAGAAAAAGAGCGCAGTCCGCGTAGCGCGCGTTCTCCGCTTTTTCCAGTCCGTAGGCCACGGCGACGAGACCGGCCGCCGCGCCACCACCCCGCCAGAATTTGCGGTCCGACCCTCCCCGCTCCACCGGCGACCACTCGCCGCCGCGCGCCGCCGGATGCACCGCATCGATCCATTGGAAGATGTCGCTCATACCACCGTGTCATGCACTTCGCCCGCGGCCAGCATGCCCTCGCGCACCACGCTGGAGGCGACATTCGCCCCGGGCTCGACCTTGGAACCCGCCCACAAAATGGAATTTTCCACGGTCGCTCCCGCAGACACTTGGCAATCCGGTCCGAGCCAATTCCAGCCGTTGAGTTTGGCGGAGCCGTCGACGCGCGCGCCCGGCATGAGCCACCGAGGCCATTCGCTTTTCTCCACCGGCGAAGCGATCTCGACCGCACCGGAGGCGAGATCGGCGTGGATGCGCAAATATTCCTCAACGTTTCCAATATCGCGCCAGATTCCGTCATCGAGCACCACTCCCGCGATTTTTTCCCCGGCCCGGAGGGCGTCGAGCCAGACCGGAACAAAGGACAAAGGTTCCCCGGGCGGAATGCGCGGAAGCAGCGCGGGATCGACCACGCAGACGCCCGTGTAAAGAAAACGCGGGGCGGAGGAGCCGATCTCGCCGCGGATGTCGGTGACCAGGCCGGTTGGCCGGTCGAAACCGACCTGGAGCGGTCCGCCCGACGAACGCAGGGCCAGCGTGCAAAGCGCCCCGCTCTTTTCATGCGCGGCGAAGAGCGCCGGCAAATCGAGTTCGGCCAGAATGTCGCCGTTGTGCACCAACACCGGTCCGGGCAGGAGCAGATCCTCGATATTTTTCAGACCGCCGGCCGTCTCGAGCAGCACCGGCTCGTGACGGAACAAGACCGGGATGCCGCGGAAATGCGAAGACTGCGGGTATTCGGGAAAAAGCCGGATGAATTCGTCGGCCAACCGGTGCGTGTTGATGACAATGCGCTCGACGCCCGCCGCCGCGATGCGGGCCAGAGCGAATTGGCAGAGGGGAATTCCGCAGATTGGGACCAGCGGCTTCGGGATCTGGTTGGTCAGCGGCTGCAGCCGCTTTCCCCAACCGGCGCAGAGGACGAACGCCGTGCGGACCGCCACGCTCACGCCGCCCCGCCCGGCGCGAGCAGCAGGCGCATGATCATCATTTCGGAAGCGACGAATCCGTGTCGCCGGTAAAAAGCCACAACGCGTTCGTCGTCGCGGTGGGTGAGCAGCGTGATGCGGACAAAACCTTTCTCGCGCGCGAAGTCGACGGCGTGGTTGAGCAGACGCCCTCCATGCCCCTGTCCGCGATGGTCGGCGTGGACGACGAGATCTTCGAGGAGCAGGACGAATCCGCCCTCCGCCGTGCTGATTGTGATGAGCAGGTTGATCATGCCGATGATGCGCGTGCTGTTGCGCAGGACGAAAATACGTCCGCGGTTGGGCTGCTCGAGAATGAGGCGCAGGCCGCGCATCTGTTTGGCTTGGTCCGCGGTGAACTCCGGCTCCGCCGCAAAAAGTTCCGCCAGCAACTCGGCCATGAGCGGCAAGTCCTCCAGCGTGGCGGGTTCGATGCGAAGGTCGGGCATGGCCATTTACTTGTAACGCGCTCGCCGCCCCCCCGGCAAGGCGGCGGGGCCTCAGGATCGCCCGAATTTCCGGTCCAGCTCGCGCCAGGAGAACTGCAGCATGACCGGCTTGCCGTCCGGGTCGCAGTAGGGCAGTTCGCAGGCGAGCAGTTGCGTGACGAGGGCGTGCTGGGCGCGCTCGTCGGCGGGCTCGGGCGCGTCCCTCGCCAATCGCGCCACGGCCCGGCGAACACTATCGTTGAGCGTCGCGCGGTTTCTCGAGGGACCCTCGGCCAAGAAGTCGCGGGCAAAATCCTCCACCACCCGCTGCGGATCGCGCCCGGCGAGGAAGTCGGGCATGGACTCGACTTTGACCGAATGACCGCCGAAGAGATCGATGGCGAAACCTGAAGAGGCTAACGCACCGAGGTTCTCCGCGACCACTTCGTGCAAGCGCGGCGCAAGTTCGAAGACCGCGGACATGAGCAGGCGCTGCGCCGCAACCGCCCCGCCGTCTACCCCGCGCTGCAAGCGCTCGAAAAGAATACGCTGCCGCGCGGCGGCGCGATCGAGCAGGACCAATCCTTCCGCGCCCTCGAGCAGGAGATAGCGCGGCCCGAGAGGACCGATGAGCCGGAATTCCCCGGCGGAAGCGCTGCGTTCTGGCGAAAACGCGGGAGCAGACGGAGGAGCGGCGACAGGCGCGACCGTCTGGGCCGGTCGCATCTCGGGCGGTGGCGCGGGGGTGCGTGGAAGCTCCGGTTGATGCTGTCCGCCGCGCGGAAGGGCCTCTGGCCCGCGGGCCACGCGGGCTGCGATGTGGGCCTGAACGGGACGCAGCCATTCGGCCCGCGCTTCGCGCAGCGCCGCAGCGATGGCCTCGTGCACCGCATCGCGAACCGCGGACCCGCGGCGAAAGCGCACCTCGCGCTTGGCCGGATGCACATTGCAGTCCACCTCGCGCGGATCGATCTCCAGATGCAAAACAACGGAAGCGTGCCGACCCGGCTCAAGCATCTGCCGGTATGCCTCACGCAAACCGGCGGCAAGGAAGCCGCTTTCCACCGCGCGACCGTTGATGAAAAAAAATTGCCGGCCGCGGTCCGCGCGCGTCACGCCCGGACGCGAAACAAGTCCCTGGACGCGGACGCCGTCGCGCTCGAACGGCGCGATCTCGAGCAGTTGCGCGCGATCCTCCGCACCGAAAAGGTCGCCCGTCCGCGCAGCCAAAGAGGAGGACGGCAAGCGGTGGATCTCTCGTCCGTCGCGAAGGTAGGTCAGAGCAACCGAAGGAAAGGCCAACGCGACATTTTCGATCGCCCGGTCGAGGTGTGCCGACTCGGTTGCCGGGCTGCGCAGGAATTTTTTCCGCGCAGGCACGTTAAAGAAAAGCGATTTGACCTCGATCGTCGTTCCGACCGGACACCCTGCATCGCGCGTCGCGACCATTTTGCCGCCGCGCACCACAGCTTCGGTCCCGGCGCTTGCGCCTTCGGTCCGCGTGCGCAGGGTGAACTCGGAAACGCTGGCGATGCTCGGCAGCGCCTCGCCGCGGAATCCCATGGTTTGCACCGAGGCGAGATCGGCAGCCGTCACGATTTTGCTCGTGGCGTGGCGCTCGAGCGCCATGAGCGCATCCTCGCGATCCATGCCCGAACCGTTGTCGGTCACGCGCAAGAGTGCCGTGCCCGCTCCCCGCACCTCGACCTCGATGCTCAAGGCGCCGGCATCGAGGCTGTTCTCGAGCAATTCCTTGATCACCGACGCCGGTCGCTCGACCACTTCGCCGGCGGCGACTTGGCTGGCCACCACCTCGGGAAGGACGCGTATGTTACCCATGGGATCGCGCCCTCGTTTGACTTTGCCGCACCGGGTGGTTTAGAGACACGCGGACGTTTTACATGCGCCGATTCCACGACTCAATTCCACCGAACGCCCCGCATGCTTAAAGGATTGCCATCAACCAGAAGGAGATCAGGGGACGACGGCCTCTTCGGTTGGACGATTTTCATCGTTTTTCTCGCGCTCTTCGCCGTCTTTTGCTGGGTCGGCAGCTTCTACGTGTTCGGCCATCCGGAAAAAGGCCTCAGCTATTCCCTGCTCAAAAAATTCGGCAAAGTCGACACACTCAAGCGTTTCAAGCTGACCAGTGCCCCGCGCGGAAAATTTCTCACCGCCGACGATCTTTACACCCGTTTCAACCCCATGGCCAAGGGCGCGCTGCAGACCGAAAGCGACCGGCTGCTGCGCAACTACATCCGCAATTACCAGCAAACCCGCGACCAGGTTCCCTACGTCATCGGCGAATACAAGGTCATGGGCGTCTTCCGCCTCGGGGCGGAGAATTTTTTCCAGACGGGCGTCGTCGCGCTGGCCGAGTCGGTGGAAAACCCGTCGGTTTTGCTCGAGTTGGTCTTCCCCTCCGCGCCGGAAAACACCCAAGACCTCGAGCGCATGCTGCAAACCGGACTAGACCTCAAATTGGTCAAGACGCTCGATCTCACCGCGGTGATCGGTGCGCGCAAGCTGCCCGACGGCCGCCTGAGTCTGACGGCCGTGCCGCTGCTCTACGGCAACTACACTTCGAGCAACGCCAGCGGCACCTTCAGCCTCGAGCCACCGGACGAGCTCAGCGTCGGCGCCGGACTACCCATCCTCAATCAGGCCGCTGTCGATGCCGCCGACAAAAATTTCCGTGCTTACGCGCAACGCTCCGGATTTGTGCGCAAAGAAACACCCGCCGTCCTCATGCGCATCCAGCAGACCGAGGCGGCCGAAGCCGGCGCCGCAGCAGCGGCTGTCGAAGACGCACCCGTGCCCCGGGCCGTGCCGGTGCACGAAGAAGATGTTCCGGTGGCCAAAGCCATTCCCGTCACGGCAGAGGACCGCGCCGCGCCGGCCGGCACGCCCTCGGCCGAGCTACAAACGACCGAGGTCGCCGCGCCCGCGACCGTCGCAGCCACCACCGCGGCACCGGCCAAGCAATGGACTCTGCACCCGCCCGGACAAATGCCGCGCGGGAAATTGGTCGACATGGACTCCGCCCGCGGCGCGACGGCACCGAATACGGCGGAGCGGAACTATCTGCGCGGCGATTTCAAAGTCACCGCGGCCGGCCCCGGCCGCGCCGTGCTGCGCGGCACTTCGAGCCGACGCAACGCGCGCGTCATCGTAGATTTTCCCGACGGCGCCGCCGTGCCCGCCGAGGGCGCGTCATTCAGCCGCGACGGCCAGCGGCCGTTCGAAATCACCAGCGTCGAGGAAGGACCCGATGGACAAGTGAACATTTATGTCCGCGAAGTCACCCGGCCTTGAGGGTGAGTTGCGCGCGCGCATCGCGGAACACGGGCCCATCGGTTTCGACGAATTCATGGCCGCGGCGCTCTACGATCCGCGGCACGGCTATTACGCTGCGGAAGGTTTGCGCACCGGAAAACGCGGCGACTTTTTCACCAGTGTCAGCGTTGGGCCCGTCTTCGGCAAACTCCTCGCCGCGCAGTTTCTCGAAATGCGCGGGCACTTGGGAAACCCGCCCGAATTCACGCTCGTCGAGCAGGGCGCGAACGACGGACAACTGATGGCCGACATCCTCGGCGCATGGAGCGGTGCGCCACCGCGCGTCGTCATCATCGAACCGCTGGACAACCTGCGCGCGCTGCAGCAAAAAACATTGGCTCAGTGGACAGGCCACATCACACATCTCGCACACGAATCCGAACTGCCCGAATTCACCGGCGTCTTTTATGCCAACGAACTCCTCGATGCATTCCCGGTCAAACTTCTGACCCGCCGGCAGGGCGCATGGTCCGAGCGGCGCGTCGCTTGCAATGAAAAGGGGTTCATCTTCGTCGAAACCGGTTTTTCCGGCGCATCCCCCTCGATTCCCGGCGAAATCGACGAGTTCGCCACCGAAATTTGTCCTTCGCTCGAGCCGTGGATGGAATCCGTTGCGCCCAAGCTGCACCGAGGATGGCTTCTACTCATCGACTACGGACACCCGGCTGCCGCGCGTCATCATAGCACGCGGGCTGCGGGATCCATCGCCGCCTACCGCGATCACCAGCGCATGGAAAATCCTCTGGCCGATCCCGGACACCAGGACCTGACCGCACATGTCGACTTCACCGCCGTGGCCGGCGCCGCGCAGAGAGCCGGACTCTCCCTGGCCGGTTTCACCGACCAACATCACGCCCTCACTTCCCTCGCCGCGCGCGCCTTTCCCGCCATGCCCGGAGAAAAACTGTCCGCCGAAGCAGCCCGTGAGATGCGTGCTCTGCGCCAGCTCCTCCATCCTGAAAGCATGGGCACGTCTTTCAAATTTCTCGCCCTGGCCAAAAACACGTCCGCTCCGCTCGCGGCCTTTCAATTCGCCCGCGACCCACAGGTGGAACTTTTCGCGTGAATCTCCCCACGCCCGCCCAGCGCGAGAGTGCGCGCCATCCGCCATCCGGATCGCGTCCCGTCATGTATCAGCGGTGGGAACATTTGCTCTTCCTTCATTGGGCCGTGGACCGCGAGGTCATCCAACGCACCCTGCCGCCAGGACTCCACGCCGACACCTTTGATGATGCCGGTTGGCTCGGCATCGTGCCGTTCGCCATGCGCGGCGTCCGGCCAGCGGGATTGCCCGCGTTCGGTCCGGTCTCGAATTTCCTCGAACTCAACGTTCGTACATATGTGCACGACGAGCGCGGTGTTCCCGGCGTCTGGTTTTACTCGCTCGATTGCAACCAGCCCCTCGCCGTCCTCATCGCGCAAATGCTCTTCAGACTCCCCTACCGACACGCGGCCATGCGCGCAGAATTCGCGGAAACCATTGTGTACGAATCCACGCGGCGCGGAACCGACACGGCGGCGCGCTACGTCTGGCAGCCCCGGGGCGAAGGCCGCAGGGCAGCAGCCGGTAGCCTCGAATTTTTCCTCCTCGAGCGCTATCACCTCTACGCGGCGCGCGGCAAAAATCTCTACCGCGGCACAGTGGCCCATCCGCCCTACGCGTTTCGCAAGGCCGGACTGCGCGAATTCTCCACCATCCCGGCAACGCTCGAAGGTTTTCCTGATCTGCATCCGCAACCCGGGCACGTTTGCCATGCCGATGGTGTCGACGTACGCATCCTTGCTTTGGAAAAAGTTTCATGAATCTGCACGGACTCCACCACGTCACTGCCATAACCGCCCGCGCGCGGGAGAACCATGACTTCTACACACGCGCGCTCGGCATGCGGTTGGTCAAAAAGACGGTCAATCAGGACGATGTGTCGGCCTATCATTTGTTCTATGCGGATGGCGCGGGCACACCCGGCACCGATCTGACTTTTTTCGATTGGCCGGCCGCGCCGGAACAACGCGGCACGAACAGCATCGTGCGCACCGGACTGCGCGTCGGCAGCACGGCGTCACTCGAGTGGTGGCACCGTCAACTCGCCGCGAAATCTCCGGTCATCGAGCGCGACGGAAGGCCGGTTTTTGATTTCGAAGACCCTGAGGGGCAAAGGCTCTCTCTCGTTGTCGACGCGGCGCCGACGACCGCGCCCTGGGAACGGAGCCGCGTCCCCGTTGAACATCAGATCCGAGGACTCGGTCCGGTCACCCTCAGCGTGCGGAAGATAGCCTCAACCGACCGCATCCTTCGCGAGTTGCTCGGATTGCCGTGCGTGCGGACCTACGAGTGGTCCGGACACGAGACACGTGTATACCAATGCGGAGAAGAAACGGGAGCGGCGCGCGAAATTCACGTCATGGCGCAGCCGGACGATCCTCCGGCGCGCCAAGGCGCTGGCGCGGTTCATCACCTCGCCCTGCGCACCACGCTGGCGGATTACGAGGCGTGGGCGGAGCACTTGACGCGGTCCGGCGTCCCAAACAGCGGGCCGGTCGACCGTTTTTGGTTCCGCAGCCTGTATTTCCGCGATCCCAACGGGATTCTTTTCGAGATCGCCACCGACGAACCCGGATTCGCCGCAGACGAACCGCTCGAGCGGCTTGGTGAGACCCTCTCGTTGCCGCCCTTCCTCGAGTCGCGGCGCCGCGACATCGAGGCGGGACTCAAACCTCTGGCGTGACGCGCGGCGTCGACGCCGCTACAAATGCTTCTTCCATGTCCAAAGAAGCACAACAACGGATGGAAAAAATCGTCAGCCTCTGCAAACGCCGCGGCTTTGTTTTCCAGTCGTCCGAAATCTACGGCGGTCTCAACGGCTTCTGGGACTACGGCCCGATGGGGGTCGAGTTGAAACGCAACCTCAAGGATTTCTGGTGGCGCCGCGTGGTTCATGAACGTGAGGACATGGTCGGAATGGACGGCTCCATCATCATGAATCGCGCCGTGTGGAAGGCGAGCGGACACGAGGAAACCTTCAGCGATCCGATGGTCGACTGCAAAACTTGCAAGGCCCGCCACCGCGCGGACCAGCTTCCGCAGAAGGACGGCGTTCCTTATTGCCCGGCCTGCGGGGGACGCGATCTGACCGAACCGCGCGCTTTCAATCTCATGCTCAAGAGCTACGCCGGACCGCTCGAGAGCGACGAAAATCTCGTCTACCTCCGCCCCGAAACCGCGCAGGCCATGTTCGTGCAATTCAAAAACATCCTCGAAACCTCGCGCAAAAAACTTCCCTTCGGCATCGCGCAGATCGGCAAAGCCTTCCGCAACGAAATCAATCCCCGCAACTACACGTTCCGCTCGCGCGAGTTCGAGCAGATGGAGATCGAATATTTCTGCCGCGCGGAGGACGGGCTTGCCCTCACCGACTACTGGCTGGAGGAACGCCTCAAATTTTACGAGGACATCGGCATCCCTCGCTCGAAGATCAAAATCCACGACATCCCGGACGGCGAGCGCGCCTTCTACTCGAAGAAAACCTACGACCTCGAATACGAGTTCCCCTTCGGCGTGAGCGAATTGGAGGGCGTTGCCTACCGCACCGACTACGACCTTTCCGCCCACATCAAACACAGCGGCAAGCCGCTCGAGTATTTCGACGACGAGAAGAAGGAGAAATTCGTCCCCCACGTCGTCGAGCCCAGCGCCGGAGTGGACCGCACGGCACTAGCCCTCATCTGCGAGGCCTTTGACGAAGAAGAAGTCACCGACGACAAGGGCGGCAAAGAAGTCCGCACCGTTCTGCGCTTCCATCCGCGCATGGCACCGGTCAAATGCGGCATCTTTCCGCTGCTCAAAAACAAGCCCGCCCTCGTCGAAAAAGCCAAAGCCATTGCCTCCTCGTTGCGCCCTCACATGATGGTCTTCTACGACGAGGCCGGAGCCATCGGGCGGCGCTACCGGCGGCAGGACGAGATCGGCACACCGTTCTGCGTCACCGTCGATTTCGACACGATCGGCGAGAACGGACCGGAGAAGGCGGACACCGTGACGCTCCGCCATCGCGACTCGATGGAGCAGGAACGCATCCCGATTTCCGCACTCCGCGACCGCCTCGAGGCCGCCATCCACTGAACGACGCGGCTTGCGCCTCCGGCGCGGGAAAGCCTAATTTGACGGAATGCCGGAACCAGAAGCCCGCCACATCCTCGGTAAGTTCGACGCCGACCTCGAATCCCTGCGTGACCACGTCCTCATGATGGCCAGCCTGACCGAGCGCGTCCTCGCGCGCGCGGCCGACGGACTCTTCCACCGCGACCTCGACGCCTGCAACAGCGTGATCGCGGACGACGCCGAGATCGACGCGCTGGAAAAAACGATCGACGGCGACGGGGTCAACATCATGGTGCGCTTCCAGCCGATGGCCAAGGATCTGCGCGAAGTCGTCTCGGCGATGAAAGTCAGCGGCAACCTCGAGCGCGTGGCCGACCAGGCGGTCAACATCGCACGCCGCGCGCGCAAGTTGAACCAGTCCCCCTCCCTGCCCGAGACCGCCGCGCTCGAACCGATGTTCCGCTCGGCCATCGATCTCTTCCGTGCGAGCATCCGAAGCTTCGCCGACCGCGACGAGGAGCTGGCCCGCGGACTCAAACCGCGCGACCGCGAACTCGACGCCGAGCACCACCGGGTGATCAATGACTTGACCGTGCGCATGGCCGGGGACACCGCGCGCATCCACGACTACCTGGATCTCATCTTCATCGCGCGCTACATCGAGCGGATCGGCGACCATGCGACAAACATCGCGGAGGACGCGGTGTTCGCCACCTCGGCGGAGGATATCCGCCACACCGCGCCGCCGGCGGTCTGACCCCGGTGCCGACGGCGGACGACATCCACCTGCGGGCGCGGGGACTGCAGAAAAAGTTCCGTCTGGGCGCGACGGAGCTCCAGATTCTGCGCGGCGTGGATCTCGATGTGAAACGCGGCGAGCGCGTCTTCCTCTGCGGTGCCTCGGGCGCGGGCAAAAGCACACTGCTCTACACACTGGCCGGACTCGAACGCCCGAGCAGCGGCGCGGTGCATTTCGAAAACGAGGATCTCTACGGCATCTCCGCAAGCCGCCAGGCCGACATGCGCAACACGCGCATGGGCTTCGTTTTCCAAAGCTACATGCTGCTGCCCGAACTGACCGCCCTCGAGAATGTCGCGCTCCCGGGATTGATCGGAGGCAAGGACGAACGCGAGCGCGCCGCGGAATTGCTCGACAAAGTCGGCCTCGGACCGCGCTCCGGGCATCTGCCCTCTGAACTCTCCGGCGGCGAACAGCAGCGTGTGGCTATCGCCCGCGCGCTGGCCAACCGCCCATCCATGCTTTTCGCCGACGAGCCGACCGGAAACCTCGACTCGAAAACCGGCGGCGAGATCATCGATCTCCTTCTCGGTCTGGCCCGCGAGAATGGCACCACGCTCCTCGCCGTCACCCACGACACCAGCCTCGCCTCCCGTGGCGACCGCGTCCTCCACATCCGGGACGGCCTTCTCCAAGACTCCTGAAACCACCCGCGCTTGCCGCGCGTGGTTTCGAAGGATAAAAACGACGCCGAACATTATGGCATACGAACTACCTCCTCTTCCTTACGCGAACAACGCCCTCGAGCCGCACATCGATGCGCGCACGATGGAAATCCACCACGACAAGCACCATCAGGCGTACATCACCAACGCGAACAACGCGTTGAAGGATCACGCCGATCTCGCGGCCAAGCCGGTCGATGCGCTGATCGCCGATCTCGCCGCCGTGCCCGAGGCGATCCGCACCGTCCTGCGCAACAACGCGGGCGGTCACGCCAACCACAGCTTTTTCTGGACCATCATGGGCCCGAACGGCGGCGGCGAACCGAAAGGCCAGCTGGCCGAAGCCATCAAAGCCAAATTCGGCAGCTTCGATGCCTTCAAAGAAGCTTTCGAAAAAGCAGGCGCCACGCGCTTCGGCAGCGGTTGGGCTTGGCTCGTGGTGAATAAAGCGGGCGACCTCGAAGTCGTTTCGACCGCCAACCAAGACAGCCCCCTCATGGGCAAAGCCGTCGCCGGTGTCGAAGGCACGCCCGTCATCGGCTGCGATGTTTGGGAGCACGCCTACTACCTCAATTACCAAAACCGCCGCCCCGATTACCTCAAAGCCTGGTGGAACACGGTCAACTGGGACCAAGCGGAGAAAAATTATCTCGC
>JBILUI010000155.1:0-4839 GCA_044371145.1 Chthoniobacterales bacterium | reverse complement strand
AACTATCAACTCCTGACAAAGCCGCATCGTTTAACCGGCAACCTTCCCCGCAGAAACCGGCCGAAAACGAACGAAAGTCGGACTGGCCGGAAAACCTTATCTTAGTGCCATTCGGGTCTGGCCCCTCCGGTTGATCGGTAGGGCCTGGGGGGAAGTGCGCGAGCGGCGCCACGAGATTCCCAGGCAGCGGCCAGACGCGCTTCTGGATGCGGTCGGCGAGGTGGCGGGAAGTCTGATAGGCGGCGGACATCATTTCGAGTTTGGCATCGAGATTGTCCACGTAGTGCAAAGCCCATGCCTCGGGTGTTTTGGGAGGAACGGGAGAGCCAAATTGCAGTTCGCCATGGTGGGCGGCGATGAGGTGCAGCAGATGCAGCCGCACGTCTTCGTTGCTGGGGATGAGCGTTGTCCATTCCCCCGCTTCCGGAGCGGTGAAGAGCTTGCGCCAGAGTGCATTCACCAGCTCGATACCGATGGTGATGTGACCGAGCAGCTCGCCGCGTTCATCGAAGGGCATGACGAAGCCGTCGGCCGGCATCGAGTTTTCCCAGAGCTTTCCACAGTCGTGGAAGATGACGGCGGCGGTGAGCAGGTCGCGGTTGAGGACCGGATAGAGGTCGGCGAGGGCGAGTGCGGCGCGGAGCATTTGGGCGACGTGCTCGACGAGCCCGCCCCGGCGTGCGTGGTGATTTCCGCGGGCCGCCGCGGCGCGCTGGAAGCGCGGGCCGAAGTCCGCGAAGAAAAGCTGCACGAGTGCGGGGAGGCGAGGGTCGGCGACGCGGGCGGTGGCTTCGGTGAGAAAGGCGAAGTCCGCGCTTTGCTTGGCGCGCAGCTCCGGGCGGCCGGCGAGCAGGGTGTCGCGTTCTTCGTCCGACAGATCCCGGGACGTCCAGCGCTTCGAATCGAGCCCGTAGGCTCCGCTTTGGGAAAATTCTCCGGAGACCTCGATGAAACAGCGGGGGCTCATGCCCGCGCACTGGGCAAAGGCTGGCGAATCGCTCCACGCGCGGAGCGTCAGCTTCCCCTCGGCATCGGCGAGCACCAGTTCCCAAAAAGGTTTGCCGTCGCGGGTGGCTTTTTCCGTGAGGGAATCGACCTGGCCGCGGATGCGCGCCTCGACCCTGCCGGACGGCGCTGCCTGCTTGAGCTGGGTGATGGTGAGAAGGTCCACGCCGCGCGAGTGAATCGGAAAGCGGCTGGGTCGTAAACACGCGGCCTCGCCTGAGCGAACATTCCCGCGGATTTCCGCGGTCGCGTGGTCGTTGCGCAGGGAGGCGGCGGTTTGTTGTGAGCGGTGCTAAAATATTAGCATTATGCGCTTGCCGTCGGGAGATGTCCTGTGCGAAAAAATTCGCATGCCTCAAAAGACCCGCCCCCAGCTCAGCCGCCGCGAGCGGCAGATCATGGACATCATCTTCGCCCGTGGCGAAGCCACTGCCGCGGAGGTCGCCGCCGCCATGCCCGATGCGCCCAGCTACTCGGCGGTGCGCACGCTGCTCCGCATCCTCGAGGAAAAAGGCCACCTGCGGCATCGCGAGGATGGGCCGCGCTACGTCTTCGCGCCCACCGAGGCGCGCGAGACGGCGAGCCGCTCGGCGCTCCAGCGCGTGCTGGAAACCTTCTTCGCCGGATCGCTCTCTAACGCGGTCGCCGCGCTGGTGGACGATGACGCCGGGAAGCTTTCCCCGGAGGAGCTGAAACGTCTCGAAGCCATCGTCAAGACCGCCAAATCCAACTCGAAGTAAGCCCCCATGAACACCGACTTTCTCCTCTCTTTCCTCGTCGAGTTTCTCGCCAAGAGCGCGCTCATCCTCGGGGCGGCAGCCCTGGTCGCTCGAGCTTGGCAAAGCGCTTCCGCAGCCCAGCGGCATCTCGTCTGGTGCACCGCGCTGGTCACCGTGCTGCTCCTTCCGCTGACCCGCCTGCACGCGCCCCGGTGGACGGTGCCACTCCAGCGCGTGACTGTCGAACTTCCCCGCCAACCTCAACGCGCGCTTCCGCCGATCGAGTCGAATGCTTCGCTGCCTTCGGATGCAGCGGTGGTACCCGCCAAGCCGCGTGGGCGCTGGCTTGACTGGAAGCTGGCCATGGTGCTCGGCTGGTCGGTCGGGGCGGGCGCGCTCCTCGCCTTGCGACTCCTCGGCAGCGCGAAGCTCGTCTGGATGCGCACGACGACCCTCCCGCTCGCGGATGCCCGCGCCGAGGGCATGGCCGCGGCGATTTTCCGCGAACTCGGCATCCGCCGAACGGTGCAGCTCCGCGTCTCCCGCACGAGTGGCGTGCCGCTCACCTGGGGGACGCTTCGTCCGGTGCTCCTGCTGCCGGCGGAGGCTCGCGCTTGGGACGACACCCGGCTCGCGACGGCCTTGCGTCACGAGGCGGGTCACATTGCGCGCGGCGATTACTTCACGCGCTCGCTCGCCTCCCTCGCCTGCATCTTCTACTGGCCAAGTCCGCTCGTCTGGCTCGCCGCGCGCCAGCTCCGAGCGGCGCAGGAGGAAGCCACCGATGACCTCGTGCTCCGCGGCGGCACCGCGCCGGATGAATACGCCGCGCAACTTTTCGACGTCGCCCGAACGCTCGCGGCGCAGCACCGTCTCGCACGGTACGCCGTGCCCATGGCCAGCCCTTCGACGCTCGAACGCCGGATGCTCGCGATCGTGGATGAACGCCGCGACCGCCGTCCGCTCACGCTCCGTGCGGTCACGGGTGGGGTTCTCGCAGTCGCTCTCACGCTCGGGCTCGCCACCGCCGCGCAGATCCAAGCGCAGACGCCGGCCGCGACGACAACGCCGCCGGGTTCCGCCGCAGTGGTGACGCCGCCCGCGACCAGCGAGACGGCTCCCGCGCCGGGCGCTCCGCAGGTTCAGATCGAGGCGAAGTTCATCGAGTTTTCCGGCGACCAGGCTTCGCTTCCCGACCTCCTGAAACCCGCGCCCGACGAATCCGCGCCGGGCATCCGCGGCGTGCAGGCCGAAGGGCAGGCGAGGGCGATCATTCGCGCGCTCGAGGGGCTCAAAGGCGTGGACCGTCTCTCCGCGCCGCGCGTCGTCACCGTGTCGGGGCACCGCGCGACGATCAAGATCATCCGCGAATTCAGGTATCCGACGGCTTTCGAAAAGGACCCGAAGACCAACGAATGGGCGCTGTCGGCTTTCGATAAAAAGAACGTGGGCATCACCTTCGACGTGACGCCGGAGGTGATGGCCGACGGCACCATCGCGTTGCAGATGACGCCCGAGGCCACGGAGTTCGAGGGCTACCGCGATCTCGATGCCGCCGCCGAGAGCACCGCGAAGCTGCCGCCCGGCCAAGAAGCCGCCGGACCGTACGCCAGGGATTTCCCGCCGGGACATCGCAAGCAACCGATCTTCAGCACCCGCAAGATCACGACCAGCGTGAGTGTATTTGACGGCCAAACGGTGGTGCTCGGCCCGATGAATCGCGAGGATGTGCAGAAGGTGGAAGACCGCGTGCCGGTGCTCGGCGACATCCCGCTGGTCGGCGGCCTCTTCACCTCCAAGAGCGAGGTGCGCATCCAGCGCCGGCTCTTTGTCTTTGTCACCGCCACCATCGCCAAGGGGGAGAAAAAGTCCGCCGCCGTCGGGACGCCGCAGCCGCTCCAGTTCACGGCGGACAGCACTTCCTACGACGCGAAGACCGGAGAAGCGAAGGCGAGCGGCAACGTGGAGATCAAGACGGCTGGCGCGAGCATTCGCACCGAGCAGGCTACGGTGATCCCGACGAACAAGCCGACGGCGGCGAGTCCTGCGGGTAACGAGCCGGACGCTGATGATCCGGCTGCAAAACTGATCCTGCCCACGGTCGAGTTCCGCGATGTGAAGCTGAGCGAAGCGATCGAGTTCCTGGTGGCGAAAAGCCGCGATGGCGGGGCGGCCGGATTCAACGTCGTGGTCGCGGCGAAACGATCTCCCGAGCCCACCCTGACGCTCTCGCTGGCGAGCGTTCCCTGGAGCAACGCGCTGCGCTACGTCGCCGAACTCGGTGGCTATCGGGTCCGTCGCGACCCGAATGCCTTCGTTTTCGAGCCGGCAGCTTTCATCCCCGAAGACCCCAAATGAAAACCACCTTCACCGCTTTTGCTAGGCATTTGCTTTTTCGGCCGGGTCACAGGAAACGGTTGGAGAGCGGATTGGGGCCAGAGGAGAGAGGGGGTCGGTTTCCCAGACCCGGAGGATGAGGTCGCGCCAAAGCGGCCGCATTCCGCGGGCCGTGACTTTTGGGGGCGGAAGGATGGGCGGTGGTTTTGGTGAGGGATGTTTTTCCGAAGTGGAGTCCGTGGGTGTGGTGTAAGGGCGTGGCATCCCGCAGCTTTTGTTCGAGTAGACATCGTAGTACCGGATGGTCTGTTTGCCCCGCGGTGGGATGCGGTCGATGGCGGCTGCGAGGAAATCGGTGGCTTTGAAGACTTCGAAGTTGCGCTTGGTTTTCCAACTGCGCCGGGAGCGGTAGATGACGGTATGGGTTTTGGGATTCCAATGGATTTTCTGGAGGGAAAACGGTGCGCGCAGAAGGTACTCGGCGAGGCGTTGGCGGCCCTTGGGGTCGCCGGGGGCGACGGGTTTTTCACCGGCGTCGATGTGAAAACCGCTGTGTTTTCAGGAGAGAAGTTCTGTGACTTTTAGCGCGCCCCGCGACGATACCGCGCGCGCGGGCTGCGGAAACAGGGGCAAAAGCAAAATCCTATCAATTCTCAGCGCGGCCGCCCGGCAATATTAGCGAGGTGTCAGTCTGGTGTGTTGCAAGGCTTCTGACCCGCCCCCTCAGCGGCTGCGCCTCGTTCAAGGAACTTTTGCTCATAGTTGTCCAGTTCCGTTC
>JBILUI010000140.1:0-5671 GCA_044371145.1 Chthoniobacterales bacterium | reverse complement strand
GCGCGTGCAGATCTGCCATGGATGCCTTGCCTTGGGCCACGCGGACCATGGCGGCGACAAGCATGCGGACCATTTTGTAGAGGAAGCCGTCGCCCTCGAAACGCAGACGGACGAGCGGGCCTTCGGACGAGACAACGGCGCGGCGCAGGTGGCGGTGCGTGTCTTGGACCGGCGTTCCGCGGTTGGCCGAAAATCCCCGGAAATCGTGGCGGCCGGTGAAGATTTTGGCCGCGCGACGCAAAACGGACACATCCACGCCCCGCACATGCCAACAACGTCCTGCCCAATGCGGAGGCAGAATCGGAGCTGTCCAAAGAAGATACTCGTAGGTTTTCCCGGTGGCCGAGTAGCGCGCGTGGAAGCTTTTGTCCGCCCGCGCGCAGTTCATGATGCGGATCTGCGGACGGAGCACGCGGTTCAGCGCGTGCAGCCAGAAGCGGGGTTCTCCCCTCTCCTCCGGCACATCGGCGTGCGCGACCTGCCCGAGGGCATGGACACCGGCATCGGTCCGGCCGGAGCCCTGCACGGAAACTTTTTTCCCGCCGGCCAGACCGGTCATCGCTTCCTGCAAAACATCCTGTACGGCACCGCCGCCGGGTTGACTCTGCCAACCGCGGAAGCCGGCGCCGTCGTAAGCCAGCGTGAGCTTCAGGCGCATGCCGAACGGTCGAGCCAGCTCTGCAAAAGAAACTGCGCGGCCACTTGGTCGACAACCCCTCGTTGATCGCGCGCTTTGCGGCCGCTCTCGCGCAGCGCGCGCTGCGCGGAGACAGTGGTCAGTCTCTCGTCCCAAAGATCAACCGGGCACGGCAAGCGCGATTTGAGTTGGTCCGCGAACGCGCGGGCGCCCTCGGCGGCCGGACCGTCGGAGCCGTCCATGTTGCGCGGAAGACCGACAAGAACGCGCACCGGTTTCAATTCGCCGACTGCGGAGACAACCGCCTCGAGCGCGGCCTCGCCGCCCGGAAGCGTTTTCCACGGTTGCGCGAGCATGCCAAGTTCGTCGCTCACCGCCACGCCGGTGCGCACGGTGCCGAGGTCGACGGCCATGATGCGGCTCATTGCAATTCCTCGGGGACGCGCGGGACCAGCTTCTTGATGTTCTCGGCCTCGCGTCGGTGGCAGACGAGGAGAGCGTCGCCCGTGTCGATGACAATGAGATCCTGCACCCCGGCGAGCGCAACGTGTTTGCGTCCGCTGGAGAACACGATGTTGTGCGCGGAGTCTTGCGCGGTGACGGGACAATTCGCCGCGTTGCCATCCGTAGTCTCGAGATAATTGGCCACGGCCAGCCAGCTACCGACATCGTCCCAATCGAACGAGGCCTCCAGTTCGAGCACGCGCGCAGCTTTCTCCATGATGGCGTAGTCGACGGAAATTTTCGGGAGTTTGGGAAAATCCGAATCGAGGAGCGAAGCGAGATCCTCCGTTGTGCGCATACGCGCGACGAAGGCGGCCAATTCGGGCGCGTGTTTGGTCAACTCGCCCATGATCGCGGGAATAGACCAGATGAACATGCCGGCGTTCCAGCGAAAATTGCCCTGCTTGAGAAACGACTCGGCCATCTCGGGGTTGGGCTTTTCGCGGAAGCGTTTTACTTCGTAGATCGCGGGTTCAGCGGAAATGCGTTTGCCCTGCTCGATGTAGCCGAAGCCGGGACAGGCCCAAGAAGGTTTGATGCCGATGGTAAGCAGCGCGCCGGAATCGGCCGCGGCCTTCGCCCCGGCAAGCAGATCATGCCGGAAGGCGGCGTCATCCTTGATCAGGTGATCGGCGGGAAGCACGGCCATGACCGCCTGCGGATCACGCCGCAGGATCAAGCCGACCCCGAGCGCCACGGCGGGTGCGGTGTCGCGTTTGGCCGGCTCGGCCACGATGTTTTCCGCGGGCAGCCCGGAACAAGCGGCGCGCACCGCAGCCTCCTGCTCGCGGTTGGTCAGAACAAAAATGCGCTCGGGCGGGACGTCTTTGCCCAGCCGCGCGATGGTTTCCTCCAGCATGGTGCGCTCGGAAAAAAGTTTGAGCAGCTGCTTGGGGCGGGCGCGGCGGCTGTAGGGCCAGAAACGCTCGCCGCTTCCGCCGGCGAGAATAAGGACGTGGAGCTTCGCGGACATCGCCACATTAGACGATTTTCCGGTCCGCCCTGCAATCCCTCTTGGCGTTTGGCGACGAATGCGGGTTGCGCCCACCATGAAAACAGGCTATGGGTTCCGAATCATGGCTCCCCTTCTGGAAAGATTCACACAGAACCTGTCCGCCACCTCCGTCGCGGCCGCGGCCGAAATGGCTGTGGGCGTCGGCGCCGGCCTGCTTCTTGCCGACCAACTGGGCAAAGATTCGCGTCAAAGGCTCGGTCTTGTCGCGCTCGTCGCGGGCCTGGCCGCGACCGTTCCGCTGCTCATCGGCGCGGGCGTGCGAGTCAACCGCGAGTTGGGCGAAGGTCGCCGCACGCGGCGCCGCTTGGAGACGATCCGTCACGACCACGGCTTCCCGGACGACGGCGACTTCTATTGATCCCGCCGCTGGTCCTCGCCTCGCGTTCGCCGCGCAGGCGCGAACTTCTCCTCGCCGCCGGCATTGGTGACGTCACCATCGTTCCGTCCGCGGCGGAGGAAAGCAACGATGCCTCCGCCGGACTCGCCGCGCTCGTGCTTTACAACGCGCGCGTCAAAGCAAACGAGGTGGCCGCACGGCATCCACGGTCCGTCGTGCTCGGGGCCGATACGCTCGTCTGGCTGGAAGGCAAACCGCTGGGCAAACCGGAAAACATCGCGGCGGCCGGCAAGATGCTTGCGCGTCTCTCCGGCCGCGTGCACGAGGTTTGCACCGGCGTGAGTCTTCTGCGGCTCGAGCCTCATTTGCAGATCGAGTTCCACGAAACGACACGCGTGCGTTTCCGTCCGCTGGATGAAGCCGCCATCGCACATTATCTCGCCAAAGTTCATGTGCTCGACAAAGCGGGATCCTATGCGCTGCAGGAACACGGCGAGATGCTTGTCGAATCGGTGGAGGGCAGCCGCTCGAACGTGGTCGGGCTGCCAGTCGAAAGAACTCTGGCGGCCTTGCGGCGGTTCTCGGAGCAGGCCTAGACTGCGCCCATGACCTCCCCCGGCACAACCAAGCACCGCGGCAAAATCGTCGATCTGGAGAAGCGCAAGATTTACCCGGGCTACGTCGAGGTCAGAGAAGGCAAAATCCTCTCGGTGCGCGAAGACCACAGCGTCACGGAACAAGGCTATCTTTGTCCGGGCTTCGTCGATGCGCATGTCCACATCGAGAGCTCGATGCTCACCCCGCCGGAATTCGCGCGCATCGCCGTGATCCACGGCACGGTGGCCACGGTGTCCGACCCGCACGAGATCGCCAACGTGCTCGGGATCGAGGGCGTCCGTTACATGCAGAAACTCGCCGCCCAGACGCCGTGCAAAATCCATTTCGGCATCCCTTCGTGCGTCCCCGCGACAAACTTCGAGACGGCGGGCGCGACGCTGGGGCCGGATGCGATCGAGGAACTCTGCGCCGACCCGTCTCTCGTTTACCTCTCCGAAATGATGAACTTCCCCGGCGTGATCCATCGCGATCCGGAGGTGATGAAAAAAATCGAGATCGCGAAAAAGCACGGCAAGCACATCGACGGGCACGCGCCGGGGTTGCGCGGCGAAGATTTGAGGTCTTATGTCTCCGCGGGCATCGAAACGGACCACGAATGTTTCCAGATCGACGAGGCGCGGGAAAAGATCGGCTTGGGGCAAAAAATCCTCATCCGCGAAGGATCGGCGGCGAAAAATTTCAAGGAACTCTGGCCCTTGCTCAACGAGCATCCCGAGAAGTGCATGTTCTGCAGCGACGACAAGCACCCCGACGAACTTCTCGAGGGTCACATCAACAAACTTTGCGCCCGCGCCGTGGCCAAGGGGGTGACGGTCTTCGAGGTCCTGCGGGCCGCCTGCCTGAATCCCGTGAAGCACTACGGTTTGCGCAGCGGACTGATGCGGCCCGGCGATCCAGCCGACTTCATCCGCTTGCACGACCTCACCGGTTTCAAGGTCGAGGAAACATGGATCGACGGCAAATGCGTGGCCAAAGGAGGCAAGTCGCTGCTACCCCGCAGCAAATCGCCGCGGGCCAACAAATTCCACACTTCGCCGAAGAAGACCGAGGATTTTGCCGTGCTGGCGACCGGGGGAAGGATCCGCATCATCGAAGCAATCGACGGACAAATCGTGACGGGTGCCGCCGAGGCGGAAGCGACGGTGCGCGACGGGATGGCCGCGGCCGATCCCGCGCACGACATTTTGAAAATCGCGGTGGTCAACCGCTATGCGGACAAACCGCCGGCCGTCGCCTTCGTGCGCGGCGTGGGGCTGAAACGCGGCGCGATCGCTTCCAGCGTGGCGCACGATTGCCACAACATCGTGGCGGTCGGCGCCTCCGACGAGGAACTGGCGCGCGCGGTCAATCTTCTCATCGCCAACGAGGGCGGAATCGCCGTGGCGGCGGACGGCAGGAAGGACAAGGTGCTTCCCCTCCCCGTAGCCGGGCTGATGAGCGACGGCTATGCCGAGGACGTGGCCGAGGGCTACGCCGAATTGACGCGCGAGGCGAAAGAACTCGGCAGCAAACTGCACGCGCCGTTCATGACGCTTTCATTTCTCGCCCTGCTCGTCATTCCCGCGCTGAAGCTGAGCGATCTCGGATTGTTCGACGGAACCAAGTTCGCTTTCGTGCCGGTCTTTACCGGGGGTGCCGGGAAAAATTCCGGAAGCTCGTAGAGGTGGATCGCGCCGTCCCGGCGCGAAATCTTTGCAGGACTCACTCGCCCTCGTAGGACGAAGGTTCGGAGCTGCGTTCGAAAGCGGCGTTCTCGAAGCGCGTGTATTCCTTGATGAAGGTGAGCGGAACCTCCCCGATCGGGCCGTTGCGCTGCTTGGCAATGATGAGTTCGGCTTTGCCGGCGAGGTCGGACTTCGCCTCCTCGTCCTCCTCGTAAACTTCGGGACGAACGAGAAGCCCGACCAGGTCCGCATCCTGCTCGAGCGACCCTGATTCGCGCAGGTCGGACATGCGCGGCTTTCCGCCGCCGCGCTGCTCGGGCTGGCGGTTGAGCTGGGCGAGGACGATCACGGGAATCTCCAACTCCTTGGCGAGCGCCTTGATGCCGGCGGAGATTTCGGCGATTTCGATCTGGCGGTTATCCTGCCCGCGTTTGGAAGTCGATCGGCACAGCTGCAGGTAGTCGATCGCTATGAGTTCGACGCGCTGGCGTTCGCGCATGCGGCGGGCCTTGGCGCGGAGATCAAGGATTGTGAGGCCCGGCGTGTCGTCGATGAAGATATTGCTTTCGCTCAGGGCGGCAGCGGCATCGTTGAGCTTGCCGTGCTCGGCGCGGGCCAGCATGCCGGAGCGGATTTTTTTCATGTTCACCCGCGCGCGCGAGCAAAGCATACGCTGCACGAGTTGCTGCGTGCTCATTTCGAGACTGAAGACACCGACCGGTTTCGGTTCCTCCAGATCGAGGGCGACGTGTTCGACGATGTTCATGGCCAGCGCGGTTTTGCCCATGGAGGGCCGCGCGGCAACGATGATCATCTCGCCGGGATGCAGGCCGTCGGTCATCTGGTCGAAAATCGTGAAACCCGTGGCCAGCCCGCTGATACGTCCGCGCTGCTGA
>JBILUI010000139.1:0-5682 GCA_044371145.1 Chthoniobacterales bacterium | reverse complement strand
TCGTTCTCATCGCCGGCGTGGCGGGAATCGTCATCGGAGGGTTCACGGGAGCATTCGATGTGGTCGCACCGCCCATCATGGCGGGAAGCGTGCTGCTCGGTCCGGCAGCCGGACCCGGTGTCGCTGCTCCCATGCTGCCGATTCTTTTCATCACCGTGGCCTGCGGTGCGTGCTCCGGCTTCCACAGCATCGTGGCCAGCGGCACCACTTCCAAACAACTCGATCGCGAAACGGACGCCACACCGGTCGCTTACGGTGGAATGTTGCTCGAGGGATTTTTCGCCTGCCTGAGTCTCGCCACCGTGATGATCTTGGCCAATCCCTCGGGGAAACCGGATGCCATCTACGCGGGCGGCATCTCGCGCTTCGTCGAGCAGGCGACGTTCGGATTGGTCAGCCCGCAAATCGCTTTCCAATTCGCGCTGCTTTGCTTTGCCACTTTTGTTTTCGACACACTCGACGCCTGCACGCGTTTGGCCAGATATGTCCTGATGGAACTGACCGGATGGAAAGGACGGGCCGGGGCGATGATGGCCACGGCGTTGACACTGATTTTTCCGCTCTTCGTGCTCAGCATTCCGCCCTTGGTCGTCGATGGCAAAACGATCCCAGCCTGGCGGATTTTCTGGAATCTTTTCGGCATGTCGAACCAACTGCTCGCCGCGCTCGCCTTGCTCGGCGTGGCCATGTGGCTGCACAAGACCGGACGCAATCTCTGGATCGGCCTCGCCCCCTCGCTCTTTATGGGGGCGATCTCCCTCTGGGCCCTCGGACTCACGCTCCACAACATCCTTACGCTCCCCATAGTCGCCGGAGTTCTTTGGATCGAGGCCGGTGTCGCCGCCATCCTTGCTGCCATGGCGATCTGGTTGCTGATGGAAGCGATCCTCATTCTCCGGGAAAATACCAAGAGTCAGGCGGCGTAGCGGCACAGCCGCGGTGGCGGTAGCGAGTGGACGGAATCTCCGCGCTCTACGTGTCTTGGTGAGAGGCATCACCCTGACTCCGCGTCTGGGTGTGAACCGTCTCTTCTTGCTCCCGGTCGGCGTTAGTCGGTTTCGACCAATGTCTTGTCCGGAGGCAGGGCGAAGGACGGACTGGGTTGAGTCTGGCGTTCTGATTTGGCTGTGCCGGGCAGAATTTCGAAGTCGGGCGTGAACGTGACCATGAGGTCGCGCAGCTTACCGATGACGGCGCGGTCGCCCTCGAGTTTGGCTTTGTCCTCCTTCTCAAGCTGGTCGAAGCTCGCTTGGCCCATCATAACACGGTTGAGATCGGCGCGATCGACCGTGATGTTGAGGTCGGCTTTCGGATCCTGGAAACCCTCGATGTTGGTGAGCGTGGCGTTGCTGAGCTCGAGGATGAATTTCTCGCCGTTGTCCGGCGTGAAAAGATTGATGGCGAAGCGCAGTCCCTCGGCTTTCTTCGGGTCCATGCTGATGCCGAGGAAGTCGAGCCAATGCCCGGTGCTCATGGCGCGGACAATATCGGGGCTGGTCGAGCGCACCGGGACACCGCCCGGCATTCCGTTGCGCAACTCGAACGCACCCTGCAGGAAGGTGTTCCGTATGCTGGTGCTTTCGGCTTGGTAGCCGAGTTGTTCGTAGACATCGGCGAGCAACCGACGCGCGGCTTCGTTGCGCGGTTCGGCGAAGACCAGCTTGTTGAGGATCTCGGTCGCGTGAAGGTATTTGCCCTGATCGGCCAGCTCCTTGCCCTTCGCCATGATCTTGTCGGCGCCGCCCATCATTTCGACGTAGAGCGGAGCGGACTCGGCGGGCGAAAGCGGAATGAGGTTCGCTGGGTTGCCGTCGAAGTGACCGAGGAAGCGGTTGATCACGCCGCGCACGTTGTTCTTCACGTCGCCGTGGTAGCTGCGCGCCGCCCAATTCTCGCGCAGGCTCTTCGGCACTTCGTAGACATTGTGGATCTCGTTGATGGTCACGCCCTGGTTCGCGTAGTGCAGAGTCTGGTTGTTGAGGTTGGCGTAGGCGTCGCGCTGGGTGCGAAGAACTTCCTTTATCCGCTCGTTGCCCCAACGCGGCCAGTTGTGGGAGGTGAACATGACCTCCGCATCCTTGCCGAACTTGTGCAGGGACTCGTCGATATGCTTCGACCAGTTGAGCGCGTTGCGCACCGCCGCGCCGCGCAGGGTGTAGATGTTGTGGATCGTTCCCGTGACGTTCTCGGCCGCCCAGAAAGCTTTAAACTGCGGAAAGTAGGTGTTCATCTCCACCGGCGCTTCGGTGTCCGGCGTGTTCTGGAAAACCATGGTCACGCCATCGAGCGTGATCTCCTCGAGGTCGTCCTTGACGAAACGGTTGGGCTGGATCAATCCGACGCTGCCATTGGCGACATTCTTGCCGATCGCCTGGTCGACGTGTCCGTGGGGATCGCGCGCCAGCAGGACCGCATACTGCCACTGCAGGCGCCGCGTCATGGCGTTGCCGGCGAAGACGTTTTCCGCAATGGCCGCATCCATGAACCCTTCGGGCGCGAGGAGCATCACCTTGCCGCTGGCCACATCGGCCTCGTCGACCACGCCGCGCACGCCGCCGAAGTGGTCGCCGTGGGAATGGGAAAAGACAACGCCGACCACGGGACGTTTGCCGAGTTTCTCGTTGATGAGTTCCAACGCGGCCCGGGAAGTTTCGGTTGTGGTGAGCGGATCAATAACAATCCAACCCGTGTCGCCTTTGATGAAGGTGATGTTGGCGAGGTCGAAGCCGCGCACCTGGTAGATGCGGTCCGGCACCACCTCGTAGAGACCGTAGCCCATGTTCAGGATGGCTTGGCGCTGCAGCGAAGGATGGATGCTCGCGAAGTCCTGACCATCCAGCAGCCACTCGTAGCTGCCCATGTCCCACGCGACATGACCCGCGTCCGCCTTGATCTGCTTGTAAGGCGGTGCGGCGATGAAACCCTTCTTTGCCTCATCGAAATCGCGCTGGTCGGAGAAAGGCAACTCGGCCTTCACGCCTTCGCGCAGCTCAAGGGTGAATGTGGAGGGTGGCTTGCCCTGAGAATCGAAGTGCTTGGCAGTGCCTGCGTCCTCTTCGGCGCGGACAGAAGCGCAGCCGAGGGAGACTAGAAGAAAGACGGGAAGAATACGGGATGCGTTCATGGGGGAGTCCGAGCACAGTAATACGCTCAGGGGATCCCACGAAAGCAGCAAACTCCCTGCTCCGTCTGCAATTTCGGCTCAACGCTCCGTGCTGTCGCCGCAGCCGAATAGTCGGCCAATAGCTTCAGACAGCGGCAGCCAAGTAACGTTCCGACGGGACAACATCGGGCATGGCTTGGCCGCGGGAGCGGGGGATGGTGCCGGCGATGGCCGTGGTGCCGCGCATGATGAAGTCGCGCCGGGCCCGGGCTTCGTTGCGATTCTTGGTGTGCAGGGACACGCGCACGCGTTCCTTGGTGTAGTCCGGGTTGTGGATGGTGAAGTGGCACCACCATGTGCCGTTGTTGTTCCAGATGTTGTGGTCGGGATTGTGGAGATGGTTCGTATTCACGCGCCAAGCAGAACACGGGGGGTGGGACATCCGCTGTCCCAGGCCCGAAAAATTTCCGGGCCGTGGATGGCCGACAATAGAGAGGCGCGAAGCGGGCCTAGCGTCCGCGCTCTTCGCGGCGGCGTTTGCGCTCCTCTTCCTCGATCTCCAACTCGGTATCGAGGACGCCTCCGATTTTTCCGGTGCGATCCGGCGGACCGAGCACGCGGCGGATGCACCAGAAGAAGAAGGCGGTCGTGCCTCCGACCGAGAGCAGCATGACGATCCAGCCGTCGAGACTCATGAGGCCACCTCCTGGGCGCGCCAGCGCTTCACCGCGATGCGGATCCACCAGAGGAAAAGAACGAAGACTCCGACGAGGAAAATGAGCGACCAGCGCACGGCTACACTTTCCGAGAAATCATCGAGACGTGCGCCGACGTCTTGCCAAGCCCACGCGACGAAGACGATGAGCAGATAGACCGGCGAAATGTATTTGATGACAAAGGCGAACAGGCGCGGGACGCGCATGTCGGCGCCACGGTCGAGTTCCTCCAGTCCGCGCTTTGTCCCGAAGATCCATCCGAAAATGAAAGTCTGCGCGCAGGCAAGAATGTAGATGCAAAAGGTGCCGACCCAGAAGTCGAGGGTGTCCATCGCGGCGAGGTCTTTGCTGAACCAAACAATGAGCAGGGTGCCAAGCGAGCCGACGCCGCAAAGCAAAGCGACGGCGCGCCCGCGGTTGAGCCCGAGTCCTTCCTGCAAAAAAGCGATGGCCGGTTGGAGCATGGAGATCGAACTGGTGATGGCGGCGAGAAAAAGCAGGAAGAACCAGAGGAAGCCGACCACGCGGCCGAAGGGCATTTGCTCGAAGACGAGCGGCAGCGTATTGAACCCCAAGGCGAAAGTGCCACCGACTGCCCCCGCCGCGCCGAGGAAGACGAACGCTGCGGGCACGGTGATCATGCCGCCGAGTGACACCTCGAAGAATTCGTTGCCCGCCACCGCGGTGGTCGAGCTGAGGGCGATGTCGTCATTGCGCCGCATGTAACTCGCGTAGGTGATGATCACGCCGAATCCGACGGAGAGCGAAAAGAAGATCTGCCCGGCCGCTTCCATCCACATCTTGCCGTTGGCCAACTGCTCCCACAGGGATTTGTCGCCGGCGTCGAGATTCCACATTTGTCCGAGACCGTTGAGCACGTTCAATTCGGGCTTCGACGGATCGGGTGTGCCGAGGGTGAGGACGCGGATGAGCACGAGCACGGCGCAAACGGCGAGGGCCGGCATGGCCCAGAGGCAGAACAGTTCGATGCCGCGGGTCAGCCCGCGGTTGATCAGGATGAAGTTCAGCGCGATGCAGATAACGAGGAAAATCAACGGCGCACCGAGCAGATTGGAAAAGATGGATGCATCCGCGCCGATGCCGACGTAGTTCCCGAAAAATGCTTTGTAGGTTTCCGGATCGCGTCCGAGATCGAGTCCGCCGGTCAGGTAGTTCCACGCGTAGCCGAGGCACCACGACTCGACGAAGACGTAATACATGTAGATGACGACCGGGACGATGAGGCCGAGCACGCCGAGGTAGGGTGCGGCGGGATTCTTCCAGAGGACGCGGAAAATTCCCGGCGAGGAGTGGAATCCGCGCGTGCCTCCGTAGCGGCCCATGGACCATTCGGCCCAGGCGAGGGGAAGCCCGAGCAAAAGCAGCGCGACGAAATACGGGATCATGAAGGCCCCGCCGTCGTATTTGGCGGCGAGACCGGGAAAGCGCAGGAAATTTCCCAACCCGACCGCGCTGCCCGTCACCGCGAGAATGACGCCGATCCTGCTCGACCAATTCTCGGGTGACTGCTTGCTCATCGTTCTACTTCGCTTTGCCTTGCGAGGCGACGGCGGCCATGGCGGCGGCGATCGCTTCCTGGTCGCCGAGGTAGTAGTGGCGCAGCGGCTTCAGGTTGTCGTCGAGTTCGTAGACGAGCGGGACGCCGGTCGGGATGTTGAGCTTGAGAATTTCCTCCTCGCTCATGTCGTCGAGATATTTGACCAGCGCGCGCAGCGAATTGCCGTGCGCGGCGATGACCACTTTTTTCCCCGCTTTGACCTGCGGCGCGATGACGTCTTTCCAATAGGGAAGGAAACGGTCGACCGTGTCCTTCAGGCATTCCGTGAGCGGAAGCTCGGAAGC
>JBILUI010000138.1:0-5706 GCA_044371145.1 Chthoniobacterales bacterium | reverse complement strand
ACCGCCAACGCCCAAAGTATTCACCTCTTCTCCCTGCTCGAACGCCCCCGCCTCGAACGCCTTCTCGCCACCGTCCTCGACGAAAACGAATTCCTAGGCCCCTTCGGCCTCCGCTCCCTCTCCCTCCGCCACCTCGACCAACCCTTCCAGCTCGAAATCAACGGCCACACCTACCGCGTCGACTACGCCCCGGGCGAGTCCGACTCCGGCCTCTTCGGCGGCAACTCCAACTGGCGCGGCCCGGTCTGGATGCCCGTCAACTTCCTCCTCATCGAATCCCTCCGCAAATACCACACCTATTACGGCGACGATCTCACCGCCGAATTTCCCACCGGCTCCGGCCGCCGACTCAACCTCGCGCAAATTGCCGACGAATTAACCAAGCGCCTCACCGCCCTCTTCCTCCCCGGCCCCGACGGCACCCGACCCTGCGACGGCGGACGCGCCGGCGACCCGCTCCTCTTTCACGAATACTTCCACGCCGAAACCGGCCGCGGCCTCGGCGCCTCCCACCAAACCGGCTGGACCGCCTGCATCGCGGACCTGTTGCAGCGCTGATCATTGACCAGCACTTGTGGCGGCGGTCTGCGTCGGCCGGACCACGTCACTCGAACTCCCATCCCGCCTCCGGACCTTCTTGTCTTCCCCTCTCCCTCCATTCAATCTGATGGACCTGTCCCGCGCGTAACCCCGGGGCTCCCATTTCATGAAAATCTACTTCAACGGCAAACTCGTCCCGAAAGAAGAAGCGGCCGTTTCGGTCTTCGACCACGGCCTGCTTTACGGCGACGGGGTGTTCGAGGGGATCCGCTTTTACGGAGGCCGGGTCTTCCGTTTGGAGGAGCATGTCGACCGGCTTTACATGTCGGCCCGTGCCATCGCGCTGGATATCCCGATGAACCCGGACGAAATGGCGCGCGCGGTGGTCGAGACGATCCGCGCCAACGATCTGACCGACGGCTACGTGCGCCTCGTCGTGACGCGCGGCGAAGGTTCGCTCGGACTCTCCCCGCGCAGTTGCCCGAAGCCGACAATTTTCATCATCGCCTCGACCATCACGCTCTATCCGGACGAGATGTATCAAAACGGGCTCAAGCTGGTGACCTGCGCCACGCGCCGCATCGCGCACGGCGCGCTCAGCCCGATGGTCAAGTCGCTCAACTACCTCAACAACATCATGGCCAAGATCGAGGCCGAGCAGGCAGGCGCGGGCGAAGGCCTCATGCTCAACGAGCAGGGCTACGTGGCCGAGTGCACGGGCGACAATGTGTTCGTTATCAAGAACGGCGCGATCACCACGCCGCCGATTTCCGCGGGCGCGCTGGCCGGCGTGACGCGGGCCGTTGTTTTCGAAATGGCGCGGGAGCTCGGCATTCCCATCCGCGAAGAAAACATCACCCGCTATGACATTTACACGGCGGACGAATGTTTTCTCACCGGCACGGCGGCAGAACTCATTCCCGCGGTGGTGCTCGACTCGCGTCCGATCAACGACGGCAAACCCGGGCCCCTCACCACGCGGCTGACCAAACGCTTCCACGAGTTGACGGCGACCACGGGCACGCCCATCAATTAGTATGCTCTGCGACGTCTGCCAGAAGACCGACGCCACGGTCTACCTCACGCAGATCGTGGAGGGCAAAATGCAGAAGGTGAACCTCTGCGAGAATTGCGCCAAGGAGAAGGGCGTGAGCGACCCGACGGGCTTCGCCATGGCCGACCTGTTGCTCGGACTCGGCGCCACGCAGCAGATCGAGCGCGGGCAACCGTCGCAGAAATGCCCGGTCTGCGGATTCACCCAGGCTGATTTCAAAAAGACCGGGCGCCTCGGTTGCAGCGCGTGCTACGACACCTTCGCCGACGGCCTGGCCAATCTGCTCAAAGGCATGCACAAGGGCCTCAAGCACACGGGCAAAATGCCGGCCAAACTTTCGCGCCGTTACGCCATGGCCGACCGCGTCAAATCGCTCGAGGGCGAATTGAAAAAAGCGGTGAAGGACGAGAAATACGAGGACGCCGCGCGCCTGCGCGACGAAATCCAGAAGCTCGAGCACGAACTGCAGGCATGACCTTCGACGACATCGTGGCCAATGCCGGCCAGTGGCTGCAGGGTGAAGGTCCTCACGGGAAGATCGTGGTGAGCAGCCGCATCCGTTTCGCGCGGAATCTGAAAGAGCGCCCCTTCCCCGGTTGGGCCAAGAAAGCCGAGCGCATGCAGATTCTCGGCGAAATCAGCGACCACGTCGCGGCCATTCCCGCCATGGAATCGGGATTCAACGCCCCGCTCGCCGATCTCACGCCGTTGCAAAAACAAATCCTCGTCGAACGCCACCTCGTCAGCCGCGAGCACGCCTCGAAAAGCGCAGGCAGCGCAGTGGTGGTCAGCCGCGACCAGCAACTCAGCATCATGATCAACGAGGAGGATCACCTGCGCGTGCAGTCGTTGCTCCCCGGATTGCAATTGCGCGAGGCCTACAAGATCAACAACGAAGCCGACCTCTTCCTCGAGGATCGCCTGCCCTACGCGTTCCATCCGGAACTCGGTTACCTCACGGCGTGCCCGACCAATGTCGGCACCGGCCTCCGCGCCTCGGCCATGGTGCACCTTCCGGGCCTCGTCCTCGCCGAGCAGGTCAACCAGATCGTCAATTCGGTCGGCAAAATCGGACTCGCCGTGCGCGGGCTTTACGGCGAGGGCACCGAGGCGCTGGGCAATCTCTTCCAAGTTTCCAACCAGACCACGCTGGGCGAAACCGAGGAGGAAATCATCGACCGTCTGGTCAAAGTCATCGAGCAAGTCATCGAGCACGAGCAGAACGCGCGCCAGACGCTCCTCGAACGCCGCGCCAACATGCTCCTCGACCAGATCGGACGCTCCTACGGCGTGCTCGCCCACGCGCGTTCCATCGCCTCGAAGGAAGCGCTCAATCTTCTCTCCATCATGAAACTCGGCGCCGACCTCGGCATTTTCCCCGAATCCGCGCAGATGGCGGTGGACGAACTCTTCATAACCACCCAGCCGGCCCACCTGCAGCTGGGGGTGAAACAGGACAAGCTCAGTCCGGAAGAGCGCGACACCTTGCGCGCCGATCTGGTCCGTGCGAAACTGAAGAAGATCCCGGAACCGGACATCGCCAAGGTCATCCCGGCGAAGAACGGCAACGGGAAAAAGAAATGAACAATTTCACGCCACGCGCCCAACAAGTCCTCGCTCTCGCCCGCAAGGAGGCCGATCGGTTCAACCACAACTATGTGGGGACCGAGCACCTTCTTTTGGGGCTGATCAAGCTCGGTCAGGGCGTGGCCATCAACGTCCTCGCCAAGATGGGCCTCGATCTTGAGACGGTCCGCATGGAAGTCGAAAAACAGGTCGGCTCCGGCCCCGAGACCAAGATGGTCGGCAACATTCCCTACACCCCGCGCGTGAAGAAGGTCCTCGCCCTCGCCGGCAAGGAAGCCAAAGCGCTCGGCCATTCTTACGTCGGCACGGAACACGTCCTGCTCGGACTCCTCCGCGAAGGCGACGGAGTGGCAGCCAAAGTTTTGAAAAACCTCGACGTCGACATCGAGCGCACCCGCAACGAGATCCTCCGCGAGCTGAACCCGAACTTCACGCCCGAGGACGAAGACATGGAAGCCGCCGAAGTTGGCGGCGGAAGCGGAGGCACCGGCGGCAAGCAGGTCAAGACGCCCGCCCTACGCGCCTTCGGACGCGACCTCACCGAGATGGCGAAGAAGGGCAACATGGACCCCGTCATCGGCCGCGCCAGCGAGATCGAGCGCGTCATCCAAATCCTCTGCCGACGCACCAAGAATAATCCAGTCCTCATCGGCGAAGCAGGCGTGGGCAAGACCGCCATCGCCGAGGGTCTGGCCCAGGAAATCGTGGCCGGCAACGTGCCCGAACTCCTCCGCGACAAACGCGTCATCACCCTCGACCTCGCCCTCATGGTGGCGGGCACGAAATACCGCGGACAATTCGAGGAGCGCATCAAGGCGGTGATGGACGAGATCCGCAAGAGCAAGAACATCATTCTTTTCATCGACGAGTTGCACACCATCGTCGGCGCCGGTTCGGCCGAGGGCGCGATGGACGCCTCGAACATTATCAAGCCCGCCCTCTCCCGCGGCGAACTGCAGTGCGTCGGCGCCACCACGCTGAACGAATACCGCAAATACATCGAGAAGGACGCCGCCCTCGAGCGCCGCTTCCAGACAGTCAAGGTCGACGCCCCGAGCGTGGAGGACACCATCCTCATCCTCAAAGGCATCCGCTCGAAATACGAAGCGCACCACAAAGCCAAATTGACCGACGAAGCCCTCGAGTCGGCGGCGAAACTTTCCGACCGCTATCTCACCGGGCGTTTCCTGCCGGACAAAGCCATCGATGTGATGGACGAAGCCGGCGCACGCGCGCGCATCCAAAACATGACGCGTCCGCCCGATGTGAAAACCCTCGAATTGGAAATCGAGGAGATCCGCGGACAAAAAGAGGGCGCGATCAAGGCGCAGGATTTCGAGAAAGCCGCCGCCCTTCGCGACAGCGAGAAGCAGGCCCGCGAGAAGTTGGAAAAAATCATGTCCGACTGGCGCACCCAGCGCGACGAAAAGGAAGTCGTGGTCGGCGAGGACGAAATCCTCCACGTCATTTCCAAGTGGACCGGCATCCCGCTGGCCCGCATGGACCAGAACGAGACCCGCAAGCTTCTCGCCATGGAAGGCGAACTGAAGAAATCGGTCATCGGCCAGGACGAAGCAGTCATCGCGATCAGCAAAGCGCTCCGCCGCTCGCGCGCCGACCTGAAAGACCCGCGCCGACCGATCGGATCGTTCATTTTCCTCGGTCCGACCGGCGTCGGTAAAACCTTCCTCGCCCGCACGCTGGCCGAGTTCATGTTCGGCGACGCCGACTCCCTCATCCAGATCGACATGTCGGAATACATGGAGAAGTTCACCGCCTCGCGCCTCATCGGCTCGCCTCCGGGCTACGTGGGTCACGAGGAAGGCGGACAGCTCAGCGAGGCCGTGCGCCGCCGTCCGTATTCCGTCGTTCTCTTCGACGAAGTGGAAAAAGCCCACCCCGATGTGATGCATCTGCTCCTGCAAATTCTCGAGGAAGGCAAAATCACCGACTCGCTCGGGCGGAAGATCGATTTCCGCAACACCATCATCATCATGACGTCCAACGTCGGCGCGGAACTGCTCAAGAAGCAGACCTCGCTCGGCTTCGGCGCGGCCAAGCTCGACGAAAGCCACGAGGGCATGCGCGACAAGGTGATGGAAGAAACCAAGCGCGTCTTCAAACCCGAATTCCTCAACCGCCTCGACGACATCATCGTCTTCCATTCGCTGGCCAAAGCCGACCTCGACCACATCGTCGACCTCGAAGTGAAGAAAGTCGTCGCCCGCCTCAAAGCCAAGGACATCACCATCGTCATCGAGCCCGATGCGAAAGAATTCCTCATCACCAAGGGCTACGATCCGCAATATGGAGCGCGCCCCATGCGCCGCGCGGTCGAGCGCTATCTCGAGGATCCCGTGGCCGAGGAAATCCTCCGCGGCAGCTTCCAGCCCGGCCAGGAACTCCACGTGGTCAAAGAAGGAGAGAAGCTCGCCTTCAAAGCCAAAGGCGGCACCGAACCCCCGGCCCTCGCCGCGGCGGAAAAGCCGGAATAAACCATCCCTTCCCCGGGATGGCGCGGAAAT
>JBILUI010000137.1:0-5715 GCA_044371145.1 Chthoniobacterales bacterium | reverse complement strand
GCAGCCCGATCGAGGCCCTGCGTTTCTACGAAAAATTGCCCGAGAAGAAGGCCTGAGCTTGCCTCGCGCCCCGCGCCACCCGAATTTCCGCATGATGCAGAAAAGACTTTTCCTCGCCGCTGTCGCCATCGTCTTCTCGACGGAGGTCCTGCGCGCACAGCAGGAAATCAAAGCGCCTTTCGGAATGCAGTGGGGCGAATCGGTCGAGCGCATCAAGGAAGTCGTGGGCAAAGCCAAAGCGCAGGTCGTGGAGGAAAAAGTGACCGGCAACCGCGACGTGCTCGTTGTCGAGGGCATCGTGCAGGAGGGGCTGAAGCGCACGCTCTTTTATTTCGCGGAAGGCGGCCTCAGCGAGGTTGAGTTGCAATACGACCGCGCGGGCTGGGACGAAGCGCGCGTCGCCTCATGGGTCAGCACGATCAAACAGCAGGCCGACCGCAAATACGGTGCGGGACGACTCTTCGCCGAAGATCGCGGGGACCAGAATGGCCTGCAGCACTCGCTGCGCGGTTGGATCTGGGTGCAGAACTTCGTCTCGCTGCGGCTCGTGCATTACACCGCGCAGCAGGGCGACGAGCGTATGCGCCGCGTCAGCCTCCACTACTGCGTGGAGTAGCGGGGCTCAGAACATTTCGTCCGCGAATTTTTTCGGTTCGAAGCGCGCGAAATCCGCTTCCTTCTCGCCCGTTCCGACGAAACGCACAGGCACACCGAGTTCCTGCTGCAGCGCGACCGCCGTGCCGCCGCGTCCGCTGCCGTCGAGTTTGGTCAGGATGGCGCCGCTCAGGCCGCAGGCTTCCTTGAACTGGCGCGCCTGCTCGAGCGCGTTGGATCCGGTCGTGGCGTCGAGCACGATGAGAATCTCGTGCGGGCTGGACGGGTCCTTCTTGCCCAGCACGCGTTTGATCTTGGCCAGCTCCTGCATGAGATTGTGTTTGGTGTGCAGGCGCCCGGCGGTGTCGACGAGGAGAAATTCCGTCTTCTCCCGCGTCGCCGCTTCGAGTGCATCGTGGCAAACCGCGGCAGGATCTCCCTGATAGGCGCCACGGATCACCGTTGTCCCGGTGCGTCCTCCCCACGCGACGAGCTGTTCGATCGCCGCCGCACGGAATGTGTCGCCCGCGACCATCATGACCGAGCGCCCCTCGCGCTTGAGCAAGGCCGCCAGCTTGGCAATGGAAGTTGTCTTGCCCGTGCCGTTGACTCCAACCACCAGAACAACGCGCATCATTCCAGGCATGGGAAGCAGCGGAGGCAAAGGCGGCGGAAGCATGGCAATCAGACGTTTGCGCGCCTCGCGTTCCACCTCGTCCGCCGTGGCAGAGAAACCGGTTTCAGCCCGTAGTCCTTCGAGCAGTTCCGTGGTCACTTTGACGCCGAGATCCGACTGGAGAAGCATCGCCTCCAACTCGTCCCAGTCGACCGGCCGCCCGCGGAAGCGCTCGGCGATGGCGCGCAAGAATCCCGCCGCCATGGTCAGGCCGTGGCGCGGGGGTCCCGCCCCAACTCCTTGCGCACGCGATCGAGCACACCGTTGGCAAAGCGCGCGGATTCGGTCGAGCCGAGGCTGCGGGCAATCTCGATTGCTTCGTTGATCGTCACCGCCGCGGGAATATCAGGGTGCGCGAGCATTTCGCCAACGGCGACGCGCAGCACCGCGCGGTCGACCGCACCGAGACGGCGAAGATCCCAATTTTGCAGAGCGGCAGCCAGCAGAACGTCGATCTCCGCCACCCGCGCGATCGTGCTGTCGAGGAGGTCCCGCGCGAAGATCGTCAGGTCCTCATCCACGGCAGCCGGCGCCTTTTCATCCTCTCCCAGCGTGCCGCGCATCTCGCGGCCGTAGAGTTGCTGCACCGCCTGCACCCGCGCCTGCCGCCGGTTTTCTTTTTGTCCCGTGCCCTCGCTCATTTGATCGGGCGGCCCGAGGCCGCGGCCCGCAGTTGATGCCTGGTGCGCAGGAGGGCGAACGCCGCACGCGCCGCTTCAACGCCCCGGTTCAGCTCCTTGCCGAGACAGCGTTCGCGGGCTTCTTCCTCCGTGGCGACGAGCAGGACCTCGTGGATTACCGGCACCGCGTGTTTGAGCGCAACTTGCTGCAACGCACCGGACACGCTCTGCGCGATGAATTCGGCATGCTTTGTCTTGCCTTGGAGAATCAGACCCAGAGCGATGACGACATCGTGTCTTTTCATCGCGGCAACCATCTCGGCCACGAACGGGATCTCAAAGGATCCCGGCGCGCTGAACAACTCGATCGCGCTGCGCTCCTCGATTTTGTAAAGCTCCTTGCAGGCGTTGTTGATCAAACCCTGCACGAATTCCGGGTTGTATTCGCTCGCCACGATGGCGAAACGCGGCGCGTTGACGCTTTCGAATTTCGGCGGGCGGGTCGGAAGTCGCGTGGACATGGCTTTATCTCGCAGAGAGACGGCAGGCGGCGCAATCAGAGAAGATGACCCATCTTGCGCTTTTTCGTCCGCAGATAGCGCGCATTCTGGGCGTGGGGCTTCGATTTGATCGGAACGCGGCCCACGATTTCCAGTCCGTGCCCGGACAGGCCGACCATCTTGCGGGGATTGTTGGTCAGCAGGCGGATTTTGCGCACGCCGAGATCGGATAGAATCTGCGCGCCCAAGCCGTATTCGCGCAGGTCCATGGGAAACCCGAGACGCTCGTTGGCCTGCACCGTGTCGAGGCCGGACTCCTGCAGTTTGTAGGCGTGAATCTTGGCGGGCAGGCCGATGCCACGCCCCTCCTGCCGCATGTAAACAAGGACACCGCTGCCATGATCGGAGATCTGTTTGAGCGCCTGGTGCAATTGCGAGCCGCAGTCGCAGCGCCGCGAACCGAAGACGTCGCCGGTCAGGCACTCGCTGTGCACGCGCACCAGCACGGGTTGCTTGGGATCGATCTCGCCGCGCACCAACGCCAAATGATGCGCCCCGTCAGTCAGTGACCGGTAAAGATAAAGATCAAAATCGCCGAAGTCGGTCGGCAAGCGCACGCATTGCTCGCGCTGCACCAACCGCTCGCGGCGGCGGCGGTAGGCGATAAGGTCGCGGATGGTGCACATCTTGAGTTTGTGCCGGCGGCGGAACTTCTGCAGGTCCGGCAATCGCGCCATCGATCCGTCCTCTTTCAGCACCTCGCAGATCACGCCGGTGGCATCGAGGCCGGCAAGACGCGCCAGATCGACCGCCGCCTCCGTGTGTCCTGCGCGCTGCAAAACTCCCCCCTCTTTGGCTTGCAGAGGAAAAACATGACCGGGCTGCGTGAGATCCGACGGCCGGGACTTCGCCGAGGCCAGCACCTTGATGGTGCGGGCACGATCGCGCGCGCTGATCCCGGTGGTCACGCCTTTGGCCGCGTCGACCGACACGGTGAAATCGGTGCGGTGAATCTCGCGGTTGTGCGCCACCATGCGTTGCAGGCCCAGTTGGCGCGCCCGCGATTCGGCGAGCGGCACGCAAATGAGGCCCCGACCGTTTTTGGCCATGAAGTTGACCGCCTCGGGAGTCACTTTCGATCCGGCCATGACCAAATCGCCCTCGTTTTCGCGCTCGGCGTCATCGGTCACGATGACCATGCGGCCGGCCTTGATATCTTTGACCACCGCCTCGATGGGATCGAAAAGGGATTTGCTCACGACCTTTCAGTTAAGCAGCGCAGGCCAGCCGCGGCAATCGCCCTCCGTGAGAGCTTGGAATCCGCGGCTCCGAGCGATAGGCTGACAGTTCTGAAAACTATGCGTATCCCCGTTCTTCTCACCCTTTTGGCCGCCCTCCTGGTGCTCCCGGCCGCCCGCGCGGCCGAGAGTTACATCATCGTCGACGACGAGACGGGGCACATTCTCGACTCGTCCAACGCCAACGAAAAAAGGCAGATCGCCAGTCTGACCAAAATCGCCGCCGCCATGGTCGCGCTGGACTGGGCCACCGCGACCAACTCGTCCCTGGCGGCGGAAGTCGAAGTCCCGGCCGCCATCGCGGGCATCGGCGGCGAAAATCCCTGCGGTCTGCAGCCGGGCGATCGCGTCTCGCTGCGCGATCTCATCTATGCGGCGCTCATGCAGTCCGACAACCATGCCGCTTATGCCCTCGCCCACAATGTCGGCGCGCGGCTCCCGAACAATGCAAACCTCGACCCGGCGGGAAATTTCACCGCGCACATGAACGCGCTGGCCCGCAAACTGCGGATGAAGAAGACCCTCTTTCTCAACCCGCACGGCATCGACAACATCGAGAACCCGCCCTACTCCACGGCGGCCGATCTCGCGCGGTTGACCCGCTATGCGGGCGACAATGCCGCGTTCAACTTCGGCGTCTCCCAGGCGTCGCGCGAAATCACCATCACGGCCCCGGACGGAACGCGCCGCGCTTACCAGCTGCAGAACACCAACCAACTCCTCGGTCAGGAAGGCATCGACGGCGTGAAAACGGGACGGACCTCGCGCGCCGGGGATTGCGTCATCCTGAGTTCGGATCGAGAACCGCAGGCGGTCGAAGTGGACGGCCAGAAAATGGCTATTCCCCGCCGCATCAAAGTGGTCGTGCTCGGATCCCCGGACCGCTTCGGCGAGGGACTCGGGCTCGTCCGCCGCGGATGGGAATTGCACGACAAATGGACGGCCGAAGGGCGCCCCGTGTCCAAACGGACCTCGCTTTGAGTCCATGCCCTCGCCGCGCATCGGTATCCTCACCGCCGGCGGCGACTGCGCCGGCCTGAACGCCGTCATCCGCGGCATCGTCTGCGCCGCCGGCCACCGCGGCATGGAAGTCGTCGGGTTTGCCGAGGGCTACGAAGGACTGCTCAACCCGCAGACAGCGCAAGTTTTGCAGATCGAGGGAACGCGCGGGATCGAAGCTGAAGGCGGAACCATCATCGGCTCGACCAACAAAGGACGCTTCCAACTGCGTCGCGGGCCGGACGGCAGCAGCAATTTGCCGGATTCCCTCATTCGCGCGGCGCGAACGGCGCTTGAGCAACAACGCTGCAGTGCGATTGCCGTGATGGGAGGTGACGGCTCCCTCCGCACCGCGCTGCACCTTTCGCGCGCGGGATTGCGTGTCATCGGAGTTCCCAAAACAATCGACAACGATCTCGAGTCAACGGATGTGACCTTCGGTTTCGACACCGCGGTGGCCCGCGTGGCCGAGGCGGTGCAAAATCTGCGCACCACGGCCGAAAGCCACCGCCGCGCCATCGTCCTCGAAGTCATGGGACGCCACACCGGATGGCTCGCTCTGCACGGCGCGGTGGCCGGCGGAGCGGACGCGGCACTTATTCCGGAAATCCCGTTCGACGCAGACCTTCTCTCCCGCTTTGTCAAAGACACGGAGCGAAGAGGTCAACGCTCCGCCATCCTCGTGGTGGCGGAAGGCGCACGCGCCAAAGCCGGCCGCCAAATGCGCCGGCAGACCGGGTCGGGGGAAAACCGGCTCGGGGGGATCGGAGGTTACGTCGAATCGCTCGTCGCCCGCACCGGTCGCGAGACGCGCTGCGCGGTGCTCGGACATTTGCAGCGGGGCGGTTCGCCGACGGCGTTCGACCGAGTGCTCGGGCAGCAATTCGGCGTGCGCGCGGTCGAGCTGTGCGCGGACGGAATGTTCGGGCGCATGGTCAGCTACCGCTTCGGCTCGGTCACCGATGTGGCCCTCGCCGATGCGGTCAACCGCCGCCGTTCGGTCTCGCCCGACTCGCAAATTCTCCGCC
>JBILUI010000136.1:0-5745 GCA_044371145.1 Chthoniobacterales bacterium | reverse complement strand
GCGCCGGATAAAAATCATGGATGGTGCGCCTCCCGACCAACTCTTCCGGCCGGTAACCGAGCAAATCTTCAAAGGAAGAGCTGACATAAGTGAAGACACCTTCGCGGTCGACCTCCCAGACCGCCGTCCGGCTCAACTTTAAGACGGCTTCGATGCGCCGCAAGGCATCGGCGACATCACCCGACGCAGCGGCTTGCTGGGTTAGAACATGCATGGAAAGGCGCAATCAAAATAATCCGCAAATCTCCCTTCCGCCAGCTCCGCAGGAGTGCCCGCGCGAAAACCGTTGCTTCCTCGCCGCCTTTGGGATCTTTATCGGCTTTCCCCGCATGCCCCTTTTCGTCACCAAAAACGGCCAAACCTTCGGGCCGCACGAACCCGAGGAAATCGCCGTCTTCCTCGGCACGGGCGAATTTCACCCGGAGGATTTTTGCTGGCAGGAAGGCTGGGCCGAATGGCGCACGATTTCCTCGGTGTTGCCCGACCGACCTCTCCGCTCCGCCCCCGCCGCGGTGGCCGGCGCACCGGCCATGGTCACGCCGCCCGCCCCGCAAACCAGCGGACAAATCCCCTCCGACATCGAAGTGCACGGCACGCTCAAACTGCCCGGCGAACGCACCGTGACATGTTTTGTCGACGGCGAGATTCATTGCCCGAGCACGGTGACCATCGCGAAGGACACCAAGGTCAAAGCGCGCATCCGCGCCGAGTCGGTCGTGATTTTCGGCGAGGTGGACGGCGAGGTGCACGCCACCGGGCGCGCGGTGATCAAAAGTTCGGGAACGTTGCGCGGTGACATCCACGCCGCGCGCGTGCTCATCGAGGAAGGCGCGGCCTTCAGCGGAAAGTCGCACGTCAATTCGCGCGCGGCGGCCGATGCGGAAAAACCGAAAGAAGCCAAGTCGTCGCCCGCGAAAAAATCCCCGACGGGCAAGCCCGCGCCGAAAGTGGCTTAATCTGGCTTTCAGGTGGATCGCGCTGTCCCAGCGCGATTTCTAGAGCAGTTTAAGATTTTCCGTAGCCGCCTTTTTCATTCCGAGGCCCGCGCGGACGGGCTTGTCCCGTCCGACGGGAACAGGTCTGTTGCGCTCCCATGACGCAAGGTCATGGGCGGCGCTCAATCAGAACAGAGCGGCTACGACATTTCGGAAACCGCTCTAATAAAAATCGCGCCGGGACAGCGCGATCCACCCACCGCATCAAACCTTAGCCTTCGCCGCCTTGGCCGCCATGCGCGTGCGGCTGGTCATTTCGGTGAAATAGGCACCGATCACCAGCACCTGCGCGGAGTAATACATCCAGAAGAGCAGGATCATGAAGGATGACATCGCGCCGTAGAACGACTCGGCGCTGAGCCAACCGAGGTAGAGCCCCATACCCAGCTTGCCGAGCGAGAAAAGCAGCGCGGTGCCGAAGGCCCCGAGCCACACGTAGCGCCAGAGCACGCGCGTTTCGGGCAGGAATTTGAAGATGAGCGCGCAAACGATGGTGACCAGCACGACAGTCACGCCGAATTCCACGGAAAGCAGCACATTGCCCGAGTAGGGCAAGCCCTCGGGCAGATACTTTTTCATCGCGGCAAGAAAGGTCGTTGAGAGCAGCGAGACAATGAGAAGCAAACCCGCGATGAGCACACCGACGACGGAAACAAGATAATGCTCGGCCCATTTCCACCATGTCGCCTCTTTGAGGTGCGGCACCTGCCAGATGAAATTCATCGAATCCTTGAGCTGCCGCATCACACTCGAGGCGGTGTAGAGCAGGACGACCACGCCGATGATCGCCGCCCAACCCGATGCGGTGCGGGCGCGCACGCCGGCGAGCAATGTTTCGATGGTCGCCGCCGTGTCCGGACCGAAGGTGTCGACAAGCTTGTCACTCAATTCCCCGCGCGCCGCTTCCTCGCCGAAGAACCATCCGGTAATCGCCGTGGCGACAAGCAAGAGCGGACCGAGGGAGAACACGGCGTAGTAAGTCAACGCTGCGCCGTGAGTCATCCCGCCCTCCATGACATAGCGGTTGAACGCATCGGCGAGGATGCGCCAGTTGCCTTTGCTTTTTTTGTCCGGCTCGACCGCGGCCGGCTTTTGCTCCGTGAGCTCCATTGAGTCCACCAATCTAGTCCGTTCGCAAAAGCTGAAAAGTCACACTTTTGCCAATCCCGCCGCGATCTGCCTCGGAAGAGCAGGCCCCCCGTAGACCAGACCGGTGTAGAGTTGGACCAGTTTGGCCCCCGCCTCTGTTTTGGCCCGGGCCGATTCCGCATCACTCACCCCACCCACCCCGATGACCGGAAGGCGGGTGCACGCAACCAGTTCGCGCAAAATGGTGTCCGACTTCTCACGCAGCGGCACCCCGCTCAGACCGCCATCCTGGTCCTCGCCGGCCGGAACGGAGGAATGATCAAGCGTGGTGTTCGTGGCAATCCACCCCGCGATCCCCTCCTCCTCGCCGCACGAAACCAAGTCGGCCAACTGCGGCTCGGCGAGGTCGGGCGAGATTTTCACCAGCACCGGCTTTTTTTCCGGATTCTCCGCGGCGATAGCGCGCAAAATGGCGCGCAGCTGCGCCGCTCCCTGCAGATCGCGCAGGCCCGGTGTGTTGGGCGAACTGACATTGACCACGAAGTAATCGCCGTGCCCGCGCAGCAGACGGAAACTTTGCGCGTAATCGCGCGGCGCGTCGTCCAAAGCCGTGACGCGCGACTTGCCCAGATTGATTCCGACAGGAACGCGCGGCCAGCGGCCGGACGCTCTCCATTTGGCCAAGCGCGCCGCGACCGCCTCCGCGCCTTCGTTGTTGAAACCGAGCCGGTTGATCAGCGCGAACTGCTTCGGCAGACGGAAGACGCGCGGTTTGGGATTGCCCGGTTGCGCGTGTGCGGTAACGGTCCCGATTTCGATGAACCCGAATCCCATGAGCGGCCATGCCGGCAGCGCTGTGGCATTCTTATCCATCCCCGCGGCCAGCCCGACCGCGTTGGGAAAGCGCAACCCGAAGCAATCGACCGCGCGACCACGCGGTGCCGCCACGTTGGGGCCGAGCACCACGGCAGCCACCGCGAGCATTTTCATCGAAACCTCATGCGCCGTTTCCGCGGGCAAGCGGAACAAAAGCGGACGGGCCAATGCGTCATACAAACTCATGTCGCGGACCTTTCTCCTCTTTCAACTCTCATCCCTCAACCCTCAACTCTCTCTCATTTCCCGATGCAGAAGTTGCGGAAGATTTCCCCGAGCACGTCGTCCGCGTCGGATCCTCCGGTGATTTCCCCGACGGCAGCCAACGCCGCGCGCAATTCGACCGCGGTGAATTCGGGCGCATCGCCGCGTTCGAGCGAAGCCCGCGCGGCGGCGATGGCTTCTTTTGCGCGTCGGAGGCAATCCTGATGCCGCGCGTTGATCGCCACGGCCTCCTCGCGCGAGGCGGGCGGAGCGATGCGCGTGCGATCGACGATGGCATCGACGAGTTTGTCCAATCCGCGCGCGTCGAGACAGCAGAGCGGAACAATCCCCGCCGGAAGATCGCCGCCGGTCCACAAGTCGACTTTGTTCAGCACGGTGATTTCACCGGCCTCTCCGCCGGAAGGCGCGGCGGACACACCGGCATCGATGACCCGCAAAGAAAGATCCGCCTTGGCCAAATGCGCACGCGTACGCCGCATGCCCTCCGCCTCGAGCGGATCATCCGTCTCGCGCAGCCCCGCCGTGTCGACCACGCGGAAGGGAATACCGCGCAGGGTGAGATTTTCTTCGATGGTGTCGCGCGTCGTCCCGGGGATTTCGCTGACCATCGCCCGGTCGTAGCCGAGAAGGAGGTTGAGCAGGCTGGATTTTCCCACATTGGGCTCCCCATGAATGACCAAGCGCACGCCTTCGCGCAGCATGCGCCCCTCGTCCGCCGTCCCGAGCATCCTCTCGATGGCCGACGACAAAGCATCGGCTCGCGCGAGCAAGGCGCGTCCGGTTTCCGGATCGATCCCCTCTTCGGGAAAATCGATGAACGCTTCGAGGTGTGCCAGCGCGGTCATCGTTTCGCCACGCAATTTTTCCACTTCGCGGCCGAGCCTTCCGGCCAGCTGTGCCGCGGCCGCATCGGCTGAGGCCGCGCCGCGTGCCGCAATGAGATCCATCACCGCTTCGGCTTGCGTCAGATCCATCTTGCCATTGAGAAACGCGCGCCGCGTGAATTCGCCCGGGTCGGCCGGCCGCGCACCGGCCGCGAACAACGCGCGCAAAACTTCCTCCGCCACCACCGGCCCGCCGTGACCGCTGATCTCGACCACATCCTCGCCCGTGTAGCTTCTCGGGGCGCGAAAGACCGTGGCGAGAACGTCATCGAATACGCGACCATCGCACTCCACCGTGCCGCGCCGCACCCGGCCGGATGGCGCGTCGGCCAGCGGCCGTTTCCCGCGGAAAAGTTTATCCGCGACAGACACGGCCTGCGCGCCGCTCAGGCGGATCATGGCGACCGCCCCGGTGCCCCAAGGCGTGGCCAGTGCGGCGATGGTGTCGCCGCCCATCAGGCGACCGTGGCCAGCGCGTCGCGTCCGACGACGCCCTCGCGGTCGAGTTCACGAAAGGCGGCGATGAAGGCTTTGTTCTGATCCATCGTCCCGACCGACACGCGGATCCACTCGGGCAGACCGTAGCTGCCCATGGCCCGGACGATGATTCCGCGGCGGAGGAGCGCTTCGAAAACTTTTTTGCCGTCACCGACGCGGACCAGCACGAAATTGGCGTAACTCGGCACGAACTCGAGGTCCATGTCGAGAAACTCGGCTTGCAGGAAACTCCGCCCCTCGTGCGTCACGCGCCGCGTTGCTTCCATGTGCGCGGTGTCCTGCAAACCGGCCAGCGCCCCCGCCTGCGCGATGCCGTTGGCGTTGAATGGTTGCCGCGCTTTTTGCAGCACCTCGACAATCTCGGGCGCGGCAATGCCGTAGCCGATGCGCAGGTTGGCCAATCCCTGGATCTTCGAGAAGGTGCGCAGGACGACAATATTGCGTCCGGCCCGGACGTATTTGATCACGTCCGGCGGTTCGTCGAGGAACTCGTAGTAGGCTTCGTCGAACACCACCATGACGTGCTCCGGCACGCGCTCCATGAATCGGTCAATCGCGTCTTGCTGGACCATCGTGCCGGTCGGGTTGTTCGGATTGGCAATGAAGACCTCCTTAGTGCGAGGCGTGATCGCGGCGAGCATCGCGTCGAGATCGGCGACAAAACCCGGGTCGGGCACGTCGATCGTTTTCGCGCCGAACAATTGCGCCATGAGGCGATACACAGCGAACGAGTGCTTGGCCTGCACGATTTCGTCGCCGGGCTGCAAATAAGCATGGCCGATGAACTCGATGATCTCATTAGAGCCATTGCCCAAGATGATGTTGGCCATGGAGAGACCGAGTTTTTCCGCGATGGCTTCGCGCAGATAGTAGCCGCCGCCGTCGGGATAAAAGTGCGAGCGCTCGATCGTCTCGATCATGGCCTGCCGCGCCTTGGGCGAAGGGCCGAGCGGATTTTCATTGGAAGCCAGTTTGATGATCTCGCCGTGCGGGATGCCCAGCTCGCGAGCCAGATCCTCGACCGGCTTGCCCGGCTCGTAGGCCACGAGGTCGCGCAGTTGCTGATTGGCGAATTTCCACATCAAACGCACCCTAGCCTCCCGACTCGCGGTTTGCGAGTGCATCCCGCTTCGGGCAAAATCCCCCCATGCGCATCGCTGTCATCGCCGACACCCACA
>JBILUI010000027.1:0-20307 GCA_044371145.1 Chthoniobacterales bacterium | reverse complement strand
GCGCTCCAGCGCGGTGGCTCCATCGTAAACCGCGGCACACTCGTGACCTTCTTTCTCCAACCGCCGCTGCAGCACCGCGCAATTCTCTTCCTGGTCGTCGACGATGAGAATTTTCGCGGCGATAGCTGCGGGAGCGATAATCTCATCACCTTCCGGTAGGGACGGCTGAGCCAGCCGTCCGCTCTCTTGCCTCCCGGGGACGCGGGGAGAAGCACTCTTACCATCCGCCAACAAAGCAATCCGCCCGGGTTGGATCTCCCGCGTGATCAACTCAGCCAACCCGCGCGCCGCGCGCCCGATCTTGTCGAGATCTTCGCGCGTCCGCGCATGGGCATCACCCTCGAGGTCTTCCGCGACCAACTCGGAATACCCGATGATCTGGTTGAGCGGCGTGCGCAGGTCGTGACGCAATGCCGCGACCGCCTCCTCGCCCGATGCGGCGGGATCAGACATCCGGCAAAAACTTTCCGATTTTTTCGAGCAGGCGCGGCAACTCGATCGGCTTGGTGTCGTAGTCGTCGCACCCCGCAGCCATCGCCTTCTCGCGATCCCCGGCCATGGCGTGCGCGGTCAGCGCGATGACCGGAATCTTGGCCAGCTCCGCGTCGGCCTTGATCGTCTGCGTCGCCGTCCACCCGTCCATGACCGGAAGGCTCATGTCCATGAGGATGAGGTCGGGCTTTTCGCTGCGGGCCATGTCGACGCCCTGCTGCCCGTCCATGGCCATGACAATGGCGAAGCCGCGGCGCTCGAGACGGCGCGAGAGCATGTCGCGGTTCATTTCGTTGTCTTCAACAATGAGGATTTTGGCCATGGCTTTGGGCGGTGGGAGCCCGGAAGACGGGCGGCAACTCCTTTAGCTACCGCCATTGCCCCCGCGGGGCAATGCCGCAGACCTGCGGACCGGAGCGGAAAAGCCTTGCTGCCGGCGGGTGCTACGCCTCAAATTCACCTCTATGCAATGCACCTTCGCTACCGATGGCGATGTCCTTATCGCCTGCCCCGCCGGACGGATCGACACCACGACCTACAACGACTTCAAGACAGCCCTCCACGGCAAACTCGACGAGACCAAGTCGAAGCACCTCGTCATTGACCTGGCCGCCCTCGAATACGTGAGCAGCGCCGGCTTCCGCGAATTCTTCCTCGCCGGACGCCGCATGGGGCGCGACGGCGGCACATTGTCGGTCTGCAGCTTCCAACCGCAGGTGAAGGAGCTTTTCGAAATCGCCCAGTTCATGACCGCCTATGCGGTGCATGACACGCGCGAAGCAGCCGTCGCCGCGGCCAAAGCCGCCTGATGGACATCTCCACCCGCTACGAAGGCGACATTCCCGTGCTCGTCTTGAGCGGACGACTCAATCAGGGCACGGCCGACGCGCTCCACTCCGCGGCGATGGAGGCCGGAGAGCAGGCCGAGAAAGGTCTCATCGTCGACATGGGCGGCGTCGATTTCATCGCCAGCGTGGGCATCCGCGCCCTTATCCGCCCCTCGCAATCGCTCGCCATGAAAGGCGGCAAACTCGCCATCGCGAACCTCAATCCGCAGATGAGCGAATTCTTCAGCACGACCGGGCTGGACCAAATGTTCAGCGTCTTCGAAACCGTGGCCGACGCCGCGGCAGGCATCGGCTAATTTTTTCTGCTAATCGCTGCAGAGGCGCTCTGCGACCGCTGAATCGGCGGGAAAAATCTGCCGGCGGAGGGGGTCGAACCCACACTCCCTTGCGGGAAACGGATTTTGAGTCCGTCGCGTCTGCCAGTTCCGCCACGCCGGCTTAAAGTAGTTAGACACTATAACGCGATGGGCGGCCGCGTAAAGACCTGGCCTTGGTTCGATGAATAGCTGATTCCCTCAGCCCAAGGCGGATTGTTTTCTGCTGCGCGGCTTGGCGGAGAGGTCACGCCCGCGAGGCCGCTCTATTTCACAACAGCCATAGCCTCCTCGTAGGGGTGGCCAAGCTGGTAAACGGGCACATGATCCCGTCCACCCGCACAGCGACGGAGGTCGCTTTGAGCTAGCGTGCTTGGTAGTAGTCTCCCGCCCCGAATCCGCAGGTGCTTGTATTCCCTTGCTTGAGCTTAAGACGTTTTCCGTCCGACGAGAGAACTAGTGTCAGCTTCTCTTTGCCTTCCATCCCCTCGCATGCTGCGTCAACACTCACCGTGCACTTTCTTCCGTCTGCGCTGATTTCGATGGTGCCGGTAACCTGCCCGGAGGTTTCATGGGCGGTAATCTCTTTGGAAGATATCGTCAGAGGTTGCTCGCCGTCTTGAGGATGAACACCGTTATCGTTCCAAGTCCAGGTTCCGTGGAATTGTGCGGGGATAGTGCGGCCTTGCTGAGCGTGGAGATTGGCGGTGAAAGCCAGTGTCAATGCGGCGAACAAGATAGTGTGGGAGGTTTTCATTTGGTCTGTGAATCTTCGTGAACGCGGCGAAGCAGACAAGACGCAATCCGGATTACCCGCGCTATTGTTTACCCCGTTTTCTAGAGGCCTCCGGAATGACTAATCGCTTCGCCCGGGCGGCCAAGAAAACGCGCCGGATCCGCTCGCGGCGTCCTGCCCTCGACCTACGGTCACACCCCCGGCTAATATTTGCCCATGGTCCGGATAATGCTCATCGGCGCCGTTTTGGCCGCGCACGGAATCGGCGAGGCAGTGGCCGGCCCAGTCACTCCGCCGCCCGGCAGCGCCGAACGCAAGACCATCTGCGATGCGCTGCGCGTTCCCGTCATTGATGAATTCGGCGTCAGGCCGATTTTCGTCATCTCGACTCTTAATGTGCTCGACGGTTGGGCCTTTCTGATCGGCGAACTCAAACGCACTGACGGCTCACCCTACAACGCGGAGAGGTTGGACGCCGAACGGAACGGAGAGGGTCGGCCGTTTGACGGCGATTCCGTTTATGGCATCCTGCGAAAAAAGAACGGGCGTTGGCGGGCGCTGGCCTGCAGCGTTGGACCGACAGATGCCAGTTTTGTGATTTGGCGCCGTGAGTTTGGTGCGCCGTTGGAGCTTTTCGGAAAGCACGCCTCGAGCATGGAATAAGACGAACGCTCCTTCACGAAGCGAACGGAAAATTCGTGGCCCCTAATTCCTTCCCGGCTTGATGGTCAGATTGCAGGTGGACGGGCTGCCGCCGGGAACCGAGGCGGTGACGACAACCGATCCGCTGGCCGTGGCTGGGATGGGCACGGTAAGCTTTCGTCGAACAGACATCGGCTTCTGGTTGGCTCTTTTCTTGGCCGGCACCTCGAGCGTCTGCGTTGCCGGTGCACCCGGCAATGCCGGCTGGTAGGAGAGGTTGACCGTGACTGTTCCTTCTTCCATCGAGTCCGCCCCCACCACGATCATGAGTTTCGCCGAACTCCCCGCCGGGACGGTGCGCTTGGGCGGCAGGAACTTGACCGTGGCAGTGGTGATGGACGAAGCGGGAACGGCGGCAAGGCGGAAACCGATGTCGTCGTCCTCGTAAGTAGGCGCACCGGTGCCCCCGTCGCCGCGGGTCGTCGATTGCAGGCCGAGTTCGTTGCCGTTCCAGTCGCCACCGCGGAGACCGCGGGAGACGCCGCCGATCACCGCATCGTTCCACTCGAGCAGGTTCCCGCCCTGGTCGTAGGTTCCGAAGGCGCTCGCGCTGCCGGCGAAAGCGCCCACTTCGGAAAGGGACGTGCTCGTCGGATAAGCAGCCGACTGCGTCACGGAAAAGACGCCGATCCAGTAGTTGGCCTGGTTGGGAGCGCTGCCGACGATGTTGCCAGGAGCCTTATCACTCTGCGTGGGATAGTCCCAATAACCCGCCTTGGCTCCGCCGCCCTTGTAATAAGCCGCCTTATACCACTCGTCCTCGCTCGGAATCCACCATTTGGCACCCGGGTTTCTGAGGATAATTCCGGTGTTGGTTCCGTTGAGCGTGTAAGCCCCCGTCTCGGTGCTGGCCCCGATGGTCGCGCCATTGTGCAGCCAGTTGGCGAAACGCGCCGCGTCGATCCAGCTCAGGTAGGAAATCGGACGGTTCGTGTTCCCGAGGCCGGAATAGATGTAGGGATCGATCGCCGTGCCGCTGCCCGTGCGACTGATACCGGAGATTCTCGGATCGCTCGACATTTTGGGGTGCCATAAATCCGCAAGATGGGCCCCCGCAGTAACCGAGGCCACTGCGTTGAGGAAGACGGCGTATTGGCCGATGGTTACCTCGTATTTACCGAGAGCGAATACATCATTCACCGCACCGTAGCCGGTGCCGTCTTTATGGTTGCCCGCATCGCCCACCGTTACAGTCTCCATGCCAACCAGCGGCTGGGCGTGGGAAGAGTTTGCGAGGGTGAACGCGACAAACAGCGACTCAACAATGAGGAGGATGGTCGAGCGCTTCATAAGTAGAAAGGAACACGCTCTAACACTCTTGCGCAATGGAATAATTACCCGCGGTTGCCGCCGGTCGATACCGAGCCTCGGGATAGAGCGGGTCGCCAACACCTGCCGCGGCGACAGGCAGTTCAACCCTTCCTCGACGGCCTCGAGCTTCGCTTTGAATTCATCGACCTCCGCGCTTCTCATTTTGAAGTTCATCGATCGTCTTGCCCCGCGCCCTCAACTCCTCGACTAAGGCTTTGACCGAAAGAAACAGGACGCCGCCGGCGTCCAGCGTGTTGATCGTTTTGTCGTCATTGCCCAAGCCGAAAGCAGCATGGAAGTCCTGCGCCATGGGGCCAAAGCATTTGCGGTTCGGATCGCGACGGCAATCGGGGCCACATTTTGACATTTGACATTTCTTTTTCGAGAGCCGCGTAGAATTTCGCCAATTTGCGATCTTTCCGTGTCCTCGCTTCCAACCGCTTCACCGCCTGAGTCACCGCGGACTCGTTCCTTTTCCTTCCTCCCATCCACTCAACCACTATTTTCCCGCCGCCAAAGCGCGAAAATGGAGCATGTCTTGCTCCTTAAATCAGCCCCTCACACGACCACCGCCCGCTGGCGCTGGTAGAAAGGAACCCCAACCCGCGCGATGTGCGCGGCCACTTCGGAATCGGTCCGGTTGTCGTGGTGGAGCAAACTGAAGGTATAAGGCAAGAGCAGGTCATCCAATTCGTTCTCGACCTGACCAAGCAAACGCCAATCGAGCCCCTCGCCGTAGAGCGCGAGGTCGATATCGGAGCCTTGCTTGGCGGCGCCCTTGGCCCGCGACCCGAAAAGCACAGCTTTCCGGACCTCGGGAAAATGCGCCAACACCTCTTGGATCCGCTCCACGGTCTGTCGGCTCAACCCGTGCGCGTTCATGACCCCGCCTCCTGCAGCTCGGAAAATTGTGCCTGGAACTGGGAAAATTGCGCGTAATACCGCGTGAGGATGGCTTCGGTGATCTCATTTGCCGTCTTTTCGTTGTAGGTGTGGCTGGTCTGGTTGCGGCTCTTGATCATGTCCATCCAGACCTCGCCATCGGCAAGGAGGCCGTTCTTGAAGGCCTCGCGCGTGGCCCCCTTGGACCCGACCACCCCTTGGACGCCTTGGCATTCGAGGTAATCTTTGAGCACGTTCCAAGCCAGTTCGTGAGTGAACTCAAACGCCTGAATCAGCCCCTGCTTCTCCAGAGGAGAAAGATCCCGCTCCCCGGCCAGTTGGGCGCCTTCCGAAAGACGGACAAATGCTTTGCCAAAACTCTGCAAACGCTGGTGCCAGCGGACATCAGGGTCGTTGGACATATAGTCAGATTAGCCGGGGACGCGACCGATAGCAGCCCCAAATTCAGCCGTTACATCCTGCCCCGCCCCAGCCGCCGGGAGGAACTTGGCTGTTTGGCCCCGCGTGAGACTTTCACTTCGACGTGATAGGTTACGCGCACCAGCAGATCGCCGCGGCCGCCGCGTGGCTTGGGCAGACCTTCGCCCGTGACCCGCAGCACCGCACCCCGCGTGACACCGGAGGGAATGGTCACGCGCGCCATGCGTCCACTTGCGCCAGGGACCATCTCGCTGCCGCCGCTGGCGGCGCGCGCCGCACTGATGCGCAAGTCGGTGCGTAGATCGGATCCGCGCGCCCGGAGGCGGCCGCCCGGCAAGACGCGCAGACGCACGACCACAAAGCCTCCGGCGAATGGCTCCGCTCGGGGCACACGAAATTTGGTGCCCGGTGCGGTTTCCGGTGGAACTTCGAGTTCGTAACTCTCGGCACCATTCGGGTTGGCCGGATCGTTGGCTCTGATCGTCAGAATAGTCCCCCGCAAAAACTCCTCGACCCGCAACATCACGTCCTGCGCGATGTCACGTTGCTTTCCGCGCGGCACGGCTGGCGCGGCGGGGGTATCCCCATCCAACTCTCGATCATAAACCGCGCGCCGGCCCGGATCGCTCAGTGTGGCGTGCGCGGTGTTGAGTGACTGGGCGCGCCCCGTGGCGTCGGGCTCAGTGTGATTAACGTCGGGGTGGTGCTGTTTGACCAACCGGCGGTAGGCGGCGCGGATCTGGGCCGTGGTGCAACGCCGGTCAAGGCCGAGCGTGTCATAATAATTCACGGTGCTCACGCGACCAGAGCCCGCAGGCTCGACTTCGCCAGCGCCGCGCGCCGGGCGGCATCGGTTGGATCGGTCTTGCCTTTAAGGCAACGCGCCAGGGTGCCGAGAAAACGATCGAACGGAGCTTCACCTCCTTCGTCCTCTTCCTCGGCGGGATACTCCGCGTCGAGAATCCACGTGCCGGCGTCGGACGATTCGCTGAGTTCCTCCGCCCAGCCCAGCACCGTGTCGACCGGATCACCGGGAAAACGCGCGGCGACCAAACGCAGGATTTCCGGGGCCCGCGGCACATTGAGCAGGAGGGCCAGAAAGAAACGGTGGTCGGCGTCCTCGATGGAACTGCGCAGGCTGACGAGGCGATCGCGCCAAACAATCTCTTCGAGCGTGGGCGCCGCGTAGGCGGCGAGTGCTCCGTGTTTTTCCGCAAAAATATTCCACGTTTCCTCCCATTCACCCCGCTCACGCAGGGCGCCGAGGCAATTTTGCAGCGTGAAGAATCCGCGCTCGTAGTCGAGCCCGGCCACCATGGCGCGCACCACTTCCGCGTAGTCCCCCGCCCCCGTGCGCTCGAGAGCGTCGAGCAGTTGCAGTCGCCGGGTGGTCAGCGCGTCCGAAAAAAACGGATCCACCGCGACGTGCGGCGGCAGGTAAGTGAATTGCGGCCCGGTCCCCGGATCCGAATGGGTTCGCACCACCACGGTGACCGACGGAGTTTCTAGGTGAAAGAGCGAGTGAATACTGCCCGCGCCCGACGTGATCGACACGGTGCGCCCGGTCTCCAGCAACTCGGTGCCGGTCAGTTGCAAATCCCCCAACCGGAAATGCGCGGTGACCGGCCGCACGTTGGTGAAGGCAAACTCGGCGTGCAGACTCGATCCCGCCAGCACATGAAAGGCCCCAGAAAACTCGTGCTGGTGAATCTGCGTGGTTCCGTCCAGCCAGAAGAGCAGCTGGATATAAAAGCGCGGATCATCGAAGACGATCAGCTCCGGCTGACCAAACCCTGATGCGGTTTGGTGCGGCTGCTCATCGTCGCGCAAAAACGAGCGAATGAGAGCCGCGAGATCCACCTGCGTCGCCGGGGGATTCTCCTCGAGAGCTGTCCGCGCGATATCGGGAAAGGCCGCGAGGGAAAAATCCACTGCTTGCCACCGCTCCCGCACTCGCCGCCCGAGATCGACAAAAAACGCATTCATCGCCGCCGACCATCCGCCGCCACGCCGCGACGGACAAGAGCATTCCAGCACGGCGCGAACTCTGTGGCTACGCGCGCTGCATTTCCTGCGACCCACTGCCCCAGCGCAACGAGAGCTATGGTGAACACAAGCGTTTGGCGGTCACGCCTTGCCGGCTACCTGCGGACTCAATAGCTTTTCCTCCGCATGAAGCTCTTCGTTGTCTTCCTCGCTCTGGCCGCGACCGTGGCCGCGGCGTGCGCCGACTCCTACATTGCGCAATATCAGGGCAACCGGCTCTACGCGTGGGACGGGAAATACCTTTCGCAATACCAAGGGAGCCGGCTTTACGCGTGGGACGGCCGATATCTCTCCGAATACCAGGGAAGCCGTTTATTCGAAAAGGACGGGCAATATATTTCGCAATACCAAGGCAACCGGATTTTGCAGATCGATGGCGAGTATATCTCGCAGTATCAAGGGAGCCGGCTGTTTCAGTGGGACGGCAAGTATCTTTCGGCCTATCAGGACAACCGTCTCTTCGAAGTTCAAGGGTCGGTGCCTCTGGTGATCTTGGCCTTGCTGGCTGCAGGGTATCTTTGATGAGTTCGCGAGAGCAACGGTTTCTGAACCTCTCCTCACGATGCGGCTTTGGGTGCAGAGCGGCTTCTTTCGTGTTATGATTACAGCATGAATTCCCGATTCGTTATCCTCTGCTCGTTGGCGCTAACATCCATGGCCATGGCCACTGAAACGCCCGAATACAAAGTGGTTGCTAAAGACGGCAAGTTCGAGGTGCGGGATTATCCGGCCATGACGGTGGCGCGGACGGCGATGGGGGACGGGGATTTTATGCGGCTGTTCCGTTATATTTCCGGCGGGAACGAGGCGGAACAGAAGATCGCCATGACGGCGCCGGTGCTTGTGCAGCACAAGGGCGAAGAAAGCGGAATGAGTTTTGTCGTGCCGCGCGAGCTGGCCGCGGCCAAGGTGCCCGCACCGAAAGCCGCGGAGGTGTCCGTCGACACCATGCCGGCGGCGCGTTTCGCGGTGTTCACTTATTCGGGACTGCGGACGGACAAGAACGAAGCTGACGCCTTGGGAAAACTGCGCGCGTGGATGGAAAAGAAAAACCTGAAGGCCGAAGGCGAGCCGGTATTCGCCTACTACGATCCGCCGTGGACGCTGCCCTTCATGCGGCGCAATGAAGTGATGTTGCGCGTGGCGGCAGATTAGCAGATCTTGGTTCCATGAGGTTGCTGTCCGCTCTTGTTGCGTCCTTGGCTCTTATTTGCGGGGCGAACGCGAAAGAGGAAGCGCCGCCGGTCGCAGCCGCACCCGCGCAAAGAGACGGGTTGGTTCTCAACGGCGAAGCGACGCGCTCGGTCTGGGGATTCGAGGTCTACAAGATCCGACTCTTCCTCCCCGAGGTCATGCGTGATGCGGAACAGATCATGGGAGCGAAAAGCGACGCGAAGCGGATCGAAATCACCATGGTCCGCTCGGTGGACGAGGAACAGTTCAGCTCCACGGTGCAGGATAACATCGACAACAATTTCAGCGCCGAGGAGAAGGAGAAGTTCGGCGGCCAGCTCTCGGAATTTCTCGGGTGCTTCAACAAAGGCGCCGACCTCGAGCCGGGCAACGTGATCACCATCGATTACACGCCGGAAGAGGGCACGGTGGTGAAACTCGACGGACGCACTCTCGACACGATACCGGGGGCGGATTTCTACCACGCGCTCCTGCGGCTCTGGATCGGCAAGCCGCTGCAGAAGTCGATCAAGGACGACCTGGTCGGCGCGGCAGGTTGACGCGCGTTGACACCCGCGGCACCGGCGCGCTCAAATGGGCGGCGATGAAACTCCTCCTCGTCCCCGTGGTGGCCGCATCACTTCTCCTCGGGGGATGTGTCGGTTACTCCGAAGCAAAAATCAAAAAAGACACCGTCTCGCTGGCCACCACCGCGGAGCAAAGACAACTTGCCGCGGCGCAGGAAAAATCAGCCAAGGACCCCCTCGCCCAACTCGGCGGCTATCTTGATGCGGCCGACGAGGCGCGGCGCAAACTCGCCCGGGATCCGAAAAACACTCTCCTGCAAAGCGACTACAACTTCGCCGTGGCCCGTGTCATGGACGTCCTCTACGAGAACAAACTCGAGCCTTGGGACAAAACTGTCGTCGCGCCCTCGGCCACGGGCACGCCGTGGCGATTGACGCTTACACCGCCTTCGAAGGAGAAGCACTTCCATCCGTCGCTCTTCGAGTTCCGCCCGAGCGACCGCTACGATTTCCGCGGCAAAGGCGTGGGCGAACGCTCGCTGAAGGAGGGCCTTGGCGCACCGCTCGTCGTCGCGGGACGGGAAGTCGACTACACCAAGCTCGACAAATTCGCGCAGGGAAAACACGTCTACTATAGTTTTACCGCGCTGGTAAATTTCCGCGGGCGGAACGCCGACATCGCGCTGGTCGATCCCTTGTCGCGGGAGAACGTGATTTTCGACGGGCGCACCTATCCGCTGGCCGGCGATTTCCAAGGGCCTCTTGCCCTGGCTCTCGACGAACTCGACTTGGAGAAGCGGGAGCTCCTCGGACTTTTCAAGCCCCAGAAGTTCGCCGGCCGGGCGCGACTCGCGCGTTTGCAGCCCTACGACCCGCGAAAAATCCCGGTGATCTGCATCCACGGCCTCGGCAACTCGCCGGCCACCTGGGCGCCCGTGGTGGAATACCTGCGCGGCGATCCCGTCATCCGCGAGAATTACCAGATCTGGTTTTACGCCTATCCCTCCGGACTTCCCTATCCGTTGGCGGCGTCCTACCTGCGCAAGCAACTCGACGAAGCGCGCAAGCGCTATCCCGGCATGCGCGACGCGGTCGTCATCGGGCACAGCATGGGCGGCATGATCAGCCGCGCCCTCATCACCGACAGCCGGGATGAACTGTGGAGCCTCTATTTCGACAAGCCGCCCGGACAGCTCACCATTTCCGACAAAGCGCGCGACATGCTCGGCGGCATGCTGCTCTTCAAACCCGTGCCCCACATCGGCCGCGTCATCTTCGTGTCCGCCTCGCACCGCGGCAGCGACGACGCCATCGGGTTCTGGGGAAGGGTCGGCGCCGCCATCGTGGGCAATCCAGTGGCCGACAAAGGAGCCTACGCCGAGGTCGTGGCGCAGGCGCGGCCGGAGGCCCGCTCGCACAGCCGCAAACGTTTTCCGAACAGCATCGACCTGCTCGACCCGGACAGCCTTTTCCTGGAAAAAATCAATTCCCTGCCGACCGCGCCGGGCGTGCCTTACCACTCGCTCATCGGCGACCGCGGCAAGGGCGGATACCTTGACAAAACCGAACCGCAAAGCAGCGACGGCATCGTGCCTTACTGGAGCAGCCACATGGATGGTGCGCGCAGCGAGCGCGTGGTGCCCAGCGGGCATTGGAGCCACTTGCATCCGCTCGGCATGGCGGAGATCAAACGCATCCTCGTGGAGCACTTGTGACCACCGATCACGCCAACTCATCGCTCCTCGAGCGAGACAAGATCACGCCGATGGGCGCGGTCGCCGCGCTTTACGGCGAAGGCGAAACTGATGCGGCGCGGGCCATCGTCGCGAGTTTGAGCCGCCGTGTTTTCGGCGCTGCGCCCCCGCGACCCTCGGGGTTCGTGCGCTGCGCGGCTGCGCGTCTCGTCTGGCGGCTGATGCAGGGGACCACGCGGACGGAGATGCGTCCGGGGCCGGACGGACAACAGGTGGTCGTCTTCCGCAACCGCATCCTCGAGCGATCCGGGCATCCGTATGCCGCCACGCTTCTCGAACCGTCGCGCGCCGACACGCAGGATTTCGTCGAAGGCGGCGACCCAATGAACGCTCTCTACATGATGCTCTCCCCGGAAGTCCGGCGCCAAGCCGGCACGTGGGACCACATCATGCTCGATTCGGTGCAGGCGCGCGACGTGCAACTGCGCTTTGTCTGGGAGACGCGCTACAGCCACGATTCGGCCGCGGTGCGGCTGGCGCGCGGCGAGCCGGTGCGCCTCAAAGCCGTGGCGGCCGGCGCCGGTTTGAGCATGGTGCTGGTGCTCGACCGTTTGCTGCGCGAGGGACACGATCCAGCGCTCATCTCGGCCACCATCTCCGATCGCGAAGCGAACAATGTCGCCAAGGCGACGCGCCTCCTGGGCAAATTGACATCAACCCGCCCGCTGCTCGATTCCGGCCGCGTGCGCGCGTTGGCCGAAGACATCCTCGCGCCGAAGGACGATCGGCCCAACGACGTGATCACCGTGATGGGTATTCTCGAATATTTTCCCGGCCACACCTTCACCACAAGCGAGCGCCACCTGGGATATCCGGAGCCCGAGGGTCCGCCATACGCCGAGGACGTTGTGCGCAATGTGGCGGCCATGACGGCGACCGGCGGTTCATTGGTGACCAACACGTTCCGCCTCATCGGTGCGGTGCGGATCATGGAAGTGTTCGGCAAAAAATTCCGCTACCGTGGGCGTCCCGAAATGCAGCGCCTCTTGGCCACCTCCGGCTTCGTCCCGGCAGGACAGCACCAGTCGGGCAAAGTATTCGACGTGGAAGTTTTCGAGAAGCGCGCGTAGGCGCGGAGGCTGCGGGATGAAGCTGCACAGCCAGCATGCCGGTGCCACGGTCGCGGTTACAACCCGAAGTCCGCGTCGGAATGCGTCACGTCATGACGGATGTTCGCCCCGTCGATTTCCGTCGTTTTCCCTCCCGCCTGCACGGACATACCGGCGGGAACGCTTCGTCCCTCGTCGTCCTTGGCCACCTGCGTCGTATCGATGCGGCGGACCAAGTTCCCCGAATTGCCGTATTTCTCCACGCGCATGGTGACCATGCGTTGCGGGTCGATCCAGCTGCGCACCTTGCCGTAAACGGTGGCATCCCTTCCGCCGGGGCGCGACTCGAGGATGACGCATTCGGTCTTGCCGACCACTTCGCTGCCGGCCAGCGTTTGCTTCTCCCAAGTGAAAAAGTTTTCGATGACGTCCGCATAGGACAAGGCGGTGCCGAAGACGGGCTTTGTCATGTCCGCCGCGCCGAGCACCGTCGTCGAACCGCCGGCCGCCTTCAACGCACCTTGCGGGGAGCCGCCGGATTGGCGGAGCACGAAGCCTTCGCCTTTGCGCTCATTCGGCCAGAGGATCCCGTAGGCCGTGGCGGCCTTTCCTGCGGTGCGGCGGGATTTGATCAGGATTTGCAACACCCCGGTCTCCGCAGAACTCATCTTCACGCGCGCGGTCGAATCCCCGTCTTCGACCGCGTTCGCCATTTTTGCAGCGAGTTGCGCGGCCGTCAGCCCGGAATTTTCGGCCAGCGCGCAAGACACGGACAGGAGAACGAGGAAAAGAGCGCGGTGCATGCGAAGGCCAATGAAGCCGTCCCGACGTCCACGGTCAACCCTGCAGGGCGACGCTCGGGGAAAGGCGCGAACTGCGCCAAGCGGGATAGAGTCCGCTGATGATGCCCACCGCGACCGCAATGATCACGGCCTGCACGGCGAGCGGCCATCCCAGATTGGGCTCGAGGAAACCGCGCACATAAGGGGTTTGCTCGAGGACGGCGAGTGTGAGCGCGCCGAGCGCAACACCGACAATGCCGCCGAGAAATCCCATGGCGGCGGATTCGCAGAGAATAAGCGACATGATGCGCGCGCGCGACCAGCCGAGCGCGAGCAGGACTCCGATCTCGTGTTTGCGCTCGAACACGCTCATCAGCATGGTGTTCATCACGCCGAGAACGCCCACGATGAGGGCGAGCAGCGATGTGCTCCAGCTCATGGCCTGCGCCATGCGGAACCCTTGGCTCGTTCCCACCACTTCGCGCGCGCGGACCGCGCGCAGGCCGGGATGCTTCGCCTCGATCTCGCGACAAAGAACCGTGATGCGTTGGTCCGGCGTTCCCTCCGGAACGCGCACATTGACGAAATTCGCGCGGCCCTCGTAACCCGAGACTTCCTGGAATCGCGGCAGGGCCATGTTGATCGCCCCGTTCTCCAGCACCGACTTGCCGTCCACGATGCCGGTGACCGTGAACTCGCCGGTTTCTATTTGCAGCTTGTCGCCCGTTTTTTTGCCGAGCACCTCGGCCGCCAGTTTTCCGAGGACCACGGCATTCTCCTGCGCATCGCGCGGCAGACGTCCTTCGATGACCTGCAACTGGTCCCAAGTGAAAGAATCCCACTCCCGCCCGTAGACGACCATCATGGGCGCGTCCTCCACGCTGAGCATTTGCATGAGAGTCACGTTGGCCTCGGCAACGCCGGGCATGGATGCGATCCCGTCGCGCACCGATTCCTCGAATGCCTTGGGCATGATGCCGCCTTGCATGTTGCTCACCACGATGTCGATTCCCACGGTGTCCAGTTGATCAACCACGCTCTTCTCGTAACCCGAGGCCAACCCGACGAGAGCGACGACGGCGGCGATGCCGATGGCGATACCCAAGACGGTGAGTCCGGTCCGCACCGGACGGCGCCACAATCCGCGGAAGATGACTTGGAGGAAATTCATGGGATCAGTTCCCGGCGACGATTTGTCCGTCCTTGATGCGGATGATCCGCGTGCCGTGGCGGGCGAGCTCCTGGTCGTGGGTCACCATCACGAGCGTGACACGGTGTTCCCCGCGCAGACGAAGCAGGATATCCATGACATGCGCGGAGTTCTTGCTGTCGAGGTTTCCGGTAGGTTCGTCGGCGAGAAGGATGGCCGGCCGGTTGGCCAAACTGCGGGCGATGGCCGCGCGCTGGCGCTCGCCGCCGGAAAGTTTCACCGGCAGGTGACCGAGACGGTGACCGAGCCCGACCGCCTCGAGAAGTTCGACTGCTCGCGCGCGCCGCTCGCGCGGCGAACCCGGCAGACCGAACATGGGGATTTGCACGTTTTCCTCCACCGTGAAGTTGGGCAGGAGATGAAAGGACTGGAAGATGAACCCGATCTCCCGCGCGCGGTAAGCCGCGGGGTCGCCGATCGCGGACAAATCGCGGCCTCGGAAATGCAGTTTTCCCGACGAGGGCCGGTCGAGCAGACCGAGCATGTTGAGCAAAGTCGTCTTACCGCATCCGCTCGGGCCAACGATGGAAACGAACTCGCCGTGCTCGATGGTCAGATCGATCCCGCGCAAGGCGGCGACGCGGCCATCATCGTATTCCTTGGTCAGGCCCGAAGCCTGGTAGACGATCTCGCCGGATGGAACCTCGGACGCGGGCATGGGCAGCCCTATTCCACCGCGGCCCACTGCGCGCCGACGCGCGGATCGGGCAAACGCTTCATCAGGTCGGCGAAGGCCGAGCGGTAATTAGGGAAAGGCTTGGTGTCGCCGCTTTCGCTGGGCTCGAGCAAATCGAGGTGGTCGACCAACTCGTCGCAAGGAATGGAACTCTTCGCATGGTGAACACCGTGGAGCGGTTGGTGGAGGAGACTGAGCGCGACCATGCGCCCGGGCGCCGTTTCCACAATGATGCTCCGGGTCGCGCTGCGCGCGCTGTTCCCGCTCAGCCCGACATGCTCGATGTATTTCCGCCAGCTCTGCATGTTGCCGGCGATGAAAGCGGGGATGAAGTAAAGGACGAGGAACCAGTTCCAGACGTTGAACCAAGCAACGAGGGCAAGCGTGGTGGTCCAGAGCAGGATCATGCCGGCGGTTTCGATCCAGATGCGTTTGCGCACCGTCTTGTTCGTCACGGGGGACGGATGTTCGAGGAAGACGCGCCAGAAAAGATACGGCGTGTAAAAGAAACCGAAGTTCAGTTCGAGGAAAGCCGCGGTCCGACGCCACCAAAGCGGCTCTTTCGGATCGACGAAAGGCCACAATTCGAGATCTCTCACCGTGGCGAGATTGACGTGGTGTTTCTGGTGCAGGGCGCGGTAAAGCGTGAATGGCGTGAGGCTGATCATGCCGACCAACTGGCCGTCGAATTCGTTGAGCCATTTCCATTTCCGCAGGTTGCCGTGCGCCGCCTCGTGGTAGGCAATGAGCATGGCGTGCATGAAGTGGCTCGAGATAAAGACGAGAGGGATGATCAGCCAGAGGAAAAAGGTGTTTCCCGAGACATAGTTGTACATGCACCACGCGAGCAACGCCGCGGTCGAATAAGTGCCCACCATCACCCAAGTGAAAGACGTGCGGCACGGCCAAGGTTCCTCGTGGGAGGCGTGGACCGGGTTTTTGGCAGTCATGTGCATCGGAGCGGACGGGCTGATTCGGAGTTTCTGATCATGAACCCGCCAGAACCTCGCGGAATAGGGCGTCCAGTTGCCGGACATCCGATTCCCCGACGACGCTTTCACGGCGGAGCCAGACCACCTCCATTTGTCCGGTATCACCGGTGATTTCGCAAGCCAAGTCGAAGCGGGACGTCCCGCTGGAAAGGTTGCGGAAGGCAGCCGAGATACCTGGCATTGTAATATCCGGGAACGGGTGGTTCTGCACGGCAAAGCGGATGTCGTAGACGGCATGGCGCCGTCGCGCGGTCCCGCTTTCATCGACGGCGCGAACCAGTTCCGCGAACGGCATGGCCCGGGCGAAATCCTCGAGAGTCTCCTCATGGACCAGCGGGGCAAGATCAGCGAGTGCGAGGGACGGGTCGATGCAGCAGCGCAGCGGAACGACCTCGGAGAAATAACCGATCGTTTCGCGGACGGAGGGCTTGGCCCGCCCCGCTACGGGGGTTCCCAGCACCACGTCGCTTTTGCCTTTCCAGCGATGCAAGGCGAGGCGGAACGCAGCCGATAGAGCGGTGAAGGGCGTGGTCCCCACCCTGCGCGCCAGAGTGCGCACGGATTCCGCCGCGGCGCCCGGGATCTCCGCCACCCACCGCCGCAAGGGCTCACCCGCGACGGGATGGGCGGCATCAAAAAAAAGTTCCGCGTCCCGCAACCGTGAACGCCAGCGATCTGCGCAGGCGGCCAACTCCTGCTCGGTCCATTGCGCGCGCTCCGCCGCACCCCACTGACTGTAGGTCATGGGCGGTGGCGACAGCTTTTCACTCAAGCCCTGCAAACGCGTCATGTCTTTACCCGAACGACGCCACGCCGCGATGCACCCGGTCATGAAATCTTCGACAAATGTGGTCAGGGCCCATCCGTCGGCGACCGAGTGATGGATAACCATGCCGAGAAAAAAATGGTCGGGCCCGTCGGGCACGATGATGAGGCGATACAGCGGACCAGCCACCAGATCGAAGGGCTGAGCGAAGAGCGGGGCTAGGGCCGCCACAGCCGCTTCTGCGCCCGACGCACCGGGCGGAAGTCCGATCTGTTCCAGCACGGGTTCGGCCGAGGCGCGTACCAGCTGGACGGGGCGCGTCTTGCCCGGCAGGATCGTGGTGCGCAGCGCTTCCTGGCGGGCAATGACCATGCCCAGCGCCTCGCGGCAAAGTTCCGGCGTGAGGGGACCGCGGATATCGAGCAGCGAGCAGATATTGTTCGAGGAATCCCCCGGCGGGACGGGAGCTGTTTCCCAGAGCTCGCGTTGCGGAAAAGTGAGCGGCACCAACCGCGCCTGGCCGCTGGCCAGCAACTCCTCCAAACGGGCGCGCGCGTTACCTGCCATCCGGCTAGCTGGTCGCCACGCCGCCGCGGACGCCGCCGGTTTTCTCCGGCGCATCCGCGACGAGTCGTTCGAGCTCCTCGTCCGCGATCCCTCCGAAGTCGATTTCGTCCGCAGAAACCGCTTCAACTTCCGCGGCAACCTGAGCAACGGGTGCGGGAGCCGCGGCGCCACCGCCGAGATGGCCGGCGAGCAACGTGGCGATTTGCCCGATGGTGCGTGCGCGCATCAAACTGGTCGGCGGAAGAGTGACACCGATCGAGCTCTCGATCAGGTTTTCGATCTCCACGCCCATGAGCGAGTCGAGACCGAGGTCGGTCAGCGGTTGGTCGGGGCGCAGCGACTCGGGTTTGACGCGCAGGACGGAGCCGATGATCTCCTGCAGCGCTTGCACCACGACAGCCTCACGATCGTCCGGAGCGGACGCTTCGATGCGGCTGCGCCAGTCGGCAGTTTTTCCGGCGACTTCCTCCATTTCGACACCTGCGGCGAAGATGCGCTCGACGAGCGGATTTTCCTGCAACCCGCGGAACGACTGGCGCCACTTGGCCCAATCGACGCGCAGCGCGGCCATCTGCGTGGCGGACGAGTCGAGAAAGGTTTCCAAAAGCGATGTGACCTCGTCCGGCGCGAGCGCTTCGGTGCCTTGCCGCGAGAGATACTCGGCCACTTTTTCGTTGCGGGCGACGTAGCCTTCGCCGCCGAGCACGCCCCAGTTGACGGCCAGGGCAGGAAGCCCGAGGGCGCGCCGGTGGTGGGCCAGCGCATCGAGGAAAGCATTGGCTGCTGCGTAGTTCCCCTGCCCGGGGTTGCCGAAAATGCTCGAGGCGGACGAGAACATGACGAACGCGTCGAGCGGCAAAGACTTGGTCTGTTCATGGAGCAACCAACCGCCGATCGCCTTGGGTTCGAGCACCGCGCGGAAGCGTTCGGGAGTGAGCGAAGCAAGGAGCGCGTCGTCGATGACCATGGCCAGATGGAAGACACCTTTGAGCGGCCGGCCCGCGTCGCGGATTTGGGCGAAAAGTTTTTCCACGTCGACGGGTGAACCGATGTCGGCCGCCACCGCATGAACCCTCGTTCCGGCCGCCGCCATTTCCTCGATGAACTCCTGCGCGCCCGGTGCCGCGGCGCCCTGACGGCTGGTGAGGAACAAACGGCGCGCACCGCGGTCGGCCAGCCAACGCGCGATGACTTTCCCGAAACCGCCGAAACCGCCGGTCACCAGATAGACCGCTTCGGGATCGACGGCAAAGGGTGTGCGCAAAGGTTCACCCTCGGCGGGAACAAACGGCGCGGCCATGTTGAGGAGAACTTTGCCTGTATGCTTGCCCGCCGCCATGAGGCGGAAAGCCGCATCCGCGCGGTTGGCCGGGAAGGAACGGTAAGGAAGCGGGCCGAGCTCGCCCTTGGCCAGAAGTTCCGTGATTTCGCCGAGTAATTCGCGGGTCAGATTTTCATCACCGGCGAACACGGCGTCCATGGCCACGACATGGAACGAGGCATTCTTGCGGAGATGCCACATGGGCAATTTGGAATTCTGGTAGATATCGCGCTTGCCGATCTCGATGAAACGCCCGAATTCGGCGAGGCAGGACAGCCCCATGGGGATGGCTTCCGCGGCCAATGCGTTGATCACCACATCAACGCCCCGGTGCCCGGTCAACTCCATGACACGCTCGGCAAAATCGCCGCGTCGCGAGTCGATGACATGCTTCACCCCGAGCACGGAGAGGAAAGAGCGCTTCGCCGGGCTACCCGCCGAGGCGATGACCTCCGCGCCGAGATGACGCGCGATCTGGATGGCGGCCATGCCCACGCCACCCGCGCCCGCGTGGACGAGCACAGTTTCCCCCGCTCGGAGCCGCGCCACGTTTTTCAGCGCGTGCCATGCGGTCATGAAAACCACGGGCACGGTCGCCGCCTCCTCGAAGGTGATCCCGGGGGGCAGAGGCAAGACATCCGCGCCACGCGCGAGCGTGTGAGTAGCCAATCCGAAAACGGCTAGACCGAAAACGTGATCACCGGGTTTGACATGGGTCACGCCCTGGCCGACCGCCACCACCTCGCCGCCCACCTCGTCGCCATACATGCGCGCGTCGGCCGTTTCCGCGGGATAAAGGCCGAGCGCCTTGAGCACGTCGCGGAAATTGAGGCCCGCGGCATGCACGCGGATGAGCACTTCACCGGGCCCGCAAGCAGGCGTGGCGAAAGGGACGAAACGCAGGCTGTCGATGATGCCGCGCTCGCGCGACTCGAGACGGAGCGGGAGAGCCGGGTCGAAAGGCGTGAGCGGATTTTCCAAACCGCGGGAAATGCGCTGGACGTAGCGGGCTTCTCCGCGCAGCGCCACCTCGCGCTCGACATCGGTGCGCAGCAGTTCGCGCCAGAGCAACTCGGCGCTATCGGCGGTGGGACCCCAAGGAAGATCGATGTTGCGGAAAGAAAGATTTGGGTGCTCGCTGAGGAGGACGCGGAACAATCCCGCACAAGCGCCCTGCACCGGATCCGGCGGAGCGGCTTCGCGACCGGCGGCATGGGCACCCCGCGTGACGACGTCGATCCGCGGACGCGCGCCGGGCGGCAAAGCGTCGAGAGCATGGGAGAGCCGCAGTATTTCAGAGGTGGCATCGGTCAGTGCCCCGGCACCGGCGTGGTCGCAAGACCAGAGAAAAATGATACGCTCCGGTGCGTTCTCGGCAAAACACGCGGCGGTAAGCTTCGCCCAGTCTTCGGCTCCGGTGGAAGAAAGCGCGATTTTTTCCTCCGTGGCGTGATAGGAATCACCCCGCGCTACCAAGCGGCATTGTGCGCCAGACGAACGGAGGCGTGCGGCCAGTTTTTGTCCCAATCCCGCATCGTCGGCGAAAACCATCCAAGAGTTCTCGGCCAAAACCACCGGCTCTTCCGCGGCCGGAGCCTGCCGGGCGAAGGCTTTGCGCGCGAGCACACCCATCTGTCCCTCCTCCCCGTTGGCCCTGCGCATACCGGCCAAGCCCGCTGTCTCGGCGAATCCCGTCTCGTGCAGCAATTCCTCCCATC
>JBILUI010000026.1:0-20324 GCA_044371145.1 Chthoniobacterales bacterium | reverse complement strand
CGCGCGCGATGAAAAGTGTTTCGTCGAATTTCGGATCGATGGCGCGGACATCATCCAACGTGACCACGGCATCTCCGTCGGTATCAAAACGGCCGTAAAGTCGCGGCAGGGCGAACTTGTTCACTTCTTTGAGCGAAATCTTCCCATCCTTATTCGTATCCATTTGGAGGAAGACATCGCGATCGGTTTCTACCTGACGGCAGGACGCCAAAAGCAACGCGGTGATGGCTAGGGTGGTCGTGGTGTGAAGCTTCATCGGAGTTATCAAGTATACAAAAGTCGGCAGAGCGGTCGATATGCAAAAACCGCAAAATCAGGTGGTCTCGGCGTTTTAGTGGGCGCCAATTTCACCCAGCCGATGCTTATGGGGCCACGTGTTGCGTTTCGGTTCGATTCCGCAGGGTCAGGATGGATCTTCCATCCGGACTAGCAGCCATTCTTGAGTCTGCCCGGTGCCGTAGTGGACGAAGACGGGTGTGAAGTCTTTGGTCAGCCCGGCAAGGTTGGCTTCCATGGCGGTGGTGTCGGAACTGCCCGTGCGCCAAGCAACGCGCTGGGTTTCGAAATCGACGCTTCCCGTGACGGGTGAGGTTTCGCCGGTGAGCACGTTGCTGTACGCGCCGGAGACCTCGCCCTGCTTGTTGACGGCGAGTTGGTAGAACATGACAGCGTCGCCCTTCTCCTCCTGCGTGAGGGCCCAGACGCCCAATGGGTACCATCCGTTTTTGTCATCATCCTCGACGGGAATGAACGGCTCTTCGGAAGGCGGCGCCGCGGCGAGGGTGAGGGCTTCTTGGCGGTATTGTGGAGCCGGGGCCACCGGTTGACCTTCGATGTAGTAATTGGTCTGGTCGTAATAAACTTGCGTGCCGTAGTCGCGGTCGAGCGCCGAGGCGACGGCGGCACCGCCAAAGAAAGCGGCAAGGCCGGTCCACGCGGCAGGACGCCACCAGCTCCAAGGATTGATGTTCGGTCGGTAATAAGCCGCGGGACGCCACCATGAATTGCCGAAATACCAATCGGGCACGAAGAGGTTGCTGTGGTAGTCGCGCGCGTTGTCGAGGACTTCCCACGCGCGGTCTTGGCGATACGTCTGCCGGTTGTCGGCCCAGCTTTGCCAGTCTTCGCGGCGATTGATGTAGAAGTCCTGCCGGTTGTCCTGCAATGAAGAAATGTTGTCCCAGCGGTCATTGCGGTTCACCTGGAATTCGTCGAGGTGGTCGGCACGCTGGTCGCTCAGAGAATCCCAATGTTTCTCGCGGTTTTGCTGCCATTTGTCATAGCCGCCGGGGCGCTGGTTGAGGTTGTCGGCGACTCCGGGGTATTTTTCGAAGCGGTCGCGCGGCGGCACGGCGCCGGGGCGGCGGTCTTTGAGACCAGTGCTGCCGGGTTGGTTGAGTCCGGGGAGCGGAGCGGGGCGGGTGAGATCCGAGGGACGGCGGCTGGCAAGGTCGGCCATCTTGCTATTGTTGTCCGGCAGCTTGGGACGAGACGTCTGTAGGCCGCCGAGGTCGACCGGTTTGTTCGGGCGGTCCTTGGTGAGGTTGGCGGGACGCGATCCCGGTGCTGAGGGTTTCTTGTCGGCCACAGCGGGACGTGAGCCTGTGGTCGGCAATTGCGGACGTTGGACTGAACCGGAGGGCTTGGAGGGCTGGGACGGGCGTTGGGCGGCAGGTTTCGAGCCGGCTGGCAGGCGGCCGCCTCCGGTGTTGGCTGGACGCTGGATATTGGCCGGACGTTGCGGCGCGGGCCGCTGCACGTTGGCGGGACGCTGTCCGCCGCTTCCGCGAGACGGGGCGCTTTGACCGAGGCGGTTGGCTTCGACAGCGGGAACGGCAAGCAGGAGGCCGGCGCTGGCGAGGGCGAGGAAGTGGATGCGGTGGTGGCGCATGGTTATTGAATGGGGGTGAACTTGATCGGTCCGAGTTTTGGCATGGGCACGCCGCCGCTTTCGCGGTTGTAGCCCTCGACAGTGAAGCCTCGTCCGTCCGCAGCGGGTCGCATTTCTAGCTGCGAGCTGGCGCGGGTGCCGTCGGGGTTGACGCTCTTCGACACGAGCAGCCAGTTGGCGCCGTCCGGTTGCCACAAGGCTTCGCTGAAGCCGCCGGCTGAGTCGAACGTCCAGGAGCGTATGCGATCCTCGGCAGCGTCATAGCCGACGACTTCGGTCGATGTGCCTTCGTCGCCATTGTCACCGAAGGAGTATTTGATGGTGAGAAAGCTGCCATTTTGCGCTTCAGCGATTTCGAGAGTGACGGGACGTTGGGCGTTTTCGCCGCGCCATTTACCTTCCAGCCAGCGCAGTGCGGCGAGTCGCGACGCGGGAGAGGGGTCGATATCCGGCGCGGTCTCGGTGACCTGCGCGATGAGCCACTCGTCACCGTCTTTGGTATATACCGTGGTGTAGGCGGATACGGAGCGTTCTCCGTCGGGACTGGTGACGGTGGCAGAGCCGTTCTCGAGGATGACGTTGTCGGCGAGGGGCCGGAATCTTTCCACGTTGAACTCGATGGTGCGTCCGGGGGCAGCGGCGAAGGACTTGGCAAGCACGGTGCGGATCGCATCACGGCCAGCATGCGCGTTGCCGTCGGCGTCGACCCATTCGGCGTCTTTGGCATGAACGGCGGCCAGTTTGTCGGCGTTGCCAGCGTTGAAAGCCTCCACGTAAGCGCGCGCCACGGAGGCAGCGGGACTTTCTGGGGCAGGCTCGTTTGCAGATGCGAAGTTAAAGGGACCGAGGATCAGTCCGGCAAGGCCGGCGAGAAGTAGGGTATTTTGTTTCATGGGAAATTGTGACGCGGGATGCAGGGCTGGAAATGAGACTTGGAAGGGGTTAAGGGCGGAATATTTCGGTCCAATCTTTCTTCATGTCCACCACGATCCAGCCGCGCTTGGGCGCATCGGCGAGAGCGGTGACGAGTTTGCCGGAGCTTTTCGGATCGGAGTCGTAGGCGTATTCCCGGTCCGCGTCGGTGTGATGGACAATGAGTCCGAGCGAAGGCCTCGGATTGTCGATCGTGGTGTATTCGAGCATTTGTTTGTCGCCGTCACTGTTTCCGAAGCAGGCGATGGGTCGGCGCCCGATGAATTGGTGGATTCCCGCGGGTTTGCCCGCTTTGTCGTCGATGAAGAGGTCGTTCATCGTCTTGACCAGCACGGGTCCGTTCTCGCGCAACTCATAGACGACTTGGGTGTTCGAGCCGACGATTTGCTCGGGCGGGATGCCATAGACGTGTTCGCTGAAGATGCGCATGAAGTCCGATCCGCCGCCCGAAACGATGAATGTCTTGAATCCGTTGGCGCGGAGGTAAGCGAGCAATTCGAGCATCGGCTGGTAGACCAGTTGATCGTAAGGCCGTTGAAAACGTGGATGCTTGGCGGTGGCGAGCCACGAGCGTACACGGTCGGCGAATTCAATGGTGGTTATCCCCGAACCAGTCAGCTCGATGAGACGGAAGAGGCCTTTGTAATGGTCGGCAAGCAGCGCGGGAAGATCGCCGGCTTGGGCGGCCTTCACCGCGGGATCGTCCTTCCACTCCGGCTCTTCCGGGAGGCGCCGCTTCAACTCGTCGAGCGTGAAGGCCAATTGGAACGGCATCGGGTTTTCCGGCCAGAGCGTGCCGTCATTGTCGAAGACGGCGATGCGCTCGGCCGGCGGAACAAAGTCGGACGATTTATCGTCCGTAACTTCGGCAACAAATTGTACGATGGCCTTTTTGGCATCCGACTCCCTCCACGAGGGTAGAGAGGACGGCGCCTTGAGGGAAAGATCATCCGCCGAGGCGAGGCTCGCGGCGAGCGCCACGAAGAGGAGGACTGCAGCCTGCCTAGGCCAAGGTGAACTCCCCAGAGGTCGCACCCGGAGGTCACGATGCGCCTCGATGAACCGCGTGGTCACGTCAGCTTTGCACGATACGCATGGCAGGCAGTGGTCCGCTGATACCGGCGTCATCGAGGCCCTTTTTGGCGGCTTCGTTCAGGGTGAACTGGGCCGGCCAGAAGTTGGTCGGGTCGCACCAAGCGCGGAGTTCCATGGTGTATTTGTTCTCGCCGAGGTTGGCGAGGACAGCGACGGGTGCGGGGTCGGCGAGAACATGTGCATTGCCGGCCGCGGCACCGAGCAAGGTGGCGCGGACCTTCTCCGGCGCATTGGTGCCGGCCACGGTGCAGGGGACAATCACGACGCGTTTGGGATTGGCACTGAAATTGGTGATATTGCCGCCCGTGATGGCGGAGTTGGGCACGACGACTTTCTTGTTGTCGAGCGTGTTGAGGGTGGTGGTGAAGATGCCGATCTCTTCAACGGTGCCTTCGGTGCCGCCCGCGGAGAGGTAATCTCCGCGCTGGAAGGGACGGAAGAACACGAGAAGGAAGCCGGAGGCGAAGTTCGACAAGTTACCTTGCAGGGCAAGGCCGATGGCAAGGCCGGCGGCGGCGATGAGCGCGGCAAATTGCGCCGTTGGAATACCGAGTTGACCGAGCGCGGTGACAATCACCAGCACGAGAATGAGTCCGTGGATGATGTTGGCGATGTAGGTGACGACGGTCTGGTCGGTGCCGCGGCGATTGAGCGAATTGACCACGCCCTTGCGGATGAGTCCGGCTAACCACGCGCCGACAATGTAGATGATGATGGCGGTGGCCAAGGAGGCGGCGAAGGAAAGCCCGTGCTCCGCGACCCAGTCGGAGGCGGTGGCGAGCATTGCTTTGCCGTCGTGAACGATGGCCGGAGGGGCGGTGTCGGGGGCTGCTTGGGCGAGAGTGATCATATTGATGATGTTTGGGTGAGTTTGTATCGTTGAACTTACAGGCTCAGGGCCTGCTCGCGCGGGCCCTAAATATCGAACATTCGTCCCGCTTCCCGGCTATTGCTGGACGCTGTTGACAGCTTCCATCACGCGTTCCAGGTTGAAGCTCCCTGGTTTTTGGCGAGGTGGAAACTCCTTGAAGCTCTGTAGCCAACTGGCGACATAAGCCGTGGCAGGAGCGATGACGAACATGTGCTCGAGATACCAGCGGTCGTAATCCATGCCGATATCCTGCGCCAGCTCGAACGGATCCATGCGCAGGTTGTTGAGCATGGGCGCCCGCAGTTCTTCGAAGGGCTGCAGCCAGACGTGCATGCCGTGCGCGTTCTGTTTGAGGAAGGTCAGCTTCCAGTTGTCGTAGCGAAGTGCGGCGACATTGCCGTCATCGGTCCAATAAATGAACTCGCGGCGCGGCCAAGCTCCTTCGCCTTTGAATGCCGGGCCCAGATCGTAACCGTCGATGTGCACCTTGTAGTTGCGGCCACCTACCTTTGCGCCTTTGAGGAGTTGCTCTTTGGCGTCGGGATTGCCGGCCGCGGAGACGAGGGTGGGGAGCATGTCCTCGTGCGAACCGATGTCATTGATGACCGTGCCGGGCTTGATCACACCGGGCCATTTGATCGCGCAGGGTACACGATAGCCGCCCTCCCACTGCGTGTTCTTCTCGCCGCGGAACATGGTGGTTCCGCCGTCGGGCCAGGTGAAGGCCTCGGCGCCGTTGTCGGTCGAATACATGACGATGGTATTTTCATCGATGCCAAGTTCTTTCAGTTTGGCGAGCAACTCGCCCACTTGGCGGTCGTGCTCGACCATGCCGTCGGCATAAATGCCGAGGCCGGTCTTGCCGTCGAGTTCGTCTTTGAGGTGGGTAAAGATGTGCATCTTTGTCGAGTTCCACCAAACGAAGAACGGTTTGTCGTCCTTGGCCGCTTTCTCGATGAAGGCGATGGCCTTCTCACTGACTTCCTCGTCGAAGGTCTCCATGCGCTTCTTAGTGAGCGGGCCGGTGTCCTCCATTTTCCCGTCGGCGAAGCTGTGAAACACGCCGCGCGGGCCCCACTTTTTGCGGAACTCCGAATCTTTCGGATAGTCGGGATGTTCGGGCTCTTCCTCCGCGTTGAGATGGTAGAGGTTGCCGAAAAATTCGTCGAAGCCGTGCTTGGTCGGCAGCATTTCGTCGCGGTCACCGAGGTGATTCTTGCCGAACTGCCCTGTGACATAACCCTGCGCCTTGAGCAGTGTGGCAATGGTCGGATCTTCGGCTTTCATGCCCTCGGGTGCGCCGGGCAGTCCCACTTTGGTCAGGCCGGTGCGGATGGGCGATTGCCCCGTAATGAAGGCGGCGCGGCCGGCCGTGCAGGACTGTTGACCATACCAATCGGTAAAGAGCGCGCCATCCTTGGCAATGCTGTCGATGTTGGGCGTCTTGTAACCCATCATGCCCATGTTGTAGGCACTGACGTTGAACTGCCCTATATCGTCACCCCAGATGACGAGGATGTTGGGCTTTTTGGCGGTTTCCTGCCCGAGGACGGGTGAGCCAAGGAGCACCACGGCGTAAACGGCGGCGAATCGGAGGAGTTGGGATGTTTTCATGAAATCAAAGACGGCTTCATACTTCCGTAGCCTGAGAGGTCTCTGTGTCGGGTGCTATGCAAAAATCACAGAAAAAGGTGTTGCCCTTTGGGGCAATTGATTTCCCATTCAGATCAAGTCATTTACTTTTTTAGTCTATGCCCCTCTCAAATCCCGCCAAAGCGAGCCAAGTTTTCAGCGGGGTCCTCCACCGCAATGCCATTGAGGATATGGCGGCGGCCGTGCACAACTTCTTCGACCTACACGCCGTGCAACTCGAAGTAGGCCAGTGCCGGTGCCAGCTCGATTTCGTGGCTGCGGGAAGTGTGTTTGCCTATCACGAGCATTATGCCGTGAGGACGCACCTGACCGGCGAGTTGCTGCACAATCGTTTCGGCTTCGCCTTGCCGGTGCAGGGACCAAATTTGAAATTCGCCGGCGAGGAAATGGAATCCTCGCGATTGGCTTCGGCCATGACGGGCGAGGAGATGGATGTCTATGCGGCGGCCGGCTTGAAGCAGTTTGTCGTGCTCTTGGATCACGAGCGATTGTTGCGACTCGCGGACGAGGCGGGCCTGCCGTTTGAGGTGCAGCGTGCGCTGCGGCGAGGGCGCGAGACCATGCCATTGGTGGCAAGGCCCCAGGCCGTAGCTTCTTTGTCGCAGCGCCTCCAGCATATGTTGCGCTTGGCCGCGGTCGGCGAATTGCAAGTGGGCGCGGAGCAGTTCGAAGAGTGGATTTACGGTCAGGCGCTGGCCATTGTGGACGTGAGTGATCAACCGGCGGGCCGCCCTCCCGGCGCAGCGCTGGTGCGGCGCTCGATCGAGGTCGCCGACGCGAACGTCGGGCCGGTGCCGGTGGCAACCTTGTGCCGCGTGCTGCGGGTCAGTCCAAGCACGCTGGAGAATGCTTTCAAGACGGTTACCGGCGTGACCCCGCACGCTTTCTTCCTGCGCCGGCGCCGTAACCAAGCTCGCAGCGTGCTGTTGCGCGAACATCCGCTGGAGCGCCGGGTAACGGATATCGCCACCGAACTGGGATTCAGTGAGCTCGGAAGATTTGCCGTGCGCTACCGCGAAATGTTCGGCGAATCGCCTTCGCAGACCCTGCGCCGCAACACGGCAACCACTGTCGCTGTGAAAGGCTGAGCCAGCGTGCGCATCAGCTACAAAATCAGTTGGGTTTAAAACCGGGTCGCTCTTTGCGTATAGCGTTGGAGAATGCGGGATCGTTGTGTGCGGTCAGCGCAGCTTCATTGATGCGAGCGCGGGCTTTCAGCTCACTGAAAGACAGGCCGTCGGCCTTTAGGAGTCCGTGCTCGTAGAGCATCTCATCTCCTTTGCCGTTGATAAGCAGGCGCCAGTCGAACGGAATCTGATCGGTTTTGCGCATGCCGCGGATGGCTGTGGTGCAGTTGCTAGTCACCGCATTGTACCAGCGAGCGGCATCCCTCAATTCGTTGATTGTCCCGATGTATTCCATGAGTCTCTGCTTCGCGCGTTCCGGAGTCGCGGTCGTGGCGTATAGGTGGATATCCTCACCTTTGCTGGTTCGTCCCCGCAGGAAGTCGCGCTCGTCGCCGGCCAGAACAATCAGCTCGTATTGGCGGAAAAAGCCGGCCAGGGCCGAGTATTTCTCGCCTTGTTCGCGGCGCGTCTCGATGGAAAACGCGAGGGGTGGCTCGTGTTTGAAGCGAAAAATCACGATGGGATGCGCGATCCACGGCGAGCCCCAGTAGTTGACCGCAAGATCCATGCCTTGGAGACCGGCAAGGTTGTAGGTGCGCGTTTGCCAGCGGGTCACCGGGATACCGCCGCCCTGCTCATGTGTGAAATTGCGAAGTTCATGGATGGTCAGCCGGTCGCCTTCGATTTCAGCCCAAGGGAGTTTCGCGTATTCGACGGCCCACTCGCGGTCATGCGTTGGAATGAGGGTAAGCCACCAGGAGAGCACAGCGGCGAAGCCCGCGAAGGGAATGATCCATGCTCGCCCGGTTCGGCGCAGCACAAACGAGGCTGCGACGATTGCGGCGAGGAATCCCCAAGCAGCTGCGGGTGCGGCGTCGAACCACAGCGCACCGAAAGCCCAGAGCGCGAGAAGGAAACCGGTGAGGCGCAATAGCGGCTTTAAGATAAAGCGAACCACAGAGCGGATTGTGGGGTTTCGTCGCGCCCCGGGCCAGCCGCTAGAACTTGAAGATCAGTCCCGCAAAGACGCCCGGCATGTTCACGTTGTAGAGGAAGTTGTCCTTGTTGTAGTCGATGTACATGTAGCGGTAGCCCGCCTCGAGGGCGATGTTGCGCGAAAAATTCACACCGAGGGTCGCCTGCGTGTTCCACGTGATCTGCGAACCTGCACCGAAACCGCCCGCATCGGCCTGGGCCGCGGCGAAAAGCCAGCGGGTGAAATTGACTTGGCCGCGCAATCCGACGATCGGATCTATCCACCAACGACTCTGCTCCACGTTCCGAGGAAGCTTTTCCTCGATGCGGTCGGAGAGTTTTTGCACGCCGAGCTCCTTGGCCTGTTGCAGGGTTGATGCTGGGACATTCTTCAAGCCTGGGTATTTGGCCAGCAACCGAGGACCGAACCTCGCGATGGCGCGATCGATAAGTCCCTCGCTCAGGGCTTCGACTCCTCCGCGGTTGATCTGCGCCGAGGCCGAAGCGCCGAGGTAATTGTAGCGGCCGCCGGCATAAAGGTCGACGAAGTAGCGTTTGTCGTCCACCAATCGATAGGCGAGGGCCAATGTCACCATGCTTTGCTGCGATTTGACTTTGATGTCGTCGTAGACGGCGTCCTTGGGATCCGATGTCATGGAGAACTGCGCGAAGAACCCATCGCCGAGAAAACCCCAGCGGCCTTTGCGCACTTCCCCGCGCAGGAAAAATCCCCAGTCGAGTTTCTTCAGAATGTCGATTGGGCTCTGATCCACCGTAGCCACCGGGAGATCTTTGATGCCAATGCGGCCGTAGAGTCCCGGGCTCCATCCGTAAGGCTCGATCACGAATCCCCACCCGTTGGGATCCTTGCCTGGGACCAATTCGAACGGCTGCACGGGCCGCACCACGCGGTCCTGAAGCCACGTGCTGACCGGGTTGTCCAATGTGCGTCCCTGTCTCTCGGGTGCAGACTGTTCGGCGGCGCGGAGGGCGCTGTCCGTGCAGACCAGCGCAATCAAGCAGAGGAAGATCCGGCCCGGACCGATCTGGAGGAAACGGCGGGCTTGGTTGGCGCGAGGCGAGATCATGGGGTGTCTTCAGGTTGTGTGGCAGGCCTCGAGAAGCGGGATTTGCGACCAGGCGTGGAGGGTTAACAACCTCGGGCGCCAAGGCTATGCAGAAATCGCAAAATCTAGCCGCAACGGCTCCTCAGGTGTCAATGTCCGGTATCTGAAGTAGTTGCAACTTTTGAACGTCAGGTGGTCCGGCGCTGTCGGAGATTATGTCGTTATGCAACTTACCAGTGTTGTCGTATCCGCCCATCCCGGAATCAATGCCGCCGTTGCGGCGCGCCTCGTCGGGGCCGTCCAAAAGACCCGATCCATCGTGCTTCTCCGTTGCGGGGAACGCATGGCCAATGCCGGCAACATCCTGAGCGTCCTCGCGCTGTGCGCGGCAATGGGAACCACGGTGGAAGTCCAGGCCTGCGGCGAAGACGAGACGCTTGCAGCGAAGGCTGTCGAGCGCATCTTGTCGGAGCCGGTCGGTTAATCCTTCATTCCGCGGACAGGCGGCAGGTGTGCGCGCTAAAGCCCGCCCCGAAGGACACCATCCACCAATCTTCGCCCGGCGAGGGCGCCTTTTTCCGCCGCGCTTGATCCAAGGCGAATAGAACCGACGGACTGCTCATGTTTCCGTGTTCCCGGAGCACCTCGCGGGTCTCGTCCAATTTTACACCGGGCAGTTCGCTCTCGATGGCCTCGATCACATCGCGTCCTCCGGCGTGCGAGAGCACGCGCGCGACAGGCTTTGTTCCGTTGGCCTCGCGGTAAAGTTGACCGACGGCTTTTGCCGCCAGATGGGGAACGGTGGGATGAAGCAGATTGCGCAATTTTCCCTCGCGCTGTTCGAAGCGGATGAGATCGCGGTGCTCTGGCTCGTGCAGCGAGGCAAAGTCGTGGCAGCGCAGGGCGCCCCCTTCTTTCTTTCCCTGCCAAACCGTCGCCGCCGCGCCATCCCCGAAAAGGCACGCGCTGACCACGACACCCGGGTCATTGTCCAAGTAAAACGCGGCCGAGCAGATCTCCACCGAGACGCAGGCCACATCGAGTCCGGGATCGGCAGCCAGGATTGACGCGGCGGCTCGCAGCGCCGGAATGGCCGCACCGCAGCCCAGACCGACAATATCCTGCAGCCAGACGTCGCCGCGTAGTCCGAGCGATTCTGCCACGTAGCTGCTCACGCCCGGGCATAAATATCCGGTGCACGTCGTGATGATGAGGACATCAAGCTCGCTGGGTGCCAAGCCCGCTTCCTCGAGGGCGCGAGCCAAAGCGCGTCCAGCCAAAGCCGGCGCAGCCGTGCGGAACTCCTCGTTCAGTCCGTCCGCATCGAGCCGAAAGAGTTTCTGCGGGTCGTGCAGGGCAAATTGCCGCCTCGTGATGCCTGAATCGCCACGAAGAACGGCCTGCAGGGTTAGGCGCGAGCGCCGATCGAGACGCGCGAGCGTCTCGGGAGAAGCTTGCACCAAGTCGAGGCACTCTCTTTGCGTGAACGACTGCGGCGGCGTGGCCGTGGCGAGGGCGCGGAGATACATCGGCACCTCAGTGCATCACGCGGTAGAGCAGACCAACAGGCAAAAGACTTCTCCGGTGGAGAGCCCGGGCGAAGCGGCGCGCGCGGGCGTCGAGAAGGATCGGGTGCAAAGTGCGGGCCGTGCGGAGACGCCAACCGAACCTCCGACGTTGACGGCGACTAGCCGATACTTTGGCTTGCTCCCACTCGCTGTCGCCGCGCACCCACGCCAAAAGCGGATCGAGTGCGGTCGTCGCGCTCTGCAACGCGATGGTCATGCCATGGCCCGTGAACGGCGGAATGAGCGCACTGCGGTCGCCGACGCGAAAAGAGTCATCTGTCACGGTGTCGCGATAGTCGAGGCCCGCCACCGCGCAAAAGGATTCGTCAATCGGCTCGGCTCCCATCAAGCGTTCCGAAAGATCGCCTAATCCCGCCTCACCGGCCATCGCAGCGAAAGGAGCATGCAAATTGCATGACCCGCGCGGGAGAAGACCGCAGACATTCACCGTGTTTCTGTCGATGCGGGTGAGGCCGATGTATCCGCTGCGGCCGAAGTGAACTTCGAGATCGTTGCGCAATTCGAGACCGTGGAAATGCTGTTTCACCCCGACCCAGCGGGAAGAGGAGCGGGGACGCCTTCCGCAAGCGAGCACGCGGCCGGGGCTGTCGTCGCACACGCCGCGCACAGCTGTCCGCAGTTCTCCGCCGAGTCGGAGAAAAGTTGAAGCCATTTCTTGATCCAGCAAGTGGCGGCTCACGCAAAGTGCCGGATGGGAAAGACGATGGGTGATCGGGTCCTTGCCGTCCTCGCACCAAGTCACGCTGCAGGCTGGAAGCGCACGGCAAAGAATGGCGTCGAGTTGCAACGTTTCCCGCGTGGCAGCGTCGAGCGAAGTGATGAACTCGCCGCACACGCGGTGGCGCGGGTAGTGCCCGGCTTCGAGAATGGTCACCGGCACACCATGAGAGCGCAGGGCGATGCCAAGACCTAGGCCGGCAAGGCCCCCGCCGACAATTTCAACGGCACGCATTCGCGAGTTGTCCGGGAGAGATGTCGAGTGCCGGATATTTCTCCCATCCCTTCAGATCGAAGTGCCACCACTCGGTCGGGTAGCCGACAAAGCCATGCTTTGTCATGACGTCTTCGAGAATTTGCCGGTTGCCGCGCTGTTCGGCGGTTCCCCCGCGGTAATCGCGATGCGCGCGATCGGTGAAATCGTCGAAGTCACTCGGCATGGGCAACTCGCGGCCGCGTTGGTCGATGAGGGTGACATCGACCGCGGTGCCGCGCGTGTGACGACCTTTGTTCTTCGCCGGGTTCGACACGTAGCGCTCGTCGCGGATCAGCTTCCACATTTTCCATTGCACGGACAGCGGCCGGTAGGCGTCCCAGACTTTGAGGCCGAGTCCGCGCTTTTGCAGGTCACGCTGCACTCGGGCGAGGGCGCGCGCCGTGTCGCGGTGCAGGAAAACGCGCGGGAGCGGATAGAGCACAGTCCCCGTGAAGTTGTGGCGGGTTGCGTAGCGGACCTCGGGCAAGCAGGGTGGCTGCACGGTCTCCAGCGGAACCAAGCAGGCCTCCGCCGCCGCGGCCTGCGCGTTCGCGAGGTGGGCGAGAATGACGGCAACGAAAAAGCGCGAGAGAAAACGCATGATCGAATGGCATCATTGCGCTTGTCGGACGCCAGAGGAAGTCCGGAGACTGCTCGCCATGGATCCGAACCGCCGCCCTGGTCGTCGGCGACGCCGCAGGCGCAGTCGGGACAACGATGCGCTCCTCAAGTGGGCCAAGGACGATGTGCCCGCAGGCGATGAAAAAGAGCAGGCCAACATAGGTATTTTAATCGCGGTGATCACCGGCCTGATCCTCCTCTTTTGCCTCTACTACATCTTCGGGGAGATGGGCAACGAGCCACCGCTCTGAGCTCGCGAGAAGCAGCTTATACCCCTCACGAAAGGCCCCTCGACGTCTTGCAAGGTGGATCGCGCCGTCCCGGCGCGATTTCCCACTTCGTAAATCGCGATAGGGACATCGCGATACACCATGCGGTCAAAGTCTGAAGCTTTGAAGCCCTGCCTTACGCGGGGCGCCCGACACAAAGCGTCGCACTGAAAGGAAGCAAAACCAACGGCGCGCCGGGCTCCAAGGATGGTTCGGTTCCCGGCTCGTGGATATCCTGGGGCGAAGGCTTGGACGTTTCGGCCATGAGGTGCCAGTGCATGCCATCGGGCGGCGGCGGGAGGAGAAAGGGCAGGGGTTCCTTGTGCATGTTGAACGCCGCGTAAAAAGCCCCCGGCGCATCTTCGTCGCCGCGTCCGGATCCGCCGTTGATCATGAAAGCGAGCGAGTGGCTGTGCTCCCCCCAGTCGGGTTGCTCCGGTTCGACGCCGTGCCACGAGATGCCGGTTGGCTTGGCCCCGGTCTTTCCGCTGAACCAGTCGTCGCGGCGCAAACCGGCATGGCGCCGACGGAAATCGATCATCAGGCGGACGAAACGCACGAGGCCCGCATTTTTTTCCGCCAGCTTCCAATCGAGCCAGTTCCACTCGGTGTCATGACAGTAGGCGTTGTTGTTGCCGGCCTGCGTGCGCCCCATCTCGTCGCCCATGTAGAGCATGGGAACACCTTGGCTGACCAGGAGGAGAGCGATGGCGTTTTTGGCGCAGCGCAAGCGCAGGGCGTTAATCTCGGGGTCACTGGTCGGGCCGTCGACCCCGCAATTCCACGACCAGTTGTCATCACCGCCGTCCTTGTTTTTTTCACCATTGTTCAAGTTCTTCTTTTGCTCGTAGCTGAACAGGTCGGCGAGGGTGAAGCCGTCGTGGCAGGTGATAAAATTGACCGAAGCGAACGGCTTGCGTCCGCTAGCCTGATAGAGGTCGGGCGAACCGAGGATGCGCTGGACCATTTCGCCGACCGAGTTGTCGTCGCCGCGCAAAAAACGCCGGGCTGCATCGCGGAACTTCCCGTTCCATTCCATCCAGCGGCCGTAGTCCGGAAAATTGCCCACTTGGTAAAGTCCGCCCGCGTCCCACGCCTCGGCGATGAGTTCGCAGTGGGCCAGCACGGGATCGTGCGCGATGGATTCGAGCAAAGGCGGGTTGGGCAGCGGATTACCCTGCGAGTCGCGTCCGAGCACGCTGGCCAGATCGAAGCGGAAGCCGTCGATGTGGTATTCGGCCGCCCAGTAACGCAGGCAATCGAGCACGAAGTCGCGCACCACCGGATGGTTGCAGTCGAGCGTGTTGCCGCATCCGCTGAAATTGAGGTAATCACCGTTTGGCGCGAGCAAGTAGTAGGTTTTGTTGTCCAGTCCGCGGAAGGAAATGGTCGGCCCCTTCTCGTCGCCCTCCGCGGTGTGGTTGAAGACCACGTCGAGAACCACTTGGATACCCTCGGCATGGCAGGCCTTGACCAAGTCCTTCAGTTCATCGACTTCGCGTCCCTCCGCCCCGCGTGCCGCGTAGCCCGCCTTGGGTGCATGGAATCCCACCGTGCTGTATCCCCAGTAGTTGCAAAGCCGTTCGCCGGTGTCCGGATTGGCGCGATGGTTCTCGTGCTCGTCGAACTCGAAAATGGGCATCAGCTCGATGCAGTTGATGCCGAGAGATTTGAGATAGGGGAGCTTTTCGCGCAGTCCGTCGAATGTTCCCGGATGAACGACTCCCGACGATGTATGCCGGGTGAAGCCGCGAACGTGCAACTCGTAAATAACCAGCTGTTCGACCGGAATATCGAGTGGACGGTCGTGCTCCCAATCAAAGTCATTTTCCGGGATGCGGCCACGGTGCGGGAAAATATCGCGGCTGTGCACCGCCCCGCCGAATGTTCCGCGCCCGCCGATGGCGCGGGCGAACGGGTCGAGCAGGACGACGCGGCGGTCGAATCGGTGCCCGGCTTTGGGATTGCAAGGGCCGTCCATGCGGAAACCGTATTCGATGGCATGCGGGTCGAGGTCGTAGACCGTCATGGCATACACATCGCCGATGCGGAATTCCGGCGGGAAAGGAATTTCGGCGAAGGGCCGCTGCGCCCCTTTTTCGAAGAGGACCAACGTGCAGTCCTTTGCATGCGAGGAAAAAACGGAGAAATTGATTCCGCCGGGGACGATGGTGGCGCCGAAAGGAAGCGGGTGCCCGTAACGCAAGCGGAACACGCCGTGATGGTGTGTGGGCTTGTGCCTGCGGGCTTCTCCTTTTGTTTCCGGAGGCGCCGGTGACGAAGGTCCTACTTCCACTTGATGTTGCACCCCATGCTCGGGTGCTGGGGGGAAGGGGCGGGCTGCCCCGCAAGGAGCGCGTCGAGCGCCGCGCGCAGGTCCGATCCGGTGCAAGGAAGATTGTTGCCCGGCGTGCTCGCGTCCATGCGGCCATGGTAATAAAGACGCGCCGCCGGATCGAAGACGTAAAACTCCGGCGTGCATTGGGCATGGAAGGCGCGCGCCGCTTCCTGCGTTTCGTCGTAGAGAATGGGGAAGGGAATGTCTCGCTCCTTCACCATGGCGGCAAGTCGCGCGGGGGCATCCTCGGGGTGCGTAGCGGCGTTGTTGGCACTGATGCCGGCGAAGCCGATACTGCGCGGCATGTAGTCCCGGGCCAGAGCGAGGAGCGTGGGAAAGATGTGCACCACGTAAGGACAGTGGCGGCAGAGAAAAATGATGACGGTGCCTTTTTCCCCGGCGATGGCCGGAGCAGAGACGCTTTCGGTTGAGGAGACGTCGGGGAGGAAGAAATCCGGCATGGCGAATTCGGGGCCGAGTGAACTGCTTTCGGTCAGTGCCATGCCGCGATGTTCGCCGCGCTCTCGCCGCAAATCAATCTTCCGCGCGCCGGGAACCAGTTGGGGGTTGACGCGCGGCGTCTCCTCAACGCACAAAGTTGCCGATGAAAATCCACCTCAACCGCGCCGGCCAATCCTTGGGACAATTTACCCCGGATGAAGTGAGGTCCGGATTCAAGGAGGCGAAATTCACCGCCACAGACCTCGCATGGCGCGACGGTATGCCTATGTGGAAGCCGCTCGGTGAGGTGATCGACGAGATCGCCCCCGACTCGGCTCTAACCGAACCGGGGGCCGTGGCGCCTCCCATCCCGGTGACTGCTGACGCGTTTCCGTGGGAGCAGCGCGCGGAGAAAGGATTCCTCAACGCGCTGCTCGAGACGATCCGCCTCGTCCTCCTCGAACCGGCCCGCGCTTTCCGCATGATGCCCCTGGTCGGAGGGACGGCTGCTCCGCTTTTCTTTTTCGTTTTGCTCACCACGGTGGGGGGCGTGGCTGGCTTGGCTTACCAGCTTGTCATCAATGCGGTGAATCCGGCGGCGGTAACTCCGGAACAACGCATGGTGGCCGAAGCCTTGGCTTCAACCGCGGTGCTCGGCGCCACGATCATGATATTGCCGTTCGTTTTCGCCGCATTGGCCTTCCTTTCTTCCGCTCTCACGCATCTCGCACTCATGATCCTAGGAGGAGCCAAAAAATCTTTTGAAGCCACCTTTCGTGTCACCTGCTACGCGGGCGGCTCGACCGCGGTGCTGCAACTGCTGCCGGTCTGCGGCGCCTTGGCCGCGTGGATCTGGAATATTTTTCTCATGGTCACCGGCCTCTCCGAAGTCCACGGCATCAGCAAAGGGCGCGCCCTCGCTGCGGTGCTGTTGCCCACTCTTGTTTGCTGCGGGTTGATGGTCGGAGCAGGGCTGATGATTGCCGCCGCAGCCGGTGGCGCCATGGGTCTGCTGGACGCGGCAGGGAAATAGAAGCGCTGTGACTGTTCCGCCGCCGCTGCCCTGGGAAGTCCGGACGGCCCCCGAACGTCTCATCCTTGTTTTCGCGGCGGCGGCCGCTTTTGTCGGAGCGATGCTCTGGTTGGCGCACTACTCCGGTATGGGGTTGTCTCTTTGCACCTGGAAGGGAATGACGGGGCTGCCCTGCGCCGGGTGTGGAGGCACTCGTTCCGTGGCCATGCTGCTGGGTGGTGACGTCAACTCTGCGTTGGCCATGAATCCCGCGGCCATCATCGCCGTTGTGGGCACGCTCCTTGTCACGATCTACGCCGGAGTGGTCGTCGCGTTGCGCCTCGAACCGCTCCGTCCATCCTTCCTCCGCCCGAAGTTTCGGGGGTTCACGCTCCTAGGACTTCTTGTGGCGAACTGGATCTATCTGCTCCTGGCCGGCCGCGTCTGATCCGCGCAGGCTTGTCTGCGGCCGCCGCGGGTGTTTCATGGCGGAGTGGAAGCGCATTTGAAGCACCGGCCTAAGGTTGTTGTCGCGGGTGCCTCGGGATTTGTCGGCACCGCACTTCTTCCGGTTCTGGCCGGACACTGCGACGTGGTGGCTCTCAGTCGTTCGGTCGCAACGCCTTTGCCGGGCGTGCAATGGGAACACTGCGATCTTTTCTCGCTGCTGCAAACCGAGCGATCACTCGGTGGTGCGGACTACGCCATTTATCTCGTCCATTCTATGCTTCCCGCGCGGCTCACGCAGGCGCGCTTCGAGGACATGGATTTCATCCTTGCCGACAACTTTGCGCGCTCCGCGGCGCGTGCCGGTATCAAGCAGATCATCTACCTCGGAGGCATCATTCCCGATGACGCGCAGCTCTCGCGGCACTTGGCCAGCCGCCTCGAGGTCGAACGCGTGCTCGCCGCGCGCGGCGTGCCCGTGACCAGCTTGCGCGCGGGGCTCATCGTCGGCGCGCAGGGTTCTTCCTTCCGCATGGTTGTGCGTCTGGTTAGCCGTTCGCCCGTCCTGCTCTGCCCGCATTGGACCCGCTCGATGACGCAACCGGTCGCGCTGCGCGACGTGGTGCGGTTGATCGATTTTTGTCTCGGACGCCAGGAAATGTTCGGCCGCGCCTTCGATCTGGGCGGCCCCGAGGTCATGACCTATGTCGACCTGATGCGACGCACGGCGGACCGGCTCGGACGGAAGCGCGTGATCGTTGCCGTGCCCTTCATCCCCACGCGCCTCAGTGTTTTGGCCACGCGGTTGGTCACCGGAGCGCATCGCGAGCTGGTCGCGCCCCTCGTCGAAAGTCTGCGTCATGCCATGGTGGCCCACTCTCCGACTTTGCAGGAGCGCGCAGGCATAGAGGCGCAGTCGTTCGATGAAGCATTGGACGAAGCGCTGGCCGGCGACGAAAAACAATCGCGATGGCTCGACAAGCATTTGTCCCGTCGTGATCCCAATGCGGAAGTCGGCCGCTATGTCTGCTCGATCCAGCGTCTTCCGCTTCCCCCGGGGCACGATGCGATCTGGGTGGCCAAAGAATACGCGCGCTGGTTGCCCACGCTTTTCAAATTTGTCCTGCGCGTCACAGTGGACACTGATCTCGACCTCGCCTTCCGTCTGGCCGGAGTGAAGCGGCCCCTGCTCGAGCTAAGCTACTCCCGCGACCGTTCCTCGGCGGATCGTCCTCTCTATTACATCACGGGCGGATTGCTCACGCGTGAATCCGATCCGTCCGACGGTCGAGCTCCGGCCCGCCTCGAATTTCGCGAAAGTCCGGACCGCCGTAGCGTGCTGGCCGCGATCTTCAACTACCGTCCGTCGCTCCCGTGGTGGTTTTACCGTCTGACGCAAGCGCCCATGCATCTCGTTGTGATGAAGATGTTCGCCTGGCATCTGGCCCGGCAGCGGCCGGTGGCGCGCCATGCGCCCGAGGGAAGGGCGGTGGGGGAGGTATGACCGAACCACGAGATCTGCTCGGTCGCCCGCTGCGGGATTTGCGCGTTTCGGTTACGGACCGCTGCAACTTCCGCTGTCCCTACTGCATGCCGCGCGAAGTGTTCGGCGAGGCACACCGTTTTCTGCCCAAGAGCGACGTCCTCAGCTTCGAGGAAATCACGCGCGTTGTCTCCGTGCTGTGCGGGATCGGCGTGCGCAAGGTGCGTTTGACGGGAGGGGAGCCGCTGCTGCGCCGTGATTTGCCGGAACTTGTCCGCCACTTGGCCGCTGTTTCTGCTCTGGAGGATCTCGCCATGACCACCAATGGTCTGCTGCTGGCAACGTCAGCGCAGGCCTTGAAAGACGCCGGGCTCCATCGCGTCACCGTGAGTCTCGACGCCTTGGACGATCATCTCTTCCGCCGCCTGTCCGGCACAGATCGTCCGGTGGACCATGTTCTCGGCGGGATCCGGGCCGCGCGTCGCGCCGGACTTCCCGTGAAGATCAACTGTGTGATCCAGCGGGGTTTGAATGAAGACCAAGTTCTGCCACTCGCCGAATGGTGCCGCGACGAAGGATACACCCTCCGTTTCATCGAATACATGGACGTGGGCAATCACAACCGATGGCATGCTGCTTCGGTTGTTCCGGCGGCGGAGATTCGCGCCCGCCTCGAAGGCTTTTATCCCTTGGAGGTGGTGCGGGCCGCGATACGGGGCGAGGTGGCACGTCGCTATCGTTATGCCGACGGGTCGGGGGAGGTCGGTTTTGTCACTTCGATCAGCGAACCGTTCTGCCGCGATTGCCATCGCGCGCGGCTCACGGCGGACGGGAAACTCGTTACCTGCCTTTTTGCCGAAAACGGCGCGGATTTGCGGGGCTTGCTTCGAAGTGGCGCGCACGAGCGGGCGTTATCGCAATTCGTTTCCCAGGTGTGGGGGCAGCGGGAGGACCGATATTCCGAATTGCGCGCGGCGGCAGAGCCCCGCAGGAAGATCGAAATGTCCTACCTGGGGGGCTGATTCCGCGCTTGCGCGGTCGACTGGCGGATCTATAAGGGCGTGATGAAAACGCTCCCCATTGTTCTCCTCGTCCTGCTCGGCACCTCGCCGTTCGTTCTCGCTGAAGAGGAAACAGCGTCCCCCGAACCGACGCCGGCCGAGGAAACCTCGGAACCGGCGGCGACGCCTGACGCAGCCGCCGAACTTGTCGTCATCCAAGCCGAAGACACTGCGGCCATGCAGTCGAAAGTCGGCTCGGAGGTCATCATTGAAGGCTTCGTCAAAAATGTGGGCAAGGGCCCGAATGATGGCATTACCTTCATCAACTTCGGCGATCGCAAGACGGGCTTCGTCGCGGTCATTTTTCGTCAGACCTACGACAAATTCCCGGAAGGATTCGAGAAATACGCCAATCAGAAAGTGCGTGTGAGAGGCGCGTTGGAAAATTTCCGCGACCGCCAGATGCAAATTAAGATCTCCACACCCGACCAGCTGGAGATCGTGGCCAGCGCGCCCTGACGGAACTCACTAGGCGGCG
>JBILUI010000025.1:0-20401 GCA_044371145.1 Chthoniobacterales bacterium | reverse complement strand
ATCCTCCGCGGCAGCTTCCAGCCCGGCCAGGAACTCCACGTGGTCAAAGAAGGAGAGAAGCTCGCCTTCAAAGCCAAAGGCGGCACCGAACCCCCGGCCCTCGCCGCGGCGGAAAAGCCGGAATAAGCCATCCCTTACCCGGGATGGCGCGGAAATATTTGCCAACCCGCGACGCGGAATTATTTTTGCGTTGTCGTGCGGGAGACCGTGATTCTCCGGCGACACCAGCGCCGTGAAATTAAGATTAAAATGCGAGCACTGCGGAGCCAAAAAGGCGACGTTCAAGCTCTGCAAAAAATGCGGCCGCCCCAACCCGTGCCCGGTCAAAAAACTGATCTTTCAGATCACGGCCCCGATCATGGTCATTGCCATTCTCGCGGGCGCAGTCTGGTCGGCCAACTGGGTAGCCAAATTCCGCGCCGACCAAGCCATGTCCAATGCCACATCCTTCGTCGTCCCGCGCGAACCGAAAGCGTCCGGATCCAACCGCGGTGGGGGCGGACGCGGCGCGAGGGACTTGAACTGGCGCTGACAGCAAAGCGCCAAATCCCGCCACGCGGCGCGCGATTCTAGGGCTGGCGCACCGGCAGACCCGCGCTGCGCCAATCACCGAATCCGCCGACGTTGACCACTTTGAAGCCCTCTCGACGTAGCATATCCGCCGCGATACCCGAACGTGCGCCCGAGGCGCAGTAAACGATCAACTCCTTGTCGCGATTGGCTTCGAGCGCGGCTTTCCATTGGTCGCGCGCACCACGCAGATCGCTGAACGAACAGAGAAGCGCCGGTTCGGCCACGCCATCTTTCCACTCGTCCGGTTCGCGCACATCGATGAGAACCGCGGTTCCAGCTGCGACCCGCGAAGCGGCCTCCGAAGGGCTGATCGAGGGGCCGGCCAGGACACGCTTAACGACAAAAAACACCGCGATGAGCAGGACAAGGATGAGGATGGTTTTCATGAGGATGTAGTGGTGGCGGAATTCTCGGCAGAACTACCGCGGTTCGTCAGATAGAAAAGCACCGGCACGGCCATGCGGCTCAAAAGCAGCGAGGCAATCTCACCGGCCATGAGCGAAATGGCCAGCCCCTGGAAAATCGGGTCGAACAAAATCACCCCTGCCCCTACGACCACCGCCATGGCGGTGAGCAGCATCGGACGGAACCGGACCGCCCCCGCATCGATCACCGCCTGATCGAGCGGCATGCCCTGCGCGCGGCGCAATTGGATGAAGTCGACGAGAATGATGGAGTTGCGCACGACGATGCCCGCACCGGCCATGAAGCCGATCATGGACGGCGCGCTGAAGAACGCGCCCATCAGTCCGTGCGCCGGAAGGATGCCGACCAGCGAAAAAGGAATGGCCGCCATCACGACGAGCGGCGTGATGAAGGACCCAAACCACCCGACCATGAGCAGGTAGATGAGGACGAGCACCGCGGCGAAGGCCAGCCCGAGGTCGCGGAAGACTTCGATGGTGATGTGCCATTCGCCGTCCCACTTGATGGCCGGTTGGAAATCGGTAAAGGGCAGCGTGGCATTGTAGATCTCGACCGCGCCGGCGGCCCCGCCGAAGTCGGAGGCATTCAGTTCGGCCAGGCGCTTGTTCATTTCCAGAATGGCATAGACCGGGCTCTCCACGTCGCCGGCCACATCGGCCATGACGTGGACCACCGGCATGAGGTTTTTGTGGTAGAGGCTTTTGTCCTCCATTGTTTTGTCCACCCGCACGAGTTCGCGCAAAGGCACGAGCGGCGCCGTCCCGCCGGAGCCGGGTTCAGGCAGGGCGTTGGCATCGCCCGAGCGGACGCGCAGCGAAAGCAATTGTTCGGGCGAGGATTTGTCGCGGTTGGGCAGCTCGAGGAAAATATTCACATCCTCTTTCTCCCGCGGTTGGTGGATGAGATCGACCGACTGTCCGCGCGTCGCGATGGCCAGCGTGCGTGAAATGGTGTCCGCGCTGATCCCGTTGAGCGCGGCCTTTTCCTTGTCGACGACGAAGCGCGCTTTTGGTTGGTCGGCTTCGACATACCAGTCGACATCGACCACACCGGTTGTTTCCTCGAAAATTTTCTTCACCTCCGCGGCCAGCTTGAGCCGGGAGGCGTCGTCCGGACCGTAGATCTCGGCCACGATGGTCTGCAGCACGGGCGGACCCGGCGGAACCTCGGCCACGGCCAGACGCGCATTGTGCTTCTTGGCAATCTCGGCCAAACGCGGGCGCACCCGCTTGGCGATGTCATGACTCTGCTCCTTGCGGTCGTGGCGCGGCAGAAGATTGACCTGCAGATCGGCGACCGACGGACCCGAGCGCATGAAGTAATGGCGAACGAGTCCGTTGAAATTGAAGGGCGAGGCCGTGCCCGCATAGATCTGCACGTCGCGAACTTCTTTCTCCGGAAGCAAGGCATCGGCCATCTCGCGCGCCACCGCGGCTGTCTGCTCGAGCGAGCTGTCTTCCGGCATGTTGAGAATGACCTGGAACTCGCTCTTGTTGTCGAACGGCAGCATTTTCACCTTCACGAAACCGAGCGGCACGAGTGCGAATGAGCCAAGAAGCAGCGCGACAATCACGGCAAGGAAGGTCCACCGCCATTTCGGATCATGGATGAGATGACCCATCCACTGGCGGTAGAGCAGGGTGAACTTGCTCTCCTTCTCTCCTTCCCCGTGATGCGCTTCGACCTCGCGGGCCAGCATGCGGCGCGCGGCCCACGGTGTGACGATGAACGCGATGAGCAGGGACCAGAACATGGCCGCGCTCGCGCCGATCGGGATGGGCCGCATGTAGGGACCCATCAGTCCGCTGACGAACGCCATGGGCAGAATCGCCGCGATGACCGCCAGCGTGGCGAGAATGGTCGGATTGCCGACCTCGGCCACCGCTTCGATGGCGACTTCGCTCAGGTTGCGGCGCCGGTTCTGCGGCATGCGGTAATGCCGCACCACGTTTTCCACCACGACGATGGCGTCATCGACGAGGATGCCGATGGAAAAAATCAGCGCAAAGAGCGTGATGCGGTTGAGCGTGTAACCGTAGAGATAAAAAACGAGCAGCGTGAGCGCTAGTGTGGTGGGAATGGCCACGGCCACGACGAGCGACTCCCGCCATCCGAGGACAAACATGACGAGAAGCGAGACACTGACCACCGCGATGGCCATGTGGAAAAGAAGCTCGTTGGATTTCTCCGAAGCCGTCGCGCCGTAATCGCGCGTCACCGTGATTTCGACGTCGGACGGCAACAACTTGCCGCGCACTTCGCCGACCTTGCGCATCACGGCATTGACCACATCGACGGCGTTGGCCCCGGGTTGTTTGGCGATGCTCAGCGTGACGGCCGACTCGATCCCCTGCCCGCGCCGGGCCTGATACACGTAGGCTTTCGGCTCTTCCGGTCCGTCAACGATCTCGGCCACATCGCGCAAATAGACCGGACGTCCTTCGTAGACGCCGACCACGACTTGTCCGGCCTCCGCCGCATCGAGGATGAAGCCGCCGGACTCGATGAGCACGGTGCGGTTCTCCGCCGTGATCGCACCGGCCCGCGCTTGGCGGTTGCTTTGCTGCAACATGGGGATGATTCCCGCCGGGGTGATCCCACGCGAAGCGAGGCGCACGGGATCCAGGAGCACGCGAATCTGCCGCTTGAGTCCGCCGATGAGCTGCGTTTCGGCCACGAGCGGGATCTGCTTCACCGCATCCTGGACTTCGGCACCGAGGCGGCGGAGTTCCATCGGACCCTGCTCGGCACTGTGCAAGGTGAGCGCGAGAATGGGAACATCGTCGATGGTGCGCGGCTTGATCAAGGGCACGGAGACGCCGTGCGGGATGCGGTCGAAGTTGGTCTGCAGCTTCTGGTTGAGTTTGACGATGCTGTCCTCGAGGTCCGACCCGACCTTGAAACGCACGATGACCAGGCTCTCGCCCGGACGCGACGTCGAGTAGACGTATTCGACGCCCGGAATTTCCCAGAGCAACTGTTCCATGGGACGCGTGACCCGTTCGGCCACTTCGCGCGCGCTAGCGCCGGGCATCGCCACCATGACGTCGATCATCGGCACTTTGATCTGCGGCTCCTCCTCGCGCGGGAGAAGGACGACCGAGGCCAGACCGAGAAGAACCGACGCGACGATGAGCAGCGGGGTCAGCTTGCTGTCGACAAACATCCGCGCGATGCGCCCGGCCACGCCGTCGGAAATCGCTTCGACCTTGCTCAGGCCAGGATCGTTCACCGTCCGGCCTCCACGGCAGCGCCGTCCCGCAGCAGATGCGCGTCGCGGACGATGACTTCTTCACCGCCGGACAAACCGCTCAAGATCTCGACCTTGCCGTCGATCTTGCGTCCGGTTTTGACCAAACGCAGACGGGCCTTGCCCGCTTCGACAACGAAGACGCTCTCGATCTGTCCGCGCCGGACCACGGCGCCCTCGGCCACTAGCACGGCCGGTCGCTCGGTCACCGGCACGCGCACCCGGCCGAATTGTCCGGCCCGCAATTTCTCCGAAGCGGGCAGATCCAGTTTGACCAGAAACGTGCGGCTTCCCGCCGAGGCGGACGGCGCGATTTCGGTCACTTTGCCCGACAGCGTGGCGCCCGCCGCATCGATGGTCACCGGAAACTCCGCGCCCATCTGCACTTTGTCGATCAATGCCTCGGGAACTTCGCATTCGAAGCGCAGCAGCGAGGAATTCTCCATCTCGAGGAGCGGCTTGCCCGGAGTGGCCAGATCACCGACCTCGACAAGTTTGCGCGTCACCACCCCGTCGAAGGGCGCCGCGATCTCCGTGTATTGCAGCATGGTGCGTGCTTCGACCAAGGCCGCGTCGGCGGTGCGCAAACGCGTGGTGGCCGCCTCGAACTCCTGCCGCGTCGATGAACCGCTCTGCAGCAGGCGCTCGATACGGGAAAAATCCTTTTGCGCCTGGTCCTTGGCCGCTTCGGCCGAATCGAGCCGCGCCTTGATTTCCCGCGCGTCGATCGTGGCGAGGATCTCGCCGCGCTTCACCTGCGCGCCGGGAGCAACTCTCACCGCATCGACCACCCCGGTGACCTTGGCCGAAAGCACGGCACGCTGGGCCGCCTCGACATTGCCGACCACCTCTTCCTCGTCCCACAATGGCTGCACGATCACCCCGGCCACGGCCACCGCGATCGCCGGACCCGGAGAATCGGGCGCGGCGGCTTCCTCACCATGTTTTCCGCAACCCGCCGACAGGAGTGCAACTGCCAAGCCGAACCATGTGAAATATCGCTTCATTTTTCCACTTGATATATTACCGTTTGGTAATAAAGTAAAGCCATTAATTCGCCATGGCTACCGTCAACCAGCGCCAGATGAACCGCATGGCTACCCTCTTTGCCACGCTCTCCGACCCGGCCCGTCTGCGCATCCTCAACTGTTTGCGCACCGGCCCGTGCAGCGTGGGCGACATCCACCGCTCCTGCCGCCTCAAACAGGCCAACACTTCCAAGCACCTCCGGGTTCTTCGCGAGGCCGGTCTGGTAACACCCCAGCGCGCAGGCACCACGGTGCATTACGTTATCAGCGAACCGCTCATCTTCGGCCTCTGTGATCTGGCCTGCGGGAAGCCCGTGAACGGAAAATCATGAAAAATCTCCTCATCCTCGGCGCAGGCACGGCAGGCACCATCATGGCTGCCCACTTGCGGAAAAAACTCTCCAAACAAGAGTGGACCGTCCGACTCGTCGACCGCGCCCGGGACCACTATTACCAACCCGGCTACCTCTTCATGCCTTTCGGCATCTACAGTGGGAACGAGGTGCGTCGCCCGATGAAGTGCACTGTCCCCCGCGGCGTCGATTACCACGACGCGGACGTCGACCGGATCGATGCGGAGTCAAACCGTGTTCACCTAAAGGGCGGCGCCGAAATTCCCTACGACATCCTGATCATTGCCACCGGAGTCCACCCGGCACCGGATCAAGTGGAAGGCATGGTCAATGGTGACTGGCGCAAAAATGTCCACGAGTTCTACACCTATGAAGGCGCGCAGGCCCTGACCGAGCGGATGAAGTCGTGGCAGGGCGGACGCCTCGTCGTTCACATCTGCGAGATGCCCATAAAGTGTCCGGTTGCCCCGCTGGAGTTCTGCTTCCTCGCCGACGCCTGGCTTCAGGAGAAAGGACTGCGCGACAAAACGGAAATCACCTACGTGACCCCGATGTCCGGCGCCTTTACCAAACCGGTGGCCTCGGGAATTCTTTCAAGACTCCTCGAGGAGAAGCGCATTTCCGTCGTCCACGACTTCGCTATCGCCCGGGTCGATTCGGAAAAAAAGGCCATCGTCTCGTGGGATGAGAAAGAGGTTCCCTACGATCTGCTCGTCACGGTCCCACCCAACATGGGCGCCGAGATGATCGAGCGCTCCAGCCTCGGCGATGAACTCAACTACGTCCCGACCGACAAGCACACCCTGCAGTCGAAAGCCCACGCCAACGTCTTCGTCATCGGCGACGCCACGGATTGTCCGACATCCAAAGCCGGCTCGGTCGCCCACTTCGAGGCCGAGGTGCTCACCGAAAACATCCTGCATTTCATCGCTGGTGAGCCGCTGCGCAGCAGGTTCGACGGACACGCCAACTGCTTCATCGAATCCGGACACGGCAAAGCCTTCCTCCTCGATTTCAACTACGACCAGGAACCGGTGACCGGCACCTTCCCGCTGCCCGCGGTCGGACCGATGAAACTGCTCGGCGAGTCCCGCCTCAACCACCTCGGAAAAATGGCCTTCAAGTGGATTTACTGGAACGTCCTCCTGCCCGGACTGCCCATTCCGTTCATCGGACACAAGATGACCATGCTGGGCAAAAACATCCCGACCAAGGACCTCAAAGCCGCCGCCTGATATTTCTCCAAACCAATTTAAGACCACAAAAACCATGCCAACGAAAACACTCGCGGGAACTACCGTGGACACCGACGACGAGGGTTACCTCGTCAATCACAGCCAATGGAACAAAGATGTCGCCGCCGCGCTTGCCGCGGAGGAAGGCATCACTTTGACTGACGGACACTGGAAAGTGATCGACTTCATCGACGCCGACTACAAGGAGCGCGGTGTCGTTCCCGGCATGCGCCGTATGAACAAAGTGGGCAACATCCCGACCAAGGATCTCTATGCTCTCTTTCCCGACGGTCCGATCAAGAAGGCCGCCAAAATCAGCGGTTACGCCAAACCTGTCAGCTGCGTGTAGGAGGAAAAACCATGTCCGACAAAATCAAAAAAGTTTCCATCATCGTCTCGAAGGGATCGCTGGACGGGGTTTATCCCGGGCTCATCATGGGCAACGGCGCCCGCATGGAAGGCATTGAAGCGAACATCTTCTTCACCTTCTTCGGTCTCTACGCCGTGCTGAAGAAATACATGGGCAGCATCAAAATCGCCACGGTCGGCAACCCCGCCATGCGCGTGCCCGATGCCAAAGGCTTCCCGCTTCCCACCATCCTCGGCGCCATCCCCGGCATGTCGGCTTTCGCCACGCACATGATGAACAAGGAAATGGAGGCGCTCGACATCCCGCCAATCCCCGAGTTCATCGAAATGATCCACGACGCCGGCGGGAAATTGTATGCCTGCAAGGCGACGGTCGACATGTTCCATCTAACGAAGGAAGACTTCTGTCCGCAGGTGGAAAAAGTCCTCACGGTCGGCGAATTCTACGAATTGGCCGGCGGCGGACAGATCATCTTCACCTGAGGAACCATCCATGCGTTACGTCGTCGAAACCAACAAAACTCCCGCGGTCGCCGTTGAAGATCTCCGTGCCGCCGTGGCCAAGCACGGCTTCGGCGTGCTCCACGCTTACGATCTGAAAGAGACACTCACCTCGAAAGGTTTTCCGCTCGAACACGCTTGCCACATCCTCGAAGTGTGCAATCCGCAGCAGGCCTCGAAGGTTCTGGCCGAAGACATGGGCATGAACATTGCGCTACCCTGCCGCATCTCGGTCTACGAAGAAGGCGGCAAAACCAAGATCGCCACCGCACTGCCAACGAAGTTGCTCTCCGCTCTTTCCAATTCCCCCGCCCTCGCGGCCGTGGCTGAGGACGTCGAGACAAAGATGAAAGCCATGATGCACGACGCAGCCTGAATTCGTAACAGAGTTCGGGCGAGCCGTCTGAGTTGAAGAGTGATGTAGCCCAATCTGTCTTTGCGACCAGTTTTAGATTTGGCTCGTGGCACCAAAATGATTAACAGGAATACGGTATGTCTGCGCGGACGTTCCTGCTTGCCGGAGCCTCTCTAGCCTTAGTAGCCGCTGCTCAAGCAGAGCAAACTGCACTCCTTAAGCAGGCAGCAACGTTTGCCCTCAACAAGGAGGGAAAACCGATCGGCCAAGCACGTGTGCAGGCTGGCGTGATGGTGAGCGTGGTGGAAACACGCGATGGCAGGGCTCTCGTTAGGTTCGGCAACGCCGAACCTCTTTGGATCGCCAAAGATCAACTTCACTTGCTCAGCGCTGAAAGTGACACCGAAACTGTAGACCGACCCGAAGAGCCAAAAAATACCCCTTCACCCAAGGCCACGCAAATCGCGGATTCCCTAGTTTCAGCAGTGACCGGGATCAAGGAGGCGAGCGACAAGCTCAAAGGGCTTTTGACATCACCCGAACAAGGAAAAGAGAACCGCACGCTGCAGTTAAGACTTTGGGTCGATCGCGAGAAAAAAACACCCGGACTGGAAGGGACCTACTTTGATGGAAAACTGAGCAACCATTCCGGGAAGGATTTGAAACTTGTAGGCGAAGGGGTCTCCCGAGTCGACGAAGGCATCAGTTTCGAACCACGCGGCTGGGGCAGCCGAAGAAAAATGCGCATCAGCGGCGGCGAAAGGTCGCGGTGGAAAGACTTCACGGTGCAATGGGACGGATGGGTCGAACTGGATGGCCCGGGACGCCTGACATTAAAGACCGACGGCGGCAGTCGCATGTGGGTCGATGCGAATGATGACGGCGAGTTCGGCGATTCCGTGGACGAATTCATTGACAACGGCTGGGGCGGAAAACGCCGCAACGCTTTCGGTTGTTCCGCGATGCTTCCTCCGGGCGTTTATCGTGTCCGCATAAACTACGAGGGCTCAAACAACGAAAACTCCGCCAAGCTTGAGGCAACAGACGGGTGCGTCGAATACCGGGACTTCAAACGCAACACGCACCGTCTCTATCCTTGGGAAGGAAGAAACATCGTGCTGCTCACCGAAGCCCGAGAGCACGACCCCGAGCTGATCGGCCGTCTTGTCGACATATTCGACAAGACCTTTGATTACTTCGCACGAGTCACGGGACGCAAGCCGAACACTTACTACGCAATGAACAACAAGACCACGATCGCCGAGGTTCCGGAAACATGCGGAGCCGGTTGCGGTATGATTGGGGCCACTGGTGTGGAAATGACGAGAGATTCCTTTGCTGGTCACCTAGAGGACCTTCAGAGAGATGGTCAAATCCGCTCGCTCGTCATGTGGGAATTCGGCCGTAACTTTTTCTTTTACGAGGGCCAGATGCGTTACAAGTCTCCGGATCGAATCGGCATCAAGAATACCTTTGCGGCCGTCATGCGCACGCTGGTTTTCCGGGATGAACAACTGCCAATGCAGCCATTCATGGTCGAGGTCTCTGAATCCCACGACCAGGACCTGGATGGCTACGTTGCTGATATCTCTTCTAATTTCGACAATACACTGAGAATTAATGCAGGAACCGGTTCGTCGAGAGACGGTGGCTGGAAGCTGATGGCGGCCATGATCATCCGCCTACACCGCGACTACGGAGGAGCAAAGTTCAACGCACGTTTCTGGCAGGCGATGGGGAGACAACCCAAGGCGGAAACCACGCAGGATGCAATAGACAACTTTGCTCGCGCTGCTTGTCTTGCCGCAGAAAAAAATCTCACCGGTTTGCTGCGTGGCCCATGGAAACTGCCTATCTCGGATTCGGTGGCCGACGCCATGCTTTCTGAATTCGGTGCGCCATCGTCATGACCAAAGCGAGTATCAGCACTATGAACACTCCCCAAACCATCGCCGTCCTCGGCGCCAGCAATAATCCGGAACGCTACTCGAACATGGCCGTCCGCCGTCTGCGCGAAGCCGGCCACCGCGTCATCCCGGTCAATCCCGCCCTCTTCGAGATCGAAGGACTCCCGGCATCGAAGTCGCTTGCCGAGATAAAAGAGCCCGTCGATACGCTCACGCTCTACGTCGGACCGCAACGGGTAGCGGCCATGACGCAGGACATTGTTCGTTTCGCCCCGAAGCGCGTCATCTTTAACCCGGGGACGGAATCACCGGAACTTGCCGCCGCCCTCGACCGCGCGGGCATCCCGCATATCCACGCCTGCACGCTGGTTATGTTGCAGACGGGGCAGTTTTGATTTTCGTCAGCAGCACTTGGCGCCTTGTCCGACGCCCGCTTTGATCAGGATCTTTTCGAGCGGACAGAATCCGGTGAAGGCGGTCTGGAAGAGATTGAATCCGACGAAGGCGGGAAGGAGAAACCACCACTGGTTGACAAAGTGGCCGAGGGCCAAGCCGGCGAGAACAAGTGTTCCGGCCACGAGATAGATGATGCGTTGGATGTTCATTCAACCATCGTAGCCCTACTCCACACGCCAGGTGAAACCTATTTGCGGCGGCGGGAGTTCCTGCGTTTTTTCCGATTGTTCCGTCTGGAATTCCTTGCCGCGCGCGTCCGCCTCTGGGGCGAGTCCGGCACCGAGGAGCAAGGCAATTTGCTCCGGGGACAGCTCGGGCACGGACTCGAGCCGGAGTTGATGTTCGCCGAGCGGACCCCAGGCGGTCGCGGTGGCTTCGTAGGCGCCCGCTTGCGCTCGGCCCGAGACATCGAGGAAAGGAACCCAAGGCATCTCGCGCGTGAGAGTGAACTTGGCGCGGGGAAAATTCATCGGACCGGATGGCAAGGCGGCTTGCAGTCCGGTGACTTCAACCAGACCGACCGGAACAAATTCGCCAAGAGAACCGGTGAGAAAAACGTCCAGCGAAGCGGTCGCGCCCGCTGGAAGTTGCACTGGTTCCGCGGTGTGCACGCGAATATTGCCTTCGTGATCGGCGAACCATCCACCGACACGGAACGGTGCAGTCAGTGCGATCGGTGCGATCGCACCGCCCATCGGCATGAGGAACGGCGATGCGGAGAGGGCGATATTCGCCGTGCTGCCGACCAAGGCGACGTCACCGGTGACGGTGCGTTTGTCCGTTGATTTTTCCACACTCAGATCAAGGTCGGCGTTGCAGCGGTATTTATCGGTGGCGAGCAGTTGCAGTTTCCGGCCGGAAATTTTCGCGGTCGATTTGACTTTGAGCAGATCGGAATAATCGGCGCCGCCTTCGAGGGTGAATATCCCCTCGCCCATTTTGCCGTTGGCACTTTCGAACTTTCCGGCTGAACCGGCGAAAACGTAGCGCCCGGCGAAATCGGTCACCGCATCGAGTCCATCGACCGGAACGAACGAGACCTTGCTCCAAGCGAGCGCGCCTTCGAGCACGGGCGCGGAGAGTTGTCCGGAAAGCGAGACCGATCCGGACAGTTCGCCGGAGAGCGGCTTGGGTCCGGCGAAGTTTTTCAAATCGAGCGGCGGAACCTCGAGCTTTGCGCCGGCCGGCTTCGAGCGGTCGAGCACGCGCCATCCGCCGTCGTCCTTGCGCCCAAGCAGCGGAATCGAGGCGGTGAGTTTCACCGGGTCCGCCGCGCCCGTGTCGAGTTCGCCGGAAATATCGAGACGCTGCGACGCGAGCACGGCTTTGCCCGCCACTCGCGATGACGGAATGGCGAAAGAATCGAAGGCGGCGCGGAATCCGTCGATGGCGAGGACGGATTCGCCGGACAGATTTTCCCAAGGGCCCGACGCATCGAGTTTCCAATCGACACGACCCTCGGCGGTTGCTTTTTGCCCGAAGAGGTTGGCCAACGGACCGAGCCGCAAGTCATCCGAACGAACCATGGCGTAGATGTCGCCGCCGGGCAGCATGGTCTGCGACCAGGTCTTTCCTTCGAGGAGAAGGGGATATGACACCGGAAGGAAAACTTCCGCGCGCAGGAGGCGGTCGCGCAAGTTGAAGAGCTGGATATCCTGCACGGAGAGGCCTTTGCCCGAGAGGTAGCAGGAGGCGGAAAGCGAAAGCGGGCCGCGATCGAGCAAAAGGCGGCTCACGTAGACATTGCCCGGGGAATAGCTGGCCGCGATGCTGCCGTTGAGAGGAACCGGATTGAGTTCGCCGGTGAAGTCGAACAACTCGAGCGAGACAACACCCGAGTGCGCGGTGGCCGTGCCGTCGCCATCCCAAAAAACGAATGCGCCGCCCTGGCGCGCCCAATCGGGAGCAAAGCGGCCGAGATTCTCCAGGTAGCGGGAGGCCTCGCGGATGCGTGCCTCAAGCCGTCCGCGGTAAGCGAGCGGTTCCTTGAGCGAGACTTCGCCCGAAGCGCGGACGAAGTTGGGGCCGCTGTGCGATTCGAGCACAGCGATCTTGGCGTTGCCTTCGGCAAAGGTGATGTCTGCTTGAAGCGTGCCCGGAGGAACGCCGGGGACACGCAAATCCCAGCCGCGTGCTTTGAGCCACCCGGACGGTTCGCCGAGGCGACCGGTAATTTGGGCCTGCGCCTCGAGACCGCCAGACAATTTTTTCCAAGGGCGCCCGAAAAGATCGGTCAGTGCGCGCACGTCCTTGGCTGTCGCATCGAGATCGAGCGAAAGTTCGGAGCCGCGCCAGTCGGAGTCGGGAATATCGAGCAGCCCGCGCGCCGTGACGCGGTTCGATTTCTGCGCGAGCTGCAGTTCGTCGATCTTGAGCCGGCGACCGGAAAGACTCGCTCCGACACGAAGATCTTCAAAGGTGCGTTTATTCCACGCGAAATCCTTTGCTTCGACACGCAGTGAGGACTGCGCTTCGAGCGGCGCAGAAAGATCACCGTTGAAAACGAATTTGAGCAGGTCCAACTTGCCGCTGAGCGGAGATTCCAAATCAAGCAGGCGCCCGAGGCCATCGAGTCGGCAGCCGAAAGCACTGAGCGCCGCGGTGGTATCCGGGCCGGTCGCCGTCCATTCCGCGTAGATGCTGCCGCCGAAAGCACGCGCCTTGAGCGTGAAAGCATCTGCACCGCCGAGCACGGCGGAGAAAAGTTCGACGACAATATCTCTGTCGAGTCCGGCATCGGCGAGATAGGCGACGCCATCGCGCCAAGCGGTCACCCCGCTCAAGCCGGGAAATGTTTTGGTCCAACTGCCGCTCCAAAGTCCGATTTCGCCGGCGCGGAAGACGCCGGTGCTTTCTTCGGTGAGAAGAACGCGGGTGTCTTTGAGCAGAAGATGGCGGTCGCCGCGGGAGACAAAAACTTTGGAGGTATCAACCTCGATGATGAGCGGCCATGCGGGGGTGAAGAACGGCCGCGCCGCCGCGGAAGGCGCGCGTCCGCCGGCCTCTGCGGTCACCGCCAGGCGGTATCCGCCGGAAAGTTCGGTCACTTTGATGCGGCGGAAAATGCGGTTCGGATGCGAGAAAAGCTCGCGCACCGCGGCGACGGCCAATTCGACCTGCGAGGCGCGCAAGTCGCTGCCGCGCGCGTCGCGCAAGCGCACGTTACCGAGCAGCAACGGTCCGAAAAAACGCGATTCGAGGACATCGAACTCCAGCTCGTAACCGGCCGAACGGGCCATGGACGGTAGGGCGAGGCGCGCGGCAAGCCGCAGGAGCGGACCTTGGGCAATCCAGAGCGCGGATAGGAGGATGATCGCAGCCGGGAAAATCCACCCGAGGCGGCGAAGGACCGCGGGGCGCGAGGCATCAGTTCGCGGTGACGCGGCAGTCGGCATGGCTGGACAAGGCGGAAGAAATTTCCCCTAAAAAGTTGCAGCCCTCCTCACCGAGTGGCGAGAAGGGCTGCTGTTCCCCCCAGAACAATCTTTACTAAAGATGTAAGCAAAGTAGCGCGAGATGCCGGAAAGGCAAGGGGAAAAATAGAAATATTTTTGCCCGGCGTGGAAGCTAATCCTTAAACAATTGAGCATTAGTATTTTATGAACTGAAATATTTTTTTAGAAAAACCTCTGCAAGGGGTCATTTCAGGACCAGCATCCGAATCCCTACCAAGATCATCAAGATTCCGAAGGTGCGGGAGAGGGTGTCGTTGGAGAGATGCTTGAGCCAATCGGTGGCAAACCAGGCGGCGGCGGCGGCGCCGATGGCCACAGGGATGGCGATCTGCCATTTGACGAGGGAGGCGGCTTGGTATTTGGCCGTGGCGACGAGGGAGACAAAGATGATGACGGCGAGCGAGGTGGCCACGGCGGATTTTTGGTCAAGGGCCATGAGAAAAACGAAAGCAGGGACCATGATGAGTCCGCCCCCCACCCCGCAGAGCGCGGCGAGCACGCCGGTGATGACGCCGATGCCGAGGCCGAGAAGAATTTGCGTCGCGGTCATGCCAGAGCCAATTGTTCGATCCAATCGAGGCGATGAGCGAGCATGGTTTCACCGTCGAACTCGAAAAATCCGCGGAAGCAGCGCCCTTCGAGAAATCCGGGCAACCAATGACGGTCGTCGGCCCACATGCGGTCGAAGGGAATTTCATCGCGCCGCACCCAGAGCGGAATCGCCTCATCGGTCTCGACCGGTTCGCCCTCGCATCCGTCGGCCCAAAACACGGTGCAATGCAGCGCATAGCCGTCGGCGAACTGGAAATGCAATTCGCCGCGCGCCTGCGGATCGAAGGGTGTCACGCCGAGTTCTTCCTGCACTTCGCGCACGGCGGACTGCGTCGCGGTCTCGCCCGGTTCGAGGCGTCCGCCGGGCCCGTTGATTTTACCCGCGCCGAGTCCGCGCTTTTTGTGGATGAGCAGGACCTCGTCGCCGCGCGTGACGAAGCAAAGATTGGCGCGCTCGGTCGGCTGCCAGACGGACCAGTCGGTCTTCACGATTTTTTCTGCCGCAGCGGCACGACGAGCACCGGACAGTCGATGCGGCGCAGCACGCCGGTCACCACGCTGCCGGTGAAAAGATGGTAGAGCGCGCCGTGTCCGTGCGAGCCCATAACGACGAGGTCGGCGCCGGTTTCCCGCGCCGCGGAGAGAATTTCGTCGGCCGGAAGCCCGAACCGGACTTCCGAAGTGCAGGCCAGGCCGCGCGCCGTGATCTCCGCCGATAATTTGGCGAGGCGCTCCGACTCGACGCGTTTCTCGGCGTCGAAGTCCTGTGCGAACTGCAGCTGGGCCATGGCCGGGTCGACTTCGAGACCGGCGGTCTCCGCCACCGGTTCGATGACGTGGAGAAGCTGCAAGGAGGCGCCGCGGGAGCGCGCTGTTTCCTCGGCCAAGGAAAGAAGTTTGCCCGAGGGGTCGCTGAAATCGACCGGCACCAGAATTTTGCCCATGAGGGGATTTTCCGGCGGACGCGGCCCTTTCGCCAGACGGAAATCAGCCCCGTGGACAGAGACAGGCATTTGTGGCAATTTGAAAGTCAGTCATGCGCCCTCTACTCCTAACCGCTTTGGCCGCGGTGGTCGCTTTCGCCCCCGCCCGCGCCCAAGAGGAGGCGTCGCCCCAAGAAGTGGAAAAAGAGGCGAAGCTGGACGATTACGCGCGCGAGGAGCTCGGCGTCAACGAGCTGACCACACCGTCGATCCAAGGGCTGTTCAACGACCTCGAGCAGTTCAAACCGGTGCCCATCTCGCTGATCGAGAAGACCGACTTCGACCGCACCTACAACAACCGCTTCCAAACCTCGCTCAATTTCGGCGCGCTGATCTGCGATGGCTTCTTTGCCGTGGTGGCCGAGCAGCGCGGACTGGTGGAAAAAGTCGGCCGCTCACTTTTGCGGCAGGCAAAGAGCCTCGCCGTCGGACAAACCCTTTCCACCCACGCCAACAGTCTGCTCGAGATCGGACAGCGCGGCGATTGGGCGGAGCTGAAACTCGAGTTGATCAAGACACAGGAAGACGTCGAGGACGCCATGATCGAACTGCGCGACGAGGAAATGGCCCACATGGTCAGCCTCGGCGGGTGGCTGCGCGGATTCGAAGTCGGTTGCGTCGTCACGGCAGACAACTACACCCCGCAGCGCGCCGCCGGCCTCAAGCGGCTGGACGTGATGGACTATTACCTCGACCGCCTCTCCACGCTGAATCCACGTCTGAAAAACACGGAACTCTGCACGGCGATCACTTCTCGCCTGCAAACCATCCGCGCCATCGCCGCCGAATCCGGCGACAGTCCGCCAACCGAGCAAGACGTGAAGCGCATGCGTGATCTGGCCATCGAGATCAATGATGCGATGTCGGCGCGGGTCGACGACTCGGGGCAGATCATCAAATCAGACTAGCGGGTTCGCATGCCCGCGCTGTTTCGTCCGCCCCCGCGCAGCCGCGCGCCGCAGTTGCACCGCGCAGCGGGCGAATTTTTCGGCAAGACATGGGAACTCTTTCCGGCCGAGGCGGCCGGATTGGGTCTGAAAGAATACCGCGGACAACTCGGACGAAACCGTCCCGAGGATCACCGGAAGCACGCCGCGCTCGCGGCGAACATGCTGGAGCGTATCGAAGCGTTGCCCGAGGGCAACGGCGACGACTGGACCGACCGGCGCGCTTTTCTCGCTTACCTGCGCACGACGCTATTCCACGGCGTGACGCATCCGCGCTGGCAGCTCGATCCGCAAACACACAGCGGCGCGGCGGCAAATGCGGTGTTTCACCTGCTTGTCCGGCACGCGGACGATTTGCGCGAAGTGGCGGATGACATCGTGTCACTCGCCAGACAAATCCCGCGCTATCTCGACGAGGGTTACGCTTGCCTGCGACAGCCGGTGCCGCTCTGGACTGATCTGGCCACACGCTCCAGCCGCCATGCGGCAACGTTCATGGAAGAAACAGCAAAGCAGATCGTCCCCCTTTGCCGTTCCGAGGCCTCCGCGCAAAGCGCTTTTACCCGCGCGGCCAACGCTTTCCGGGATTACGCACGGAGATTGGAGAAAATCCGCACCGGGTCCACGAATGCTTTCGCGGTCGGCCGGGAAAATTTCGAGTTTCTCCTGCGCGAGCGCATGGGCACCGATGCCTCCGCGCGCGAACTTTGGAACGAAGGCCTGCGGTTGGTCGAACGCACGACGCACGAGCTCAATGCAGAAGCACGGAAGTTCGGACGGCGGCCGGCGCATGAAATTCTCGAAAAGCTCCGCAACGATTGGCGTCCCGCGGCCGGGGATCTTCTTACCGAATACCGCAATGTCACCGCGCAGATCAAAAAGCAGCTGGGCAGCGCGGGCGTTGTCAGTCTACCGCGCGGGGAAAAATTGAAAGTTATCCAGGTCCCGGATTTCCTGCGCGAGCAATTCCCCACCGCGGCCTACAGCTCACCCGGGGCTTTCGACCCCGACCAGACCGGCATTTTCTGGGTGAACAATTTGTCGAAGCACGCGAAGAACGAGTCCGCGCGCCGCGCCGAGATCGCACAGCATTTCGGATTGGAGCTGACATCCGCGCACGAGGCTTATCCCGGACACCACCTGCAATTCATCGTGCAGAACCGTCATCCGAGCCACCTGCGCCGCATGTTCTCACACGCCATTTTTTACGAGGGATGGACTCTGTGGTGCGAAAAACTCTGCATCGAAAAGAAAATCTACCGCGCGCCGCACGCGCAGCTCATCCAATTGCACGACGCGCTCTGGCGGGCCAACCGCATCCTCGTCGACATCGGTCTGCACACCGGCGGGATGTCACATGCACAGGCGACCAAACACATGATGGACAATGTCGGCTTCACCAAAGCCCGCGCGGCGGCCGATGTGAATTGGTATACGGCCGCGCCGACCGTGCCGATGAGCTATCTGCTCGGACGCGAAAAAGTGATGGCGCTTTTTGCCGCGCACCGCGGATCCTTGCGCCAGTTCAACGACTGGCTGCTCTCGCACGGCGCGGTGCCGTTCAGCTGGTTCCGTTCGAGCCGTTAGCGCCGAAACAATTCAGGTAGGTGTAGCCTTCGAGGGCTTTTTCGTACGAGTCGAGCAGGCGCATGCCTTCGTTGGGTTTGAGGCGGTCGGCTTTGATCGCGGTATCAACTTGCACCTTCATGCGGCGGGTCAGTTCGCTCTTTTCCCATTGGGTCAGCGCGAGGACGTTGCCGATCGTGTTGCCGCCGATGATTTCCTCGATGTAGTAGCCGCTCTCTTCGTCTTCATCCAAAAAGATGTGCATCTCGTTGACGCGGCCGAAGAGGTTGTGCATGTCGCCCATGATGTCCTGGTAGGCACCGGCGAGGAAAAATCCGAGGTAGTAGGGTTTTCCTTCCTCCGCACGATGCACGGGCAGGGTCGGTTTCACATCTTGGAGATCGATGAAGCGGGCCACTTTGCCGTCCGAGTCGCAGGTGATATCAACCAACGTGGCTTGGCGCTCCGGGGCTTCCTTGAGGCGGTGCAGGGGCATGACTGGAAAGAGCTGCCCGAGCGCCCAGTGGTCGAGCAACGACTGGAAAACCGAGAAGTTGCACATGACCTGATCGCCGAGCGAAATTTCCAAGTCTTTGACTTCCTCGGGCACGTAGCGGACGCCGCGGAAAAGTTCCACCACCCTGGCGGCGATGCGCCAGTAGACGGTTTCGACCTTGGCCTTGGCGGGAAGATCGAGAAGCCCGAGCGAAAACATCGAGTCGGCCTTTTCCCGGATTTCCTGCGCGTCGTGCAGACTCTCGAGACGGTGTTTGCTTCCGAGGGATTGGTAGATGGCGATGATGTCGCGCACCACGGCAGGATCGCTCTCGGCCGCCACGACTTCGGGTCCGCGCGAAACTTTCTCGATCGCACCGAAGGCCTCGACAACGAGCACGGAATGGTGCGCGGCGATGGCGCGTCCGCTTTCGCTGACCAGCACCGGATGCGCCACCTTCTCCTCGTCGCAAACTTCCTGCACGGCGGCGACGACGTCGCGGGTGTATTCGTGCAGCGAGTAATTGACCGAGCTGTCGAACGTGGTGCGCGAACCGTCGTAGTCGATGCCGAGTCCGCCGCCGACGTCGAGGTAGCCGAGGTCGTGTCCGAGTTTCTGCAACTTGGCGTAGAAGCGCGCGGCCTCGCGCACGGCGCGTTTGATCGTGCCGATGTCGGGGATCTGCGAGCCGACGTGGAAATGGACGAGTTTGAGGCAGTGAGCCTTGCCTTCCCGTCGAAGCAGTTCGCTGGCTTCGACCAGTTCCGCGGTTGAAAGCCCGAACTTGGCATCCTCGCCGCCGCTCGTCGCCCACTTGCCCGCGCCCTTGGTGGCGAGGCGCACGCGCACGCCGATCCACGGCTCGACGTCCATCTGCTTGGCCACCGCGAGGATCTGGGTGAGTTCCTCGATTTTTTCCACCACCATGACGAGGTGCTTGCCCAGCTTGCGACCGAGCATGGCGTTGCGCACGTAGTCGGCGTCTTTGTAGCCGTTGCAAATGATGAGGCTTTCCGGATCGTCGTGCATGGAAAGAGCGGCGAGCAATTCGGGTTTGCTGCCGGCCTCGAGCCCGAAATGAAATTCCGCGCCGGCCTCGACCACTTCCTCGACGACTTCGCGGAGCTGGTTGACCTTGATCGGAAAAACACCGCGGTAGACGTTTTTGTATCCCGATTCGGCGATCGCTTCGGCGAAGGCGCGGTTGATTGTCTGCACGCGGTGGCGCAGCAAATCTTGGAAGCGAAGTGTAAGCGGAAAGGCGAGGCCACGCTCGCGCGCCTCGTGCACGAGTTCCATCATGTCGATCTCGCGCGACGGCTCGCCGCTCGGACGCACCGCAACGTGTCCTTTGCCGTTGACTGTGAAATACGGGGCACCCCAACGCTCGACATTGTAGAGCGCGAGAGCAGAGGAAACGTCCCAATCGTTCATTTTCGCGAGCGCGCTAATAGGGCCATATGCCCCCGTGTGCAAATGGAATTCTCGAGAATTTTGCTTTGGCCGGAACCGGAGCCGGCGGGCAAACTCGCGCCATGGAAACTTCCGCCCTGCCGCGCATCGAATATGAGGTGCCCGTCATGTTCTTCGACACGGACTGCGGCGGAGTGATCCACAACCTCGCCTACCTGCGTTTTATCGAGACGGCGCGCACCATCATGGCCGGGCAAATGGGCATGCGTCTGGCCGAAATGGCGTCGGAAGGATTGTATCCGGTCGTCCTTCGCTCGGAGATCGATTATCTGTCGCCAGGCAAATTTGGCGACCGCATTATCGTGCGCGGTGGCGTGAGCGAAGTCGGCCGCGTGCGGTTTTGGGTCGAATTCGAGGTGATCCGCGGTGAGGAAGGCACCTTGCTGGCCAAGAGCCGTCAATCGTTGGCCCTTATCCGCATGCCCGGCGCCAAGGCCGAGCGCTTGCCCGTAGAATGGTTCAAGGCGCGGCCTTGA
>JBILUI010000134.1:0-5913 GCA_044371145.1 Chthoniobacterales bacterium | reverse complement strand
CGTCGGCCTGCTCCTCGTAGCAGCGCGCGGCAGAGGTGGTGCAGGCCGCAATCATTTTGCGCAGGAGCGATTTCTCGCGGACGATTTCGAGATAGTGCGGCGCATTGGCCGCGGTCGGAACGTAACCGTAAAGCTCGGTCACGGCCCCGGGTCCGCCGACCGTATCGAGTTGCCCGAGATCGCGTAGACGGTTGGTCAGCGTGATGACATCAACCTCGTGGTTGGCATTCCACATTTCGAGCAGCACGCGAAAAATGGTTCCGTGGGCCGGCGAATAGAAAGCATCCTCGCCGATCTGGTCGGCGCAATCGTTGAGCACTTCGCGCGGCGAGAGCAGGATCGATCCGAGCAAACCTTTCTCCGCATCGATGGCCTGCGGCAACGGACGATGCGGATCGGTGGAAGCCGCGGCGGACTTCGGCGCGCCGTTCCCGTTGCGACGCGGCGTCGACGTGCGTCGGGCGGCGGCGCCGGTGAGATCAACGGGGGGTATCATGGAGATTCGGGACGGCACGCGGACGCTTCCACGCGCTGGAAGTAAGATTGTGCGCCCGTGGAGGCAGCGCGGTCAAACGCCGAGACCGAAAATGTCTCAGGCGTCGGAGGATTCGTCCGCTTCCTTCTTGGGAGCGCGGCGGGCGCGGGGCTTTCTGCCCTCTTCGTCATCCTCTTCCCCGGCGGGGACGGAGGACGTCTTCGCCGTGACCGAAACCTTGAGTTTGGCGTGGACCTCGGGATGGAGGCGGAGGTCGACAGTGAAATCCCCCGACTCCTTGAGCGGGCGCTCGAGGGAAATACGGTGGCGGTCAACTTCGTGGCCGGTCTCGGCTTTGAGTTTCTCTGCGATGTCTTTGGCCGTGACGGCGCCGAACGACTTGCCGCTTTCGCCGGTTTCGAGAACGAAGGAGAGTTTTGCTTTGGAAAGACGGCGGCCGAGTTCTTCGGCTTCGTTCAATTCGCGCGCTTCGCGCTCGGCGCGGCGCGCCTTGAGCGAATTGGTCATGCGCAAAGCGCCGGGAGTGACTTCATGGGCCATCCCGCGAGGAATGAGAAAGTTGCGGGCGTGTCCGCGGCGGACTTTAACGATATCTGCCTCGGCTCCCAAGCCGGGCACGAGAGTGGTCAGAATGACTTCGGTTTGTGACATGGTCGGAAAGAATTAGAGCGGCAAGACAGAATGCCCGACCCGCAGGCGCGATGTCAATCTCCACTCAACCCGCGGCCAGCCGGACGGGCTCGAATAACTCTGTTCGCAGCCGCGCCGAAAGCTCGTTTCCCCGGTCGAGGGGCGCCAGCGGCCCGGCCTCCTCCAACCAGTCGAGGCGCACGGGAGGGCGTCCGGCCAGACCGGCCGGGGCATCGCCCGCGCGGACAGGCCACCAGACAATGGTCGGAACACAAAGTCGTTCCGTCTCGGGCATCGGGCCCAAGCGAAACCGGCCGGACATGATGCGCGCCACGGCCCATTCGGCCCCGTATTGCCGGGCGAAGGATGCGTAGACCGAAACCGCCTCGGCGAGATCGATCGGGTCGCCCGCGCTCCGACGCTTGGCCAACCAGCGTTCGATACACGCCGGTTTCGCCATGTATCGCTCGTAAATCCAGCGGCGTCCGCGCGCCGACCAAGCCGTGGCCCGCAGCGGCGCGGGAACCCACGGCGCGAGCCAGTCGGCGGTGCCCGCCGGATGAAAAAGAAACAAACGCGAGGCGAGCTCGGGATGCTGCGCGGAAGCGAGGCAGGCCAGCGCCGCGCCGATGCCCGAACCGACGAGCACGGGACGGCGTCCGCCGCAGGTCGCGCGGACAAATTCCTGCAAGCTCTGCGCGTAATCCTCGGCGCGCAGCGCGCGGTCGGGACGTTCGCTCTCGCCGAAGCCGATCCAATCCGGCGCGAGCACGCGATGCGTCCCGGCGAATTCCGGGTAAACCTTCGACCATTCGTAGGATGCCGCGCCGGGGAAAAAGTCGTGGAGAAAAACCATCGGTTCTCCCTCGCCGCTCGCGTGGTAGACGATCTGCCCGCGGGTGGTCCGCTGCACGCGGCGCGCGAAGACGGCCGGCGAAATGACATCGGGGAGGGAGGGCTGCGGCGCGGGGCGCGTACGCAAGCGCAAGGCGACAACGGCGGCACCGAGGAGCCCCGCTCCCACGCCCATACCCACGCCTTTTTTCCAGAATGCCGCCATGCCCGTTAGACAAATTGCACCCTGCGGGGTCCCTTGGCCACCTCGCCGATGATGCGGCCGCCGAGTTTTTTCGCGGCCTGGGCCGCATCCTTGGCCGGGACCACCAGCACCATGCCGGTGCCCATGTTGAAGACGCGGAACATCTCCTCTTCGGCCACACACCCTTTTTCTGCGATGAGGCGGAAGATGTGCGGCACGCGCAACTTTTTGCGCTCGATGACCGCGCCGAGTCCCGCGGGCAATGCGCGCGGCAAATTATCCGGGAGGCCGCCGCCGGTAATGTGCGCGGCGGCACGCACGAGGCCCGCGGGCAGCGAGCGCAGCGCGGGTTCGTAGTTGCGGTGCACGCGGAGAAGTTCCGAGGCGACCGTGCGGCGCGAACCTGGAAGACGGTCGCTCACGCGCAATTTCATTTTTCCGAGCAGAACGCGGCGCGCCAAGGTGTAGCCGTTGGTGTGGAGCCCGTTGGAGGGAAGAGCGATCAATTTGTCGCCCGCGCGCACGCGCGAGCCGTCGAGGATGTGCGCACGATCGACCACGCCGACGATGCAACCGACCAGATCGTAGTCCTGACCGCGGTAAAGTCCGGGCATCTGCGCGGTTTCGCCGCCGAGCAGCGCGCAACCGGCGCGGCGGCAGGCGCGCGCCAGGCCGGCCACGAGAGCGGTGAACACGCGCCGATCGAGTTTGCCCGCCCCGATGTAGTCCAAAAAGAAAAGCGGGCGCGCACCCATCACCGCGATGTCGTTGACGCAATGGTTGACCAAATCTTCGCCCACCGTTTCGTGCCTCCCGGCCAGCACGGCGATGTTCAACTTCGTGCCCACGCCGTCCATGCTCGCGACCAACACCGGATCCTTCATCCCGGGAAAACTCGCGCGGAAAAGTCCGCCGAACGCGCCGATGCCCCCGAGGACGCGCGGGCCGTGCGTCGCGCGCACCAGCGCCGGCAACGTGTCCTTGAGCGCGTTGCCCAAGCCGATATCGACACCCGCTTTGGCGTAAGCTGACCGTTTCTTTTTCATACCGGCAGGTTGTCGAAGAGCCCGGGCGCCCCGGGAGTGAAGAATCCGGAGCGCGCGCGGCCGTTTTCCATGATGTCCTTGCCGGAGAAGTCGCCGACGGGAATCGGATAATCTCCCGTATAGCAGGCGGTGCAAAAGGAAGACGCCGGCCAACCAGTCGAGGCGATCATGTCCCCGAGCGAAAGGTAAGCCAGACTGTCCACGCCGAGAAATTCGACGATTTCCTCCGTGGTCATGCGGTTGGCCAGCAATTCCCGCGGATCGGGAAAGTCGATGCCGTAGTGGCAGGGAAAACGGTGGGCGGGGCAACTGATGCGCAGATGGACCTCGGTCGCGCCGCTTTCGCGCAAATTGACCACGCGGGCGCGAGCGGTGGTGCCGCGCACGATGGAGTCGTCCACCACGACAACGCGTTTGCCGCGCACCGCATCGGCGATGAGGTTGAGTTTCACCCGCACGTCGAAGTCGCGGATCATCTGCGAAGGCTGGAGGAATGTGCGCCCGATGTAGTGGTTGCGCACGAAAGCGTGGCCGAGCGGGATGCCGCTCGCCTCGGAGTAGCCCTGCGCGGCGTAGTTCCCCGAATCGGGCACGGGCACGACGATGTCCGCATCGACCGGTTGCGTGCGCGCGAGGCGGCGCCCCATCTCGACGCGCATCTCGGCGACGTTGCCTCCGCCGAGGTTGCTGTCGGGCCGCGCGAAATAAACGAGTTCGAAGATGCAGAATGCCGGACGCGCCGGTGCGAAGGGACGGAGCGAACGCACACCTTTCGCGTCGATGATCACGACCTCGCCGGGCGCGATCTCGCGCTCAAGCTTCGCTCCGATGAGATCCAGCGCGCTCGTTTCCGAGGCGAGCACGTGCGCGTCGCCGAGGCGGCCGAGGACAAGCGGACGGAACCCGTGCGGATCGCGCACGCCGACCAGCGCCTCGGGAGTGAGCATGACGAGACTGAAAGCGCCCTGCAACGCGCGCAGGGCGGCGAGAGGTTCGCCAGCCGCGGCCTGACGCGCGAGAAGATGAAGGATGATCTCGCTGTCCGCCGTGGTCTGAAAAAGAGACCCGGCATTCTCCAACTCGGCGCGCAAATGCGCCGCGTTGACCAAGTTGCCGTTGTGCGCGATGGCCAACGGACCGCGCACCGTGTCGGCGACCAGCGGCTGCGCGTTGGCCAGCGTGCTCGAACCGGTTGTTGAATAACGCACGTGGCCGATGGCGCGATCGCCTTTCAGCCTTCCGAGCGAGGCGGAATCGAAGACCTGCGAAACGAGCCCCATGGCTCGGTGAACGTGGAACGGATGCCCCGGCCCCTCGCTCGTCACGATGCCCGCACTCTCCTGGCCGCGGTGCTGCAGCGCGAAGAGACCGTAATAAGAAAGCAGCGCGGCGTTTTCATGTCCGAAGACGCCGAAGACACCGCATTCATGCCGGGGTTTGACGGTGTCAGGGTCGGAAGACATGGAAAACGCGCGCAGATTATCGTGCCGAGATTTTTTGGCAATTCACCGCTCGCTTGCCCCGGCACCCGCCGCGGCGCAGCATGATCCGGGATGAAGAGGAAATACCGCCCCAATGTCGCGGCCATCATCCGTCGCCCCGACGGCCGCGTGCTGATTTGCCGCCGATCGGACTATCCGGAAAGCTGGCAATTTCCCCAAGGCGGCTTGGACAAAGGTGAGGATCCGGCTGAGGCCCTGCAAAGGGAGGTCGCAGAAGAAATCGCACTCCCGCCCTCGGCCTACGAGCTTGCCGAGTTCAAAGGTCCTTACCGCTACGATTTTCCGAACGGCCCCGACCGCCGTGGCTTCCATGGACAAGAGCAGACCTATTTTCTCTGCCGTCTGAAGGAGGGTGCCGAGGGTGCCGTGCAACCGGGCCGCGGCTGCGGAGAATTTACTGAGGCTCGATGGGTCGACGTCGACCAATTCCCCTACGAATTGGTTCCTCCCATGAAGGAGGCAGTTTACCTCCAAGTCATGCGGGACTTTTTCGCCGCGGACGGTGAATGACGTTGACTGGGCAGGCGCAGATCCTATGCTGCGCCAAGTATGTTGAGTTTCGGATCTCTGGCAATTTTTGTGGCAGCTTTGTTCGGGACAGTGTGGTGGGTCAGCCGCGATGACAGCCGCGGTTCGGATTCCTGATAGATTCGACAAGCCGATGGCCATCGAGACCAGACCAGTCGCCTTGACTCGTTTTGCTTGGGCGCTCAAGGACCTTCCTGCCGACGCGGGCGAAATTGCCGCTCCTTTTGTCCTTCGCACCGCGGGAGATCAGGAAGCCGACGAGGCTGTGGCCATCGTGCAATCGAGCTACAACCTCGATCCGGAGTGGAGCGGTTGCGCGCTGCACATCAAAGGAACGGTGCTGCCCTTGGTCATGAAAACTCTCGCCAAGGAGCCGACATGCCTCTTCGTCCAACACGGGAACCGCGTGATCGGCGCCTCCGTTTTCGATTGCGAACCCGAGGAGGGCGGCGTGCACTTGATCAGCGGACCATGCGTGCTCATCGAATACCGCAACCGCGGAATTGGTGGCGCGCTCATCGGCGCGACCCTCGACGCCCTGCGCGTCCGCGGCGTGACTCATGCTTTCGGGCAAACCCGGCCCAATAGTCCTTCGGCCAAGTATCTTTGCTCCAAGTTCGGCGGGCTCGCCGTGAAGGAAGAACCTGCCGAACTCGTCACTCAGGCCGACGC
>JBILUI010000024.1:0-20799 GCA_044371145.1 Chthoniobacterales bacterium | reverse complement strand
TCGAGGGCCATGGTGGGGAGGTGCTTGTTGGTGCTGGCGAGTCTATCCGGCTTGCAAAGCCGGCCATCATTGCCGCGATGCACAGTCCGCAGGAGGTCGAGGCGATAAGGGGCGTCGTTGAGCCGCTCGGTTACAGATTGTGGGATTATCGGCAGCCGACAGCAAAAGAGATTGGGTGGAATGATTGCGGGTTGGGTGGGCCGTATTTGTTGGAGGCGAGGGAGGCGTAAAGCATACGGCATAAGGCATACAGCGTGAGGCATGAAGCGGAGACCTGATGGCTGATTTCGTATGGCGGAGAGGGACAGGCGCCTTGAGATCGGAGGTCAGGTGGCAGCGAACATGCGGTGCTTCGGTAGAACAGTTTTTCAGTGGTGAGAAAGGTAGACGGACGAGGGCAGAGGCCGAAACACGGATGGACCGACAATGAGCATTGAGTTGACGGCGGAGGATTTGGCGCGGGCGGAGGCTTGTATTCCGGTGACCAAGCCGCGCAAGGCCGGGATTACTCCGGGGAAGATCGTCTTTTGGGGATGGCACTATCCGAAGATGGTGCTGCGCGAGGGGCTCGGACTGCACCTCGCCTCGTGGAGGGGAAAGTCCAAGATGGACCGAGCTGTGCACGGACTGTCTGCTCCGGATGTTGTACAAAAAGATCTTCCACCGTTGGATGTCCGCATGCTTACGGGGCACCGGCATGCCGCGCTCACCTCGGTTGCGCTGTATTCATTGGCGCGGACCTCGGGACGGGAGCTTGCGCCGGTGCTCCATGATGATGGTTCGTTGCAGGCAGCGGACCGGGAACTTTTCAGGCGGCTCTTCCCCTCGGTGAGGCTGGTCGCCCCGGAGGAGAGTGTGGCTGCGTTGGACGAGAGATTGCCCACTGCCAAGTATCCGTTTCTCCGCAAGATCCGGCTCGCTTACATCCATTTGCGAAAATTGACCGATCTGCACATTTACGAACCGGGGTGGAAGACTGTGATGGATGCGGACGTGTTTTTCTTCCGACGGCCGGAGCAATTACTGCGTTGCATCGATGAGAGGCGCCCATGCCACATGATCGACTGCCAGACGAGCTACGGGTGTCCTGCTTCAACACTGGAAGAACTGGCGGGTCGGCCGGTTCATCCGAAGGTCAACGTCGGGTTGCTGCACTTGGCAAGCGGCTCGCTCGATTGGGCCGAGTTGGAACATGCATCACGGACTCTTCTGGCGCGCCACGGATTTTCTTATTACCTCGAACAGGCGCTGCTTGCTTTCGTCATGGGCAAGGCAGGTGCCGAACCTCTGGATGCGGATGATTATCTCGTACATCCCTCGAAGGCTCAGGCCGCAAAACCGGGACAAGTCGCCCACCACTATGTCGATAGATCCTCGATGCTTCTTTTCTCCACTGGTTGGAAAAGCGCGCTTAACAGCAACGAACAAGGCTCTGCTCGTGGGTAAACTCAGATCGAGCGACATTTTACTGCTGGCGTATCGTCGCAGCGGGCTGCGGGGCTTCTTTCCCCTGCACCGTTTATGGGCAAGGCTTACGGGAAGCCCCTACATCCGTGTCCGAAGCCTGCATGGAGCACTATTTGAGATCCTGCCGACGGGTTACGTCGAAAAGTTTCTCATCAGCTACGGCTTCTACGAGTCAGAGGTTTTCGAGGCCCTCAATGCCCACCTCGGCGAAGAGGGAGTTCTTTGGGATATTGGCTCCAACATGGGTCTTCATGCGGTCACGGCCAAGTTGAAGCGGCCCTTGTCCACGGTCGTGGCGTTCGAGCCAGTGCAACTGCTGCGCTCCAGAATCGAAGCCAACGCGGCTTTGAATGAAGTGCAAATCGGCATCGCGGAGGAGGCGCTTTCCAATGTGTCCGGCGCGAGGAATCTTTACATTCCGGAGGGCAACCCTTCAGGGCTCGCCTCCCTGAAGACGCCGCATGCAGACAAGTGGAGGGCGGTGCCGGTCGAGTGCCGTCGGGCCGACGAGTTGATCCGAAACCGAGTTTACCCCGCACCGACCGCCGTGAAGCTCGATGTGGAGGGCGCCGAATTCGAGGTGCTCCAAGGCTTCGGAAGTTGTCTGCTCGAGCCTTCGCTGCGCGCCGTCGTGTTCGAAGGTGCGCCCGGCTTGGAAAATCGAAGCAATGCCGATCCCGTGGCTGACATTCTTCGGGAGGCGGGGTTCACCTTGCACCAGCTGAAGCGAAACGAACCCACTGAGCATCTTTTGCAGAATTACGTCGCGAGCAGATGACTACTGCCGCTTGGGGGCGATGGGGGAACAGGCAATAGGCGATAGGTAACTAGGCGAGAGGCAGGCCCTCCAGCGCGCAGCGCTTACGGGTCGGAGAGAGGCCATAGGCGCTAGGCTTTAGGCGGAACAAAAAACAAATATGGGGAAGAAGGGGTTTAGGGATTCGAAGGTTTGGCAGCTGGCGAATGCTTTGGCTGTGGATGTGTATGCCGCGGTGATGAAAGCTCGCGCTTATTGCTGTCCTCTCGCCTAGTGCCTAGAGCCTCTCGCCTGATTATATGACCCTCGGACGTTTGGCTTACTTGCTTTTCTACCGCCCCTTGGGCGCGTGGAAGCAGATGATCAAAGAGGGAGGTCCGATTGAACAGTGGAAGACGGAGAGGGGGAGAGGGGAGATGGAGGCAGCCGCGTGGCGGCTTCAGGCGATAGGCAATAGGCATACGGCAGAAGGCCAGAGGGCAGACGGCATACGGTATACGGCATGCGGCACAGATGAAGAGCTGACTGCTCCGGTGGCGGGTGACAAGTGGCGAGTGGCGAGTGCGTCGGAGCGAGTAATTCAGAACTCAGAGACCAGAGTTCAGACATCCGATATCCGACATCCGACCTCCGATCGGCCGATCGAAGTGCATGTGCTGACGGGAAACAAGTTTTGGTATCAGACGGCGTTTTGTCTTTGGAGTTTGGCGAAGGCATCCGGTCGGGAGGTGCGGGCGGTGGTTCATGATGACGGTTCGCTAAGGCGCGAGCAGGCGGAGCAATTGCAGCACATCTTTCCCGGAACGCGGATCGAATGGATCGCTGAGGCCGAGGACAAGCTCAACCGGCTGCTGCCGGAGTCGCGGTATCCGACGCTGCGGAGACGGCGGCGGGAATTGCCGTTGATGAAAAAAATCCTCGATGTGCATGCCGGCGGGAGGGGGTGGAATCTTTTCATGGACGCGGACCTGCTTTTTTTCCAGCGGCCGGATTTCCTGCTTGATTGGTGGGACGACCCTTCCCAACCGCTGACGAGCGTGGACGCGGAGTATGCCTACGGCTATCCGCTCGAGCTGCTGGAGGAATTGGCTGGGGCCAAGGTGCGGCCGCTGATCAATACCGGGCTCTCCGGTCACCGGAGTGACGCGATTGATTGGGACAAGATGGAATACTGGTGCCGGACGCTGATCGAGCGCGCGGGAACGCATTACTATCAAGAGCAGGCACTCGTTGCATTGCACGTGGCCGGGCAGGACTGCGCCGTGCTTCCATCGGATGACTACATTACGCTTCCCGTTCTGCCCGAAGCGCTCGAGTGCAAAGCCGTGATGCACCACTATGTCGCTGGTTCCAAGCCGTGGTATTTTCGGCACAACTGGAAACGCTTTGTCTCTACTGCCTGAGCAATGAACAGCCCGAGTGTCTCTGTCTGCATTCCGTGTCGAAACTCGGAACGTCATTTGGCCCAAGCCTTGGATTCTGTCCTCGGCCAGAGTTATCCGCATGTCGAAACGATTGTCGTCGATGACGGGTCGACTGACGGAAGTGCTGCCATTTTGCAGCAATACCGCCAGAGAGGGGTTAAAGTGATCGATGAAAGATGCGGAAGCGCTAGCAAAGCAAGAAATCTGGCGCTGCGGCACGCGGAAGGCGAATTGATCAAGTTTCTCGATGCAGACGACAGGCTTTCGAGAGAGTGCATCGCAGCCCAGGTCGGAAGATTGGCGGATCGCAATGACGCGATTGCTTCAGCAAAATGGGGACGGTTCTACAACGACGATCTGAGCACCTTCCGTCCCAATCCCGAGCCAAATTGGAAAGACATGGAGTCTACCGAATGGTTGGTGGAAGCCTGCATCGACTGCCGGGGCATGATGCAGGCGGGGATGTTTCTCATTCCGCGCGGGTTGCTGGAAAAATCCGGTCCATGGAACGAAGGGCTCACGCTGATCGACGACTTCGAGTTCTTTTCGCGCGTGCTCTGTGCGGCGAAGGAGGTGCTGTTCTGTCCGGAAGCGGTGCTTTACTACCGTTCGGGAACGCCGGGGACCCTGAGCGGGCAGAAAAGCCGTGCGGCTTACGAGTCGATGACGGAGTCGATCCTTCTCGGCACCGGTCACCTGCTGGCGCGGCGACAGGATGCGCGCGCGCGGTTGGCGGCGGCCAATGTGTGCCAACACGGGGTCTATGATCTTTACCCGCAGCATCACGATCTGCGGCGCAAACTCGAAGCGCGCATCGAGGAGTGCGGCGGCTCGACTGTTTCGCCTTTCGGCGGCCGCTACTTTCACGCCCTGCGCCCTTTCATCGGATGGAAGCTGGCGAAGCGGCTGCAGAAGCTGGCGGGGAGATGAGCATGAGCGAACAAGCGAACGCGGAATGAGTTCGGTCGCGCAGTCCCGTGGACCGGCCACCCGATTGGTCTTCGTCGACTACCTGCGAGCCGGTGCGATTATCTACATAGTCGGCTTCTGGCACCTCTGGGAATATGCCCCAAATGCGCCTGCGTATCAGAATAGCGTCACCCATACCGCGACACTTATCGCGCTTGGACTGTTTGTATTTCTTTCGGGTTTCCTGCTCGGTCGCAGCCCTGTCCCGCGGCGAGGTAAAGACTTCCTTGATTTTTATAGGAAGCGGCTGTTGCGGGTTTATCCGCTTTATCTCGCGGGGCTGATCGTGTTCGTCGCTGTCGGTCTCAGCGACATGGCATCTGCGGTAAAGGCGGCGGTCGGCGTAAGCATGTTTTTCGGACCTTCTCCGCCGACCGTCTGGTTTGTGGCCATGCTGCTTTGGTTTTACCTGCTGGCGCCGCTTCTGCTCGCGAGCGCGCCGCGCGTCCCGCTCTTCATCGGTATCTGTGCGGTGCTTTATGTAGCGATGGGTGTCGTGGCTTGGATTCTTCCGCAGGCTGACAAGCGGCTGTTCGCTTACTTTCCGGCGTTTGCCGCAGGATTGGCCGCTGGGTCACAACTTTGGAGTCCTGGAAGATGGCTGTTTTTCTCCACTGTTTGTGCAGTCGGCTTCCCCCTATTGATGTGTCTCGTTGGCGACCTTGGCCTCATGGTGGTCCCGCTGGATGGAGTAGTTGTCTTGGCTGGATCTGCGTGTCTCTTTGGCATGTGTGCGCGGAACGCGCAGGCGTTTTCCGTCAACCGGTTGCTGGCTTTCGTGAGTTACGCCAGCTTTGCCATGTATCTTTTTCACCGCCCGATCCTGGCGGCATGCACGGGCGCGTTCATGCCGGATGGTTTTCCGTTACAGTGGCTTTATCTCACCATTGTTTGCCTGCCCTTGATTGGGCTCGTTTCATGGATAGTGCAGCGAGTGTATGACCAGATGATGATCAATCTTCGAAACAGCTGACAGCATGGCAACGCGCAACATTATCCTGTGGTTTGCCTTCTTTTTTTCCGGTGCCAGCGCATTGATTTATCAAACAGCTTGGCAGCGCATGATCGCTGTTTTCGGAGGTTCCGACAGCATCACTGCCGCGTTGGTGGTCGGCGCGTTTCTTCTCGGTTTGGGACTCGGCAGCCTGTGGGCCAGCGTCTTCGTGGATCGATGTCGTCGGCGGACCGCGGTATTGCTTTTCGCCGCATGCGAAGTCGGCATAGGTCTGAGCGGTATACTCAGTCCCGCCTATTTCCAAGACGTGCTGCTTGGTCTGCTTGCGCCGTGGGCCGAGGGCCGGATGGTGGTCTTTGGCGCCGCTTTTGCTGGAATGCTTCTGCCCACGCTGTTGATGGGGCTTTCGCTGCCGCTGCTGGCGCGCGGAGTGGTGATGGATATCGAAACATCGGCGCAGCGCATCGGATCACTCTACGCAGTGAACACCCTGGGGGCGGCGCTCGGCGCACTTGCCGCGGGTCTCTGGGCTATCGGCACGTTTGGCTTCGAAGCGGCTATTTATGTAGCCGCACTGATAAATATCGCCGTGGGTGCCGCGGCGGCGCTGGCGGCTTTGTTCACGGTTGCAGAGCCGCACCGGGTCGGGCCGGAAGCAGATTCGATGCGTCTGGGCGCGGTGCCGAGACGCGTATGGGAGTGGTGCGCGTTGGTCTTTGTCTCAGGGTTCCTCATCATTGCTCTGGAGATCGTCTGGTTTCGCGTGGTTGGCGTTATAGCCAAGGGCAACGTCTATACTTTTCCGGTTGTTCTAGGGACGTTCCTGGCGGCCGACGCGGTTGGTATAGTGCTGGGGATACGATGGGTGCGACGCATCGTGTCGCCGGTGCGCTTCTTTATCGGACTCCAGACGGTCGTGGGGCTGTATGCTTTGCTCTCCATGTTCGCGCTTCTCGTGTCTTTGGGGTGGTGGCCACTGTCCGATATGCTGCAAGGCCACGGACAATTGGGGACGCCTTTGTGGAAGATGGTCGCCGTGATGGGCGTGACCCTTGTCCTCGTGGTTCCGCCGGCCTTGTTGCTCGGCATGTCATTTCCGATAGTGCAGAGGGCAATCCAAGAAGATCCCGCTTTGGTAGGTCAGCGGGTCAGCTTGATCCAGCTGAGCAACATTCTTGGAAATGCCGCGGGCAGCTTGGTTACGGGTTTGGTTTTGCTGCATTACCTCGGCACGTCAGGCACACTGCGCCTGATCGGCGGGATGGCTGCCGGTGTGACCTTGCTGCTGCTTGCCGGCCACGCGCCGGTGCGCGCAAAAGCCGGCGCGCTTGCCGCCGGGTTGGCGCTTTTTGTTTTTGCGTTTTTCTTTCCGGAAAATGACCGCTTCTGGAAGTGGGTTCATCAGGTTCCCGATTCCGTCGACACCGTTCATGCCGAGGACCGCACTGGAGTCGCGCTGGTGCGTCTGGATCCTCAGGCGCGGCTCTACGTTTTCGGACACTCACAATCCCATCTACCTTTCCAACCTTACCACATTTTGTTGGGTGCGGTCGGTCCGCTTGTCCATTCCTCCCCAAAGTCCGTGTTGGTCATCGGATCAGGTCTGGGAGCGACCCCCTATGCTGCGGGTCTTTCTCCTTCTGTCGATCGGGTCAGAGTGGTCGAGCTGGTCGAACCCGTTTACGAGGTCCAGCGGAAGCTTCTCTCGACAGGTCGCGATGACGGCTTGGCTGCGCTGTTGGGCGACAAGCGCTACGAGTGGGTTGCGGGCGACGGTCGACGCGATCTCGCGGGAAGCGCGGCGCTATTTGACGTCATCGAGGCGGATGCCATTTTGCCCAGAACAGCGGGTAGTGGGCTCCTCTATTCGAAGGAATTTTTCGAACTCGTCCGCTCGAGGCTTGCGCCGGGTGGAATTGCCGTTCAGTGGGCGCCAACGCAGCGCACTGTCTCGACGTTTGTTTCCGTATTTCCGCATGCAGTCCTCTTGAAGCCCTTGGGGGTGCTGCTTGGGAGTGAGGAGCCCATCCTTTTTTCGCCGCAATCCTTACTCGCGCGTTTGCGCGAACCAGCCATCAAAGCCCGATTGGAGGACGCGAAGCTCACGCCGGAGCAAGTGGCCGAGTGGGCGACAACTCAGAGCGCGCTGTGGGGACCCGAATCTCCGCGCCCTGACAGCAGCGTGAACAAGGACCTTTTTCCCCGCGACGAGTATTACTTGAACAATCGCGTTCAATAAGGGCGCGCGTTTCTCCGGCCATGCTCGAGCACGAATACGACACCATGCGGTCGGTGGAGGACCGTTATTGGTGGTATCGCGTTTTGCGCGGGATGACGGTCACGGAAGTGGCGCGCGCCGTCGCACATTCGCCGGAAGCGCGAATCCTTGATGCGGGGTGCGGAACGGGAGGAACGCTCGAGGAGTTGCGACGGGAAGCGCCGTCGTGGAAGTTGCAGGGATTCGACTATTCCCTGCTGGCACTCGACCACACCAGACAGCGCGGCTTCGACCATGCGGTGCACGGGAGTGTCGACGCCATTCCTTTCGCGGACGACTCGCAGGATGTCATCGTGTCCTTGGATGTCCTGTGCTGCGGCGGTGTCGACCAGGAAAAAAGCATGGAGGAGTTCAGGCGCGTTCTGAGGAATGACGGCGTTTTGATCATGAACCTGCCTGCTTTTGTCTGCCTGCAAGGAAGACATGACCATGCAGTGAACAGCGTGCGGCGCTATACTGCTTCGAGCTTGCGCTCACTTCATCTTCGGCACGGTTTCACTCCCGAGCGCGTCTTTTGCTGGAACGCGTGGCTTTTCCCCGCGGTGTTGGCTTGGCGGCAGATCAGCAAACGGCTGCCCTCCGCGCGGACGGAATCGGCAAGGTCCGACCTGGTGCTTCCCCCAGAGTGGCTGAATAGCGCGGCCGGGGCCATTGCCGCTGCGGACGCGAAATTATGCCGCTTTTTAGGGTCGCCGGTCGGCACTTCGGTCTTTTCAGTTGCCAGAGTGGGCAAAAATCCATAACCGACAATCGTGGATAAAAATTCCCAAGAACCCCCGGCAGTAAGTTTCGTCGTTCCGCTCTACAATACCGGAGCCGGATTGGGCAAACTGCTCGATGCCTTCCGCTGCTTGAGCGTCGAGGGCGGCTACGAGCTGGTGCTGGTCAACGACGCGAGCCCCGACGGCACGGGGGACAAGGTCCCCGAGGCGATCCGTGCCCTGCCTTATGCGGTCACTTTTGTCGATCTGGCCAAGAATTTCGGCGAGCACGCTGCGGTTTTGGAAGGGTATCGCCATGCCCTCGGCAAGTATGTGGTGAACTTGGATGACGATCTGCAAAACCCGGTCGAGGAGGCCTTGCGCATCGTCGATCAACTGCACAACGGACGCGACGAAGTGGTCTACACATGGTTCGAGGAAAAGAAGCACCACCCGGTGCGCAATCTGGGCAGCTGGTTCACGAATCGTGCGGCTTCCTTTCTCATCGGCAAGCCGAAGGATCTCTATCTTTCCAGTTTCCGCGGTTTGCGGCGCGAACTGGTCGATCGCATCACGCCATACCGAGGCCCATATCCTTACATCGACGGCCTCATTCTCGGCACGACGAACCGGATCGGACGCCTGAAGGTCGCGCATCGTGAGAGGGAGGAGGGGCAGAGCAACTACACCCTGCGACGGCTGGTGCGGCTGTGGATGAACATGTTTTTCAACTTCAGTGTGATGCCGCTGCGTCTAGCCGGCGTGGTCGGCCTGATCCTCAGCGCTTTGGGCGCGATCCTCGTGATGGTGGTTGTGTTGGAAAAGCTCATCCACGACACGCCCATCCAGGGGTGGGCTTCGCTCATGGCGGCGATCAGCGTTTTTTCCGGGGCGCAACTCCTCATGCTGGGAGTCATCGGCGAGTATCTGGGGCGCACCTACCTGACGCTGGCGGGCAAACCGCAATCCATCGCGCGGGACGTGACGAGACACACGCCGGAGTGACCATTGCCCGAGCAAAATCCACCAAGCATGGAATCAGCAACGCAAGTTTCCAGGGCGGCGCCTCACCCGTGGCTGCGCGTTGCCATCGGGCTTTGGATCGCGGCGGTTGTCTCGAGGTTGGTTTTCGCCTGGTTCACGCTGGCGCATACGCCGGCCATTTATCCGGACGAAGTCATGGTGGCGGACTACGGGCGCAACATTCTGGAGTATCCGGCCGATTCATCCGTGGTGTGGAGCTTTGCCACGGACTCGCCGCGCGTTCCGCTTTATTCGCTTGGTTGTGTCGCCATGGAGTGGGCCTGCCGCGCATCGGGCGAGAGTCCGGTCGGTGCGCGCATGCTCGGGGTGGTGGCTTCGCTGGTAGCTGCAACTTTTCTTTTGTTGTGGATGCGGGCCTCGGGCGTGGGTTGGCGTATCGGTCTGGTCGGAACCTCGGCGTTCATGTTGGATCCGCTGCTGGTAGCGGTGTCGCGGTCGGGGCGCCCGGATACGCTGGTGATGGCATTCGCTTTGGCCTCGTGCTGGCTCTTGCGTGTCGCGGGCACACGCATGAAGGCAGGCGAAGGTGCTCGGTGGCGGTTTGCCGCAGCCGGTTTCCTCGCCGGCGTCACGCCTTTCCTCTGGCCGTCCGCGGTGTTTTTGTTGTTGCTGGTCGCGGCGGAATTGTTGCGCTTGGTCACGGCGGGCAAGGGGACATGGAGAGACGCGTTTTGTGCCGCGATCAAGCCGTGGACTTTGTTCTGCGCGGGCGGAGCGGTTGCTGCGATTCTGCTGTTTCTGCCGCTCTGGAGAATGTGGCCCGAGGCGCTCAAACAGTTTCTCTGGCTGACCGAGATTGCTTCGACCACCGGCACGTTGGGGGACTGGTGGCTTTTCCTGCACAGTTTCCGGGTGAGTCCCTTGCTTCTCGCTGCGGTGGCGGTATCGGCCGCCGTGATGTGGCGGCGCGATCGGCTGCTGGTTCTCGCCGTTGGTTCGACGACTCTCTTTCTTGTGCAGTCTCTCATCTACCATTTCCGCGCGGGCTATGCCTTGCCGTCATACTACGCTCTCGTCATTTCGGCCTGCGCGGTGTTGGCCGTGCCTTCCGCGCACATGGCAAAGAGATTTGCTTGGGCAATGCTGGCTGTGTTGCTCGCTTGGAATATGGCCTTTTCCCTCGGTTTTCGTGGCTGGATCGCCTACGACCGGGCGCAGGCGCAATCGGATGCCCGGTTGCGCAGCGCCGCCGAGGCATATGTGGGGAAGGGAAATTACCGGGTATTGGACGCGAACATGGTGTTTTACTACGTCGGCAGACAACTCGGATGGCAAATGTTCCGCCCCGAGGTGGCCCACAACTACGGGATGAGCAAGTGGAACGACGCGCTCTTCACCGAATTTCTGCGTCGCGTCGATGTGGCGATCATTCCCCAACCGGGGCAGATATGGAACGTGGAGAAATTCAGCCGGGACGAAGGTGCCGCGCTGGAAAAAGCGGGTTTTGCCAAGACCGCGTCGTTCGATGTCAGCGCACCTGCCGGCTCGCAGCGGCCGTGGTGGGATCGTGTGCTCCTTGGAGGCGGCCCCGATTACGGCACGTTCGATGTTTATGCGCGCCCGGGCGTCTTGTCCGCGCGATAAGAGGCACCGGGACTGCCACTCGATGATACCGCTCCAGGATTTCAGGCGCCACTTGCGGAGTTTTGAGGCGGAGATACGCCGCAGGATCGACGGAGTCATTTCCCGGGGACACTTCATCATGGGCCCCGAACTCGATGAGTTTGAGGCGCGTTTCGCGGCCTACAACGGATCGCGTTTCTGCATCGGAACCGGAAATGGAACCCAGGCGATGGAGCTTGCTCTGCGTGCCGGCGGTGTGGGTGCGGGCGACGACGTGGTGACGGTGGCCAACGCGGGAATGTATGCCACCTGTGCGATCCTCTGTGCTGGGGCGAATCCGGTTTTCACCGAGGCGCGTGCGGACATCATGAACATGGCTCCCGCCTCCCTGCGTCCTCTCCTCGAGGCGGGAGCCAAGGCTGTGGTCGCCACGCATCTTTACGGGCAGGCCTGTGATATTGCGGAGATCGCCGAGCTTTGCCGTGAGCATGGCGCTCTTCTTGTCGAAGATTGCGCGGAAGCACACGGAGCACAGGTGGGGGAGAGAAAGGTCGGAAACTTCGGTGCAGCCGGATGCTTCAGTTTTTACCCGACGAAAAACTTGGGGGCATGTGGCGATGCCGGGGCCATCACCACCAACGACCCGGAATTCGCCGCTCGGCTCAAGTCTCTCCGGCAATACGGCTGGGAATCAAAATACCACGCGGCCAGCACCGGCGGCATGAACAGCAGGATGGACGAAATGCAGGCGGCGGCGCTGAACACGAAGCTGGATAAACTTGATGCCCTCAATGACCGCAGGCGTGAGATCATCTCGCACTACAACAGCCGGCTTTCCGGGCTCGCGCCCAGGTTGCCTTTTACGACGGACGATAGCTTTGTCGTCCATCACTACGTCCTGAGGTCCAGCGTCCGCGGTGAGGTGATCAATGGCTTGCGCGCCGAAGGCGTCGCCACCGACATTCATTTTCCGGTCCCCGATCATCGCCAGCCGGCTCTTGCCGAGAGGTTCCGTGCTGTTTCGCTGCCGGTCAGCGAGGAGTGTTGTCGCACCGTTTTTACCGTGCCGAGTTTTCCGGAAATGACAGACGGTGAAGTCGAGACCGTGGCCGGCGCGCTCGGGAGGGCCTACCGGCCATGAGCGATTTCTACCGAGGCAAGAAAGTTCTCATCACGGGCGGTTTGGGTTTTATCGGCTCGAATCTCGCCGCGCGACTTGTCGAGGAAGGATGCGAGATCGCGGTGATCGACAGCCTGATTCCTGAATACGGAGGCAACCTCCGCAATGTGGCGGCCATCGCGGAAAAGATCAGCATCAATGTTTCGGATGTCCGGGATGTGCACAGTTTGGAGTATCTCCTCCGAGGCAAGGACCTGCTTTTCAACCTGGCCGGACAAACGAGCCACATGGATTCCATGACCGATCCACAGACTGATCTTGAGATCAATGCACGGGCCCAACTCGCCATGCTCGAGGCCTGCCGCAGGCACAACCCCGGCATCAAGATTGTCTTTGCCAGCACGCGTCAGATCTACGGCCGTCCGGACTATCTTCCCGTCGACGAGAAGCACCCGCTGCGCCCCGTCGACGTCAACGGCATCAACAAGATGGCGGGAGAGTGTTACCATATACTTTACAACGATGTTTACAGCTTGCGGGCGGCAGTGTTGCGGTTGACGAATACCATCGGGCCGCGCATGCGGATCAAGGACGCGCGTCAGACTTTTCTCGGTGTCTGGGTGCGTCTGCTCCTCGAGGGAAAGCAATTCGAGGTGTGGGACGGTCCTCAATTGCGGGATTTCACCTATGTGGACGACGCAGTTGATGCGCTTATGCTGGCGGGGGAATCGGAAAGCGCCAACGGACAAGTTTACAATGTCGGCGGTCCGCCACCGGTCAGTCTTTCCGAACTCGCGGCAATACTGGTGGAAGTGAATGGTGGCGGCTTCTACGAGACAAGGGAGTATCCGGTTGACCGCAAGCGGATAGACATCGGTGATTACTATGCCGACTCTCTCAAACTTCAGACAGAGCTGGCTTGGAGTGCGCGCACAGACTTGAGGTCGGCGCTGCGCAAGACGCTCGACTACTATCGCGTCGAGTTGCCGCATTACGTCTGAGCCAGGCGTGGTGTCGTTTGGTCCGCGGCCTGCGCGGGAAGCCCGGAAAATCCATGAAACGCAAGGGGGGTATCGTGGTCAGCAGGTTAGCCCCTGCCTATTTCACCGAGCAGGCGGTTCTCGCTTTCAAAGAGGCCGGATACGACCCCGTTTTCTGCACGACCCTTTCCTCCGACGGACATGACATGGTGGCTCGCGCCCTTCGCTTGGCGGGTCTTGCGCAAAAACGTCGCCTTCGCTTTGTCGATGCAGCCCATTTGCATACGTGCCCCTGGCGGGAGGCTGCCCGTCTTTTGTTGGGCAAGTTCACGCGCGATGAGGTCATCACAGACCGTGCTTTCTATTGGATGCGGGACGGATACGACGCGTGGGTGGCGCGCCAGATGAAACCCCCGGCGAAGATGGTTTATGCTGCGGAAACCGAGTGCCTTGAAACGTTCAAAGCGGCGAAGAAGGCGGGAATCCGCACGGTGTTGGATCTTCCGTCTCCCGAGCATGACTACGTGGAGGACTTGCTCTACCGGGAATACGAAAAGTATCCCGGACTGCTGACCCCGGGGCGTCGGTATCTGCGAACTTTGCAGAGCGAGCGAACGGCGCGGCGGCACGAGGAGTTCCGGTTGGCTGATGCGGTCATTGCCAATTCCTCGCTCACCGCCCGCACTTGGGCCGCTTCGGGTCTCGATGGATCGAAGATCAAAGTAGTTGCCTATGGTTCTCCGGAACCGAAGTCAAACGCGGATGGAGATGGTTCGCAGGGCGAGGGGCCGCTGCGATTGGTCTGGGCAGGAACTTTCTCCGTGCGAAAGGGCGCCCACTACTTGCTCGAGGCATGGAGGAACTTGAATCCCGGGAAGTCGGCCGTGCTCGATGTCTACGGATCCCAGCGGCTCCCACCCGCCTTGCTTCAGAGCTTGCCGGACAACATCGCTTTTCACGGACCCGTAACCCAAGATGAGCTGTTCGCTGCTTTCGGGCGCGCCGATCTGCTGGTATTTCCTACTCTCTGTGACGGGTTCGGGCTTGTCGTTACCGAGTCCTTCGCGCGCGGATTACCCGTGCTGACCACCCGCCAAGCTGGCGCCTCCGACCTCGTCGTGGACAAGGTCAACGGAATCATTGTCGAGGCCGGGAGTGCATTGTCACTGGAAGGCGCGATTGCTTGGGCGCTCTCCAATCGCCTAGCCTTGCGCGAAATGCGCAGGGAAGCATTGCAGACGGCAATCCATTGCCATTGGAGCAAATACCGCGCGGATTTGTGCGCGGCACTGAAGCTCGACTCATTATGATCAGAAAACTCCTGCAGCTCGTTCCGCGCAGCACAAAGGAAAAACTTCGCCTGCGTTTTGGGGTTGTCACCATGCACAACCGGCTCGCCAACCTGCGCAAGGCCGGCTTTCGCCCCACTCACATCATCGATGCGGGTGCATTCCGTGGAGATTGGGCCAAAGAGGTCGCAGGCATATTCCCGGACGCGAGTATTTTGATGATCGAGCCACAGGCCGGGTGCCGATCCGCATTGCAAGACCTGGCCCAGGGCGGGAAAGGATTCGTTCTGCGGCAGACTTTACTCGGCAAAGCGCCCGGCGAGATGCGTTTTCTGGTCGAAGGCTCGAACAGCCGCGTTCTCACCGATGACTGGACGCCGGGATCCGGAGCGAAAATCGAAACCATCTCTGTCTCGACATTAGCTCTCGTAGCGCAAGAAACAGGCTTCGGTGCGGCTCAATTCATCAAGCTCGATCTGCAGGGCCATGAGCTGGAGGCGCTCGAGGGCGCCGGAGACCTTTTCGGGCGCTGCGAAGTTTTTATGGTCGAGGTCTCTTGGTTGCGCATCGGGAACGTCCCGCTTATGCACGAAGTGGTTGAAGCTTTTGTGGGCAAGGGCTACCAGCCTTATGACATCATGGGAAACAACTACCGGAGGCGCGACCGGGCTCTGTGGCAAACGGATATCATGTTCGTGCGCGGAGACTCGCCGCTCATTGCGAGCCGGGAGTGGGCGTAGGGGAGGGAGGCATGAGGCGAGAGGCGCTAGGCGCTGGGCGGAAGGTATAAGAATCGGTGTTTCGGTAAATCGGTGTTTCGGTGCCAAGCAGAAGCTATGAGGCTTACGGTAGAAGGCATGAGGCGCTAGGCACTAGGCGAGAGGAGATGGCGGAGGGCGGAAGTAGTATGGTGAAGAAACGTATTTGTCTGATTACTCCGGGGCATGTTTCGTCGTGCCCGCGGATCGTCAAGGAGGCGGATGCGCTGGTCGAGGCGGGCTATGAGGTGACGCTGGTCTCGGGTCGGAACTTCGAACCGGTGTTAGCTCTGGATCGCGTAATTCTCTCGCGGGCCCGCTGGAACCACCGCGAAGTTCCAAGCAATCGCGGCTTGCGAGCGGGGTTGCGCCGTGTGGCCCGCAAGGGATTGCAAGTGTTGCAGCCCCGCAAGATCGGCGTGGCCGCCGCGGAGCTTTTCGTGACTCCGGGTTTGCCCTCACTGATTGAAGCGGCGGTGCAAACGAAGGCTGATCTTTACCACGCGCATTGCCTCGGGGGATTGCCAGCTGCGGCAGCGGCCAGCCGGGCGACGGGAAAACCTTTTTCTTTTGATGTGGAGGATTTCCACGAGGAGGAAAGCGACCGAGTGCTGGCGAACCCGACGGAACGCGCTGCGGTGGCCTGCCTCATGCAGGAGCATCTGCCGCACGCGGCTTTTGTCACGGCTGCTTCGCCTCTGATCGCAGACGCTTGTTCCGAGCGCTATGGCGTAAAAGCCGTGCCGCTCCTCAACGCTTTTTTGCCGCAGAAATCACCTGCTTCCGGAGACATTCATCCTTTCACCACGGATAATCCTGCTCGCCTATACTGGTTCTCGCAGACCATCGGTCCAGGGCGGGGCCTGGAAGAGATGATCGACGTGATGGGCCGCCTGAAGACACCTGCGTTGCTTCAGCTGCGGGGCTTTGTATCCCAGGCCTACAGGGCAGTCCTGTTGTCACTTGCCGCGGAACGAAAAGTAGCCATCGCCTTCCTCACGCCTGGATCTCCCGACGAGATGGTGAAACTAGCCGCTGAAGCCGACCTCGGTTTGTCGCTCGAGCAAAGTGCTCCGCCGAACCGCGACATCTGTCTGACGAACAAGGTATTTGTCTACCTCGCGGCGGGAATCCCGCAGCTGATGTCGAAGACGCGGGCCCAAGGGGCTTTTGGCAAGGAAATCGACCAAGCGGCGGTTCTTGCGGACCTGAGCAATAGCGCAGCCACCGCTCAACAGTTGGATGCGCTGCTTGGCAATCCTGCCGCGCTCGAAGCCGCCCGGCAGCAAGCGGTGGCGATGGGCGAGAGGTTTTCGTGGCAGCGTGAAAAGGTAAAATTTCTCGAATTAGTTGAGACGCAATTAAGCCACGGATGAACGCGGATAAACGCGGATCCATTTTTATGCGCACACGCACAAACACGCTGCCAACGGACGACTGAGGACTGCCAACCTAGTTTCTCTTGAAAATCCTCCTTACTGCCGATCCCGAGATCGTGGTGCCGCCGGTTGGCTATGGCGGGATCGAGCGCGTCGTGGATGCGCTGGTTCGCGAGTATTCGCAACTGGGACATGAGGTTGGTCTCGTGGCGAGGGAGGGATCTTCTTCCCGGGCGGCGCACTTCTATTCGTGGCCGGGCGGTTCCTCACGCGGCATGGGAAACCTGCTGCGCAACATGAATGCCCTGCGGAAGACGGTGCGGAATTTTCGGCCGGATGTGCTGCACAGCTTTTCGCGCTTGGCTTACACGTTGCCGCTTCTGCCGTCCGGTTTGCCGAAGGTGATGTCCTATCAGCGGCACACGGGTGGGCGGCAAGTGTCATGGGGTGCGAAGGTGGCCGGGAAGTCGCTGCTTTTCACCGGATGCAGCGAATTCATCTGCCGGCAGGGAAGACGCGCAGGGGGGCGCTGGGAAGCGATTCATAATTTCGTCGAACCGGAGAGGCTCGATTTCGTGCCTGCGGTGCCTGCGGATGCGCCGTTGGTGTTTCTCAGCCGACTGGATCGCATCAAGGGGGCGGATACAGCCATTGCCATCGCCCGGCATGCGGGACGCCGCCTGATTCTCGCGGGTAACCACGCGGAGACCGGTCATGAGCTCGAATATTGGCAAAAGGAAATCGAACCGCACCTCGGGCGCGATGGCATCGAATGGGTCGGCGAGGTCGGCGACAGGGCCAAGAACGAACTGCTGGGACGGGCGGCAGCGCTTTTGGTCCCCATTCGCTGGGACGAACCGTTCGGTATCGTCTTCGCCGAAGCTCTGGCTTGCGGCACGCCGGTGATCAGTTGCCCGCGCGGTGCGCTCCCGGAAATCGTGGAGGAGGGCAAAACGGGATTTCTCATCGGCACGGAAGAGCAAGGAATTGCGGCGGTGAGCCGACTTGCGCAACTTTCTCGTGCCGACTGCCGCCGTGTGGCCGAGGAAAAGTTTTCCGTGCAAGTCTGCTCCCGGAAATACCTCGATGCCTATGCGGGCCTGGGTGCCGGACGTCCGGGAATATGAAGCGGGCGCTTATCGTTTCGCCGCATTTCCCGCCGACCAATGCGGCGGATATGCATCGCGTGCGCATGGTGCTGCCGTTTCTGAAGGAGAACGGTTGGGAGGCGGAAGTGATCGCGGTAAACCCCGAGGCAGTCGCCGCACCCCTCGATGAGTGGATGGCGGAGGGGCTGCCGCCAAATGTTCCTGTGCACCGAGTCAAGGCGCTCGGGCTTGCTTGGTCCGCAGTTCCGGGGTTGGGCACACTGGGCTTTCGCGCGCTGCCGGCGGTGCAACGCAAAGGCACCGAACTGCTGTCCCAAAGACACTTCGACCTCGTCTACTTTTCGAGCACGCAATGGCCGGTGCATCTTGCCGGTCCGGCGTGGAAAAAACGATATGCCGTCCCATTTGCCATGGATTACCAAGATCCGTGGGTCAACGACTACTACCGTCGGCATCCGGAGATGGTTCCTCCGGGCGGGCGCCTGCGCTACGGCTTGGCTGCGGCCTTGAATCGCTGGATGGAGCCGCGGGTGCTACGCGAATGCAGCGGCTACACTTCTGTCTCCGCCGCATATCCGCGGCAACTGCATGAACGCTACTCTTGGGCCGCAGACATACCCCACGAGGTCATCCCTTTTCCGGGATCCGAGCGGGACTTCGAGCGCGTGAGGAAGGAGAGCGAACCGCAGGAGCAGTTCGATACCACCGATGGCAAAGCGCACTGGGTGTATGTGGGGCGTGGAGGGAAGGATATGGAGACGGCGGCGCGGGCGCTTTTTGCCGCGCTGGCTGCGGAAAGCTCGCGCAATGCCGGACTGCGCAACGGGGTGATGATTCACTTTATCGGAACCTCTTATGCACCGGCAGGAAAGGGTCGTCCGAGCATCGCACCGATCGCGGCGGAGTTCGGCCTGCAGGACATGGTGATGGAGAACACTGACCGTATCTCTTACCGCGAGACGCTCCGATGTCTGACGCAGGCTGATGCGCTTCTCGCGCTCTGCTCGAATGACCCGGGCTACACGGCGTCGAAGATTTATCCCTGCCTTCTGGCGGGCAAACCACTGCTGGCCATTTGCCATCGGGAGAGTGGCGTGGCCCAAGTCATCGCGGAGGCGGGCGGCGCGGTGTGTGCAACCTTCGGCCAGGCCGGCGATCCGGTGGCCACGGCCGCGGCGGCCATCGGAAAAGACTGGCTGAGTGAATGCCAATGGCAGCGCACGAGACCGCTGCACCGTAACGAACTGGAGAAGTATCTCGAGCGCGAGAGTTCCAGGGAGTTGGGCGCTTTCTGGGAGCGTGTTTTGCGCGGTGAAGAGTCCAAATTCAAAAATTTATGAGCACTGAACAAAGCAAACCTGTCTGCGGGGTCATCTATGTGGCCTCCGGCGAAAAATTCATCAAGGAGGCGGAAATCTCGCTGGCCTCGCTGCGCAAGAGCAATCCCGGCGTGCCGGCCATGCTCCTCACCGATGCCCCCATCGCGAACCCGGAAAAGTGGGACAAAGTGGAGGTAGATGAGTCGCTCAGCGCGCTGACGACCACCGGCAAGAGTTGCAAAGCCAAACTCTACATGGACCGCGCTCCGTGGGATCGCTGCCTTTACATCGATACTGACACACTGGTCGTGGGGGACTTGGGTCCGGGATTCGCTTTGCTGGACCGTTTCGAGTTTGCCGCCGAGCAGATGGCGGGCGGCCACCACTACACCGTGCCGGGAGTGCCTCCGAGTTATCCGGAGATTAGTGGCGGTGTTTTGTTCTGGAAGCCGACAGAAAACGTCAAAGCGTTTTTCCGACGCTGGCGCGAATTGTTCGACGAATACGACCAAGCGGACCAAGCGCGGACCTGGGACCAGAAGAGTCTGCGCGTGGCGATGTGGCAAAGCGATGTGCGCTTCGTCCGGATGCCGACAACCTTCAACCTTATGGCCTACTATCCCGCGGCGATCGAACGCGAGGTAGTGATCGTCCACGGGCGCAGCTTCGAAAACCTGCGTCGGTTGCACGAAAGACTTTCGAAGACCACGGTCTTTCGTGCGTACGTTCCTGGATTGGGCGAAATGCACCACCCGCAGAATATGTCGTGGGGCGACTGCCTGTGGATCGTCTGGCGCATTCTGGCTTGGAAAATGATGGGGCTGGTAAAGCCGCTGATTCGGAAGAAATAAGGGAACAGGCAATAGGCGCGAGGCATGAGGCGGGAGGCAGGAGGCCTAAAGCTAAAGACAATAGGTAAGAGGCGTGGGGCGATAAGAGATAGGAGTCTCGAGACAAACGTGAAAATTTTGATCGTTAACCGATTTTTCGGTGGCGCGCAGATTCCGACCGGAAGAATGGCGGAAGATGTGGCGCGGATGTTGGCGGCGGGTGGTCACGAAGTGACAGCGCTTGCGAGTAGCGGCGCGTATGAAGGCGCCGCGCAAGCGCGGGGCGACAAGACTTCTGGACTACTGGACAACAGGATAAAGAGACAACATTACGAAAAGAGACAGGGCGCGCTGCGCGTGGAGACTGTGCCGATTCCGAAGTGGATGCCGCGGGCGGTGGCTTGGCTTTGGTTTACTTGGCAAGCGCGTAGGCGGATTCCGCGGATGGATTGGGATGTGTGCGTTTTGATGACGGATCCGCCGCTTTTGCCCTTGCTGGCGGCAAGGGTAAAAGCGGCCGGTGTTTCGGTAGGACAGTGTTTCGGTAGGGCGGTGGAAGACAAAAGACCGAATTACCGAAAGACTGAAACACCGCCAAACCCGGCCAAACGGCGGATTGCCGTTTGGTTGATGGATCTTTATCCGGAGGCGTTGGCAGCTTCGGGGCGTTTGAGCGCGGGCAATCCGATTTATCGATGGTATCTCAATAAGCGACAGCGGGCGCTGGGAGCGAGTGACCTTCTGATTTGTCTGGGCCACGCGCAAAAGGAGAGAGCGCAAATGGACAACAGGACCACGGGACAGCCGGAGGGCGGAGGTCTGAGACCGGAGACCGGAGACAGGTTGCTCAGCAACCA
>JBILUI010000023.1:0-20807 GCA_044371145.1 Chthoniobacterales bacterium | reverse complement strand
GGGTCGATGAAGTCGTGGGGGATGTTCTCCGTTGCGGGGAACTCTTGAAGGAAGATTTCGGTGTTTGGTGAAGCCGCGCGCCATTGTTCGACGAGGCTTTTGGTGCGGGCATTGTTCACTGCGGGATCATTTTCGGTGAGAACGATACCGAGGCGGTTGATGCGGAGGATGCGATCGGCTTGCGCTGTGTCGAGCCCGAGTCGCAGGGCTTCGCCCAGAGCGCGCGTGGCGAAACGCGGATAGTTGTAAGGTGGACCGGGTAAGTTTTCGCGGACGCGCGGGTCCCACCAGAGCATCCGATTGGGTAAGCGGGTGAGGGCCGCGGCGAGTGTCGGAGTGAATGGGCTGGGGAGGATGGCGGGACCGAAGAACGGCGCAAGAAGGAAGACCTCGTCGATGTCCTCGCGGTTTTGCGCCAGCCACGCGGCGGAGACACCGCTGACGGACAGGCCGACAACGGTGACATTTTTTCCAAGGCCTTGCGCGAGATCCACTCCGTATTGGGCGTAGCGGATGAGGTCCTGTGCGCTCAGGGTGGCATGGGCATCGGTCATGCGGTCGGCCAGCCCGTGATCGGCGAGGCGGGGAATGACGACATTGGCTCCGGTAGCGAAAAGATCCTCGCCGAGTTTGCGGAATTGGCGTGGCGCATTCGTCAAGCCGTGAAGCAGGACAAAGACGCGATCGGTTTGATAGCCATGGGTGAGAACGATGCTGCGTCCGCCGTCGTGTAGCGGTTGTGCCGCTTCGTGTTCCTGCGCGCGGACCCAGCGGGCCATGGCTTCCACGTAGGATGGCGCGGGATCGGGCGTGGAGATCAAGTCATCAAGTGGCAGCGGACGTAGCAACCAAGCGAGGCCGAGCAAAAGTAGCGCGGCGAGGACGGCGGCGATTCGCAGGCTGGTTCGCATGCGGCGTCAGGATTCTTCGCGGATGCCGTAGAAGATGGCGTAGAGGACGGGTGTGACGAGCAACGAGAGGACGGCGGCGAAGGAGAGGCCGAACATGATGGTCACGGCCATGGAGGAGAAAAACGGATCGGTGACCAGGGGGATCATGCCGAGCACGGTGGTGAGCACGACCATGCAGATGGGGCGCATCTTGCTGGTGCAGGCGTCGAGGATGGACTGATACGGCTTTTCGCCTTGGTCGATCAGGGTCTTGATTTTGCTGACCACGACAATCTGGTTTTTGATCAACTCGCCGCCGAGGGCGAGGAGTCCGAGGAGAGCCATGAAGCCGAAGGGCATGCGGGTGAGGAGGAGTCCGGCGGTCACGGCGATGATGCAGAGCGGCATGACGAGCCAGATGAGGACGGTGGTGCGGATGGAATTGAAGAGGGCGACGACGATGAAGGCCATGAGGGCGAAGAACCAGGGGATGGGCTCGGCCAAGGCGCCGCGGGCGCGGGAGGAATCTTCGTATTCGCCGCCCCACTCGAGTTGGTAACCCGGGGGAAGTTCGATGGCTTCAATGCGCTCCTTGACGCGATCGCGCAGTTGGCTGGGCAGACCGCGGCGTGGATCGGCGTGGACGGTGAGGGTCGGCGAGCGGTCGCGACGGGCGATGAGGGGATTTTCCCACGCGAGTTCCGTGCCGTCGGTCACCTGGGCCAGGGGGATCATGCGTGACGCGGCGGGGCTCCAGATTTGCAGGTTGCCCATGGAGGCGGCGTCCTCGCGTTCGGCCAACGGCGGACGGGCCACGATGGGGAGGAGGCGGTTTTCTTGCGGGAAAAGTCCGGTGCCTTCGCTGCCGGGCTCGCGGTAGAGGCCGACTTGGCGTCCTTCGAAACTGGTTTCCAGCGCGCGGGCCACGTCGATGCGAGTCAGGCCGTTGCGGCGGGCTTGTTGCTCGAGGAGGCGGGGGCGGATAACTTTGACCGGTTCCTGCCAGTCGTTGCGCACCGCGACGGCGCCGCCATCTTCATCGAGGATCTGCATGGCATTGCTGCCGAGTTGACGCAGGACGTCGGGGTCGGGTCCGCTGAAGCGCACTTGGATGCGCCCGCCGCTGCCGGGTCCGAGGAGGAACTTTTTGGCGATGCCGTTGGCGCCGGGGCGGTTGGTGTCCAACTCCTGCTGGATGGTTTTGGTGAGTCCGTCGATTTTGCGCCAGTCGTCGACATCGACGAGGAACTGCACGTAGGCGCGGTTTTCGTGTTCCGGCGAGTAAACGAGCAGGAAGCGCAATCCGCCGCCGCCGATGAACGAGGTGACGTGCGTGACGCCGTCGAGCTTTTGGATGAAGGTGCGGAAATCCTCGGCGAAGGCTTCGGTCTGGCGAAGGTGCGTGCCGGCCGGGAGACGGACATCGACCATGAATTGCGGGCGCGTCGACTGCGGGAAGAAGCTCTGGTCGACATGGCGGAATCCGTAGATCCCAGCGGCGAAACCTGCGGCGGCGAGCCCGACCACCATCCATCGGTGGCGCAGGGCGGTGCTGAGCAAATTCCGGTAGACGCGGAAAGGTGTGGCCGCGTAGGGATCGCGTTCGGCGGCCGCGGTGCCGGGGGCGAGCGGACGGAAGAAGATGTAACTCAGCAGCGGTGTGGCGGTGACCGAGGAGACCCAGCTCAGACTGAGGGCGATGAGAATGACCCAGAAAAGCGAGTTGGTGTATTCGCCGGTGTTGTCTTCCGAGAGTCCGATGGCGGCGAACGCGATGATGCCGATGGCGGTGGCGCCGAAGAGCGGCCATTGGTTCTCGGCCACGACTTCGCGGACGACTTGCAATTTGTCGCGGCCTTTTTCGATGCCGACCTTGATGCCTTCGATGACGATGATGGCATTGTCGGTCAGCATGCACAGCGCGATGATGAGCGCGCCGAGCGAGATGCGTTCCATGAGCAATCCTCCCATCAGATACATGACGAGAAACGTCGCCATGATGGTGAGGAAAAGGACGCCGCCGATGATCAGGCTTGTTTTGCGCCCCATGGCGAGGAAGAGGACGACGAAGACGATGCTGACTGCTTTGGCCAGGTTGAAGACGAACTCGTTGGTCGCGGCGGAGACGGCTTCGGGTTGGAAATTGATCTCGCCAATTTCCATGCCGACCGGTTGCGTGCCGGCCAACTCGGCCAGCTTCTGGCGCACATAGGCGCCCATTTCCACGACATTGCCGCCGGGCACGGTGGAAATGCCGAGGCCGATGGCGGGTTTCCCGTCGTAGTGGAGCAACCGGCGGGGCGGATCGAGGTTGTCGCGTTCGAGAGTGGCGATGTCGCGCAGGCGGAGTTGGCGTCCGGATTGGTCCGAGCCGATGATCATTTCGAGCATGTCCTCGGCCGAGGTGAAAGCGCCGGTCGGATCGATGGCGATATGCAGATCGCCGGCGCGGACGCGTCCGCCGTCGGCTGCGACATTTTGCTCGCGCAGCTTGGTGTAGATTTGCTCCTCGTTGAGTCCGAGCTGTGCGAGGCGCAGGCGGGAAATCTCCAGATAGACGACCTCCTGCTGCTCGCCGAAGAGGGCGACGTTTTTGACCATGGGCACGCCTAGCAATTCGCGGCGGAGGAAATCGGCGTAGCGGCGCAACTCGGGGAACGAATAACCGTCACCAGTCAGGGCGAAAAAGATCCCGTAAACATCGCCGAAGTCGTCGATGACGACCGAGCGTCCGCGCGCGGCGGGCGGGAGCTGGTTCTGCACGTCGCCGACGCGGCGGCGCAATTCGTCCCAGACCTGCTGGATGCGGGGTTTGTCATAGCGGTCTTTGATGCGGACCGAGACGAGGGATTGGCCGCGGGTCGATTCCGATTCGATGAAGTCGAGTTGTCCGAGTTGCTGGCAGGCGATCTCGATGGGATTGGTCACTTCCTGAGCGACCTCGGCGGCGCTGGCGCCGGGGTAGGGGGTGATGATGAGGGCCTGTTTGATGGTGAACTCGGGATCCTCGAGACGTCCGAGATTCATGTAGGCGACAATGCCGCCGACCACGGCCATGGCCATGGCCACGAGGACCACGCGGTTGTGTCGGACCGAGAAAACGCCGGGGTTCATGGCCGGCCGCCGAGCGCGTCCCCGAGATCGCTTACCTTCATGCCTTCGCGCAAATGGCTGGCGCCGGCGGCGGCGATGCGCTCGCCGGGTTGCAGTCCTTCGGTGATTTCGACCAGGCTGCCGGAAACGGCGCCGGTGTGAACGGGACGGGCGGTCACGTTCTGGTCGGGTCCGACAATCCACACGATCGAAGCGCCCGCGGTATCCTGGAGCACGGCGGCGACAGGCACCATGATGTTCGGGCCCAGGACCTCGGCGCGGCGGTAATTCATGGTCACGGTGGCGGTCATGCCGGGGAGCAGATTGAGATCAGGCGGGGATTGCATGGCGGCGCGGACGTTGAACGTCTGGGTCACGGGATCGGCGCGCTGGGCGACTTCGTGCACTTGCACGGGGAAGCTGCGGCCGGGAGCGGCGCTGAATTCGGCGGTCAGTCCGGTGATGTCGGCGGTGCGGAGAGACGAAGCCATGACGGACTCGGGCACGTCGACGGCGATTTCGATTTCTTCCACGTCTTGGAATTTTACCACGGGTTGTTTGGCGCGGATGCTTTGTCCTTGTTCGACGAAGCGCCGGGCAATGACGCCGGCGTAGGGGGCGGTGAGGGTGGTGTCGGACAATTGGATGCCGGCTTCGACCACGCGGGCTTCGAGTCCTACCACTTCGGATTGCTTGGCGAGGATGTCTTCCTCGCGTCCGGTCAGACTTTGATCGAGCGACGCGCGTGCAGCCTCGCGGTTTTCGAGGGCCACGCGGAAGGCGGTGTCGGAGCGGTCGAATTCGAGACGCGAGATGGTTTGCGAGCGGAGCAATCGCGTGGCGCGATCGAGATCGACGCGGGCATTGGCGAGAGTCGCGTCGGCCGACCGGAGTTGGGCTTCGAGGCGGAGCTGCTCTTCGGGGCGCGCGCCGGCTTGCAAGGCTCGCAGATCGGCGCGGGCGCGGGAGAGTTGTCCCTGCAGCGCGTCGAGGCGTGCTTGGAATTCGTCCGCACGCAGCCGCGCGACGAGATCACCCTGCGCCACGCGTTGTCCCTCGCGGACGGGCAGATCGATAAGCAGCCCGGGAACTTGGAAAGTGAGTTCGACCTGTTTGGCGGCATCGACGCGGCCGGGAAAAGTGCGGCTGGCGGTGTCCGTGCCGCCGGCGATGACAAGCGTGCGAACAGGACGGACGAGTTCGGTCGGCGTCTCCGGCGGACGCGAGCAGGCGGCGAGAAGGATCGCGGTTGCCGTGGTGCCAGAAAAGAGGAGGTGGATCGTGCGGGTCATCACCGGGGAATTCTACGCGTGCAGGTTGCGGCGCGAAGCGATTACGTGCGAATTAGCAGGGCCGCAGCCGGGAGGCGACAATATACCTTGTGACGCGTCGGTGCGGCGACGAGTCTCGAGGGAATGGAAAACACGACCCACCAAACAAGCCGCATCTGGTATATCCTCGGCGGCATTCTTTCGATCTTTGTCGGCTTTTACGCCATGGGGCGTCCGGGTCTGGCCACGGTGGCGGTGGCGCAGGTGGTCGGCATCATAGCCTTGGCCAGCGGTTTGGTGCTCTTTTTCGCGGCGGTGTTCGGGAAAGCACGTCAGCACCGGTTGTTCGATTTTTTCTCGGCGATCCTGCGCATCGTCGTCGGCTTGCTCCTGGTGGCCAATGTTTTGAAGGGTGTCTTGATTCTGACCCTCGTGCTCGGCTCGGTCTTCATCATCGAGGGAATCTACGGGGTCGTGCTCGGCCTGAAACTCCGTGGCAAAAATCCGGCGTCGGGCTGGGTGGTGTTCAACGGCCTCGCGGCGCTCGTGCTTGGCATCATGCTCATCGCGCAATTCCCGGGCAGCGCGCTCTGGGCGATCGGATTGCTCTTCGGGATCAATTGCATCTTCACCGGCGCGACGCTCATTGCCTACGGCACGGCTTTACCGCAGGCTAAAGAAGCGTAATTGGTTGAGTGAAGAGCGCTGGTGTGTTCAGGTGCACACTCCGCCGCACCACCAGCCTGAGGACCGCGCAAGTGCTCCCCGACCCCCGAAGTTTGTGCGGGAAGTGGCGCGCATTGTGAGGGTTGCTGTGAGTCGGTGAGAACGTGTTGGCGACGCGTATCTTTCCAATCGCACTTCGGGCTCGTGTGCCTCGGGTGAATTGGTTCAGGATCGCATTGTCATGAGATCTTTCCGGAACTTGTTCTTAATTAGTGTGTGCTTTGCTTCAGTTAGCGTCGCGGAGGCGCGGACACCGAAATGGGAGTATGTGGTGGTCAGCGCTGCGCTGAACAACCGCAACCTCGAACAGATGCTCAATGTGCGCGGGGCGGAGGGCTGGGAATTGGTCGCCTTTACGCGCAAGGACGTCGCGATTTTCAAGCGCAAGGAGCGCTGACCGCGCAAACTCTGCGCTTCACTTCGGCGCGGGGAGCGGGAGGGGGGCGCCGGGGAGCATTTGGACTTGGCGGTCGTGGCGGGGGAGACGAAGGGTGATGCGTAGGCCTTGGCCGGGGTCGCTTTCGAGGACAACTTCGCCGCCGTGGGCGCGGATGATGCGCTGGGTGATCATGAGGCCGAGGCCGCTGCCACCTTTCTTGGTCGTGAAGTAGGGCTCGAAGACGCGGGCCATGGTTTCTTGAGTCATGCCCCCGCCGGTATCGGAGAAGGTGACGTTGATCCATTCCGCATCGGAGCCGGTGCGGATCTTGAGGAGTCCGCCTTGCTTCATGGCTTCGCTGGCGTTTTTGACGATGTTGTAGAAGGCCTGCTTGAGTTGGTCTTGATCGACGTCTAGGACGGGGAGCCCGGGGGCGAGGTCGAGCTCGAGGAGAATATTGCGCGACTTGAGTTCGGGGGCGAGAAATTCGGCGGCATCGCGAACGATGGAGTTCAGATCGTGTGGTGCGCGTTGCAAGGGCGCGGGGCGGATGGCGCGAAGGAATTGCGTGACGATACTATCGAGGCGTTTGATTTCTTCCTGCGCGACTTCGAGCGGTTGGAGGAGATTATCCTGCTGGTCCTCCGGCAATTTGCGTAGCCGGCGTTCGAGGAGTTGCAGGTGGATGGTGAGAGAATTGAGCGGGTTACCGATTTCGTGGGCCACGCCGGCGGCGAGGAGTTGCAGGGCGGCGACGCGTTCGCTCTCGAGTGTTTCCTGCGCCTCGCGGTGCCGCTCGGTGAAGTCGCGCATGATCAGCGCGTAGCCGGCATGCTGGCGGTGGCCGGGTTTGTCGTCGTCCTCTGCCATAAGCGGGACGACGTAAAAATTGAGGACGCGGTGCGCGGGATGGAATACCTCGATATCCCGCGTGACGACTTCCCGGCCTTGGGCCAGTTCTTTCCAGCGCAAACCGCTGATGTTTTCTGCCAACGGACGTCCGAGGGCGGCGGCGGGGTCGAGTCCGAAGAGCATGCCGGCGGCGTCGTTCATGTAGATGACCGTGCCGGCGGTGTCCGTGACGATGACGCCCTCGCGGATGGCGTTGAAGATAGTTTCGAGGAAGCGTTTGTCGCGGGCTAGTTCGACGAAGAACGCCTCGACTTCCTCCGGCTGGATGCGGCGGAGACGGGCGAGGATTTTGTCGAGGAAAGCGCGTTTCATTTGGTGCGGTGAAGAGGACTAAGCGCAGAGGGCGCAGAGAACACAGAGGCGCAAAGGGAAAAAAATGGAACCCTCTCTGTGGCTTTTGTGGTTCTCTTCACGCGGCTTTGGATAGGTCGATGTTGAGCAGTGCGGCGAGTTCGTCGACGCGTTGGGCGAATAGTTGCAAAGCGGATTCGACCGGTTGCGGCGAAGTCATGTCGACGCCGGCGGCTTTCAAGGTGTCGATGGGGTATTGCTTGCCTCCGGATTGGAGGAAGCTCAGGTAGCGGCTGGGGTCACCGGTTTCGAGCACCTGTCGCGAGAGGGCGATGGCCGCGCTCATGCCGGTGGCGTATTGATAGACGTAGAAAGCGCTGTAGAAATGCGGGATGCGCAGGCATTCGAGGTCGAGTTGCGGATCGAGGGTGAAGTTCGGTCCGAAATACGCAACGAGGAGTTCGTGGTAGATTTTCGTCAGCGTGTCGAGGGTGAGGGCCTCGCCGGCTTCCTGGCGCTGGTGGATGATCTTTTCGAATTCGGCGAACATGGTTTGCCGGTAAATCGTGCCGCGCAGGTCGTCAATCTGGCGGTTGAGGAGATACGCTTTCATCTGCGGATCTTGCGTTTTGCCGAGCAGGTCGTGGGTGAGGAGTTCCTCGTTGAAGGTCGAGGCGACTTCGGCCAAGAAGATCGGATAGTGGTGATCCTGGAAGGTCTGGTGCCGCTGGGCATACCAGGTATGCATGGAGTGTCCGGCCTCGTGGGCGAGGGTGAACATGTCGGCGAAGACATCCGGCTTGTAGTTCATTAGTATGTAAGGCGGTGACCCGTAGCATCCGCTGGAGAAGGCGCCGCTGCGTTTGCCTTTCGATTCGTAGCGGTCGCACCAGCGTCCGCGCAGACCCGCTTCGAGTTCACGCGTGTATTCACCGCCCAGTGGGGCGACTGCGGCGATGGTGCGGTCGATCGCTTCATCGAAGGTCAGGTGCGTGGTGATCTTCGGGACGAGTGGGACGTAAGTATCGTAATGATGGATTTCCTCGATGCCGAGCGCGCGGCGGCGGAGCTCGTAGTAGCGGTAGAGAGGGGTGAGATTCGCGCGGACTGTCGAGACGAGGTTGTCGTACACTGCGGTCGGGATGTCGTTGCGGAAAAGCGCGGCAGCGAGCGCGGACGGATAATTCCGCGCCTTGGCTTGGAAAACGTCGGTGCGGACCGAACTGGCCAAGGTGCTGGCCAGGGTGAATTTGTGGTCGGAGAACTCTTCGTAGAATTGATTAAAAGCCCGACGACGCAGGTCGTGGTCGGGTTTGACCAGAAAGGAGCTGAAGCTGCTTTGGCTGAGTTCGACCTGTTGTCCGGCGCTGTCAGTGATGAGGCCGAATTTCAAATCCACGTTGGTCAGTTGGGAGAAGGTTTCCTCGTGTCCGGCCAGCGGCTGCGAGCTCATGGCGAGGAGACGTTCCTCGTTTTCCGCGAGGGTGTGTGGTTTGAAACGGCGGAGGCGTTCGAGCACTGTGCGCCACGGCGCGAGGGCCGGGTCGGCGGCGAGCGACGCCAAGCGGTCGTCGGGAATGGCCATCAGCTCGGGGCTGATAAACGAGCATTTCTCCACGATGTCGGTGTGAAGGTTCTGCAGGCGCGCTTCGCGTTCGAGGAAGGCGGGATCGGAGGCGTTCTCGCTGACGCGCAAGCTGGCGTAGGTGCCGAGGCGTTCGAGCGGTTGGTCTATGCTTTTTTCAAACTCGAGCGCGGCGAGGAGCGAGGAGGGGGATTCGGCCAGCTTGCCGCGGAACCCGGTGATCTGCGGGTAGCGTTGCTGGAGATCGGCGAACTCGCGTTCCCACGCGGTGTCGTCCGAATAAAGATGCGCCAGATCCCAGCGGTCGGACTCGGGGATATCGTCGCGGGTGGGGACGCGTCGGACGGTTTGCGGAGTTTCGGAGGATCGAAAAATCATGCGCGGGATTGTGCGCGGCTCAGAATTCCGAGCAATTGAAAACGATCCGGTAGCCGCAGGTTGCGCTGCGGCAGACGACTTTGCATTTTTCCGAGGTGAGCGCCGCGCCGCAGACTGGGCAGACGGTATCGGGGTCCCGGGGGGAGGAATCCGGGACGTGCTGCATGCCGCGGAGGATTTGCACGAGGTTATGCAAAGCGGAATCGTCGTGGGCCGCGGAGAGGCTGACGCGCAGGCGCGAGGTTCCTTTCGGCACGGTGGGAGGACGGATTGCCGGGACCAAGAATCCCAACCGGCGCAGCGCCTCGGCTTGGCGCAGGGCCTCATCCGCGTCGCCGACGATGATCGGATGGATGGCGGCGGGCATGGACGGATCCAAGATCGAGGCCAGTTGCCGCAGCTTCTCGCGGCGGTGGTCTCCCTCCTTGCTCGAGCAAATGTCAATTGCGGCCGATGCCGCGGCGGCGGTCGAGGCGGGTGGCGCGGTGGAAAAAATAAAGCTGCGTGCGCGGTTGGCGAGAAAGTCGATCAAAGTTCGGGAGCCCGCAATGTAACCGCCGGAACTGCCCAGCGCTTTGCCCAGCGTTCCCATGTGCACCTCGATGCGGTTTGAAAGGCCGTGTTGGTCGGCAAGTCCGCGTCCGCCAAGGCCCAAGACACCCACGGCGTGCGCCTCGTCCAGCATGAGGACCGCGCCGAATTCTTCTTTGAGTTTCACGATGTCGCGCAGCGGCGCGATGTCGCCGTCCATGCTGAAGACCGATTCCGTGACGATGAAGATGCGGGCCTGCGGATATTTTTCGCGTGCCCAGCGCAAGTGGTGCCCGAGCTCGGCCGTGTTGTTGTGCGCGAAGGCGCGGTAAACCGCGCCGCTCAAACGCGCGCCATCGACAAGACAAGCGTGGCTCAGGCGGTCGAGAAGAATGACATCGCCCTTGCCGGCCAGCGCCTGCAGTGCGCCGACGCTGGCTGCCGTTCCGCTGCCGAAGAGGAGTGCGGCCTCGGTGCGCTTGAACATCGCGAGTTTTTCCTCCAACTCCGCGTGAGGGGACTGTGTTCCGGTGATCAGACGCGAGGCGCCTGCTCCGGCGCCGTGGTCGCGCGTGGCGCGGACGGCCGCCTCGACCACCTCGCGGTGCGAGGCGAGGCCGAGGTAATCATTGGAGGCAAAATTATGCAGCGTCTGCCCCGCGATCGTGATGGTGGTCCCGGTTGTCGCGTCCGAGACACGCAGCCGCCGCCGCAGGCTGCGGTTTTCCAGATCGTCCAACGATTGCTGCAGGAACTTTTCGAACATGCGGGCGGGAATCTTTATCCGCGGAAAGCGCCGAGTCCACCGAGGAGAAGGTTTGATCGCCGGGTCCGGGGCGGGCAACGTTGCGGCCATGCTTCATTTGCCCGATCCGGTCCATCCGTTCGCGGTGCATTTTCCCGTCGCCTTTTTGCTCCTGGGGTCGGTGGCTGTCGCGTTGTCGTTGCTTTGGCCGAACCGCTACATCGTCCGCTTGGCTTTCCTCTGCATGGTGCTCGGCGCGCTCGGCGCGACTTGGGCGCACCGGACCGGCACGCAGGAGGCGGCAGCCATACGCTACGTCGGCGAATCGACGGCCGCCGCGGTGCAGGAGCACAAGAACGCGTCGGACTTGATGATGGCGGCGGCATGGATTGCCGCAGCGGGTGCGGCAGCGGCCTTTTTCAGCAATTTGATCCCCGGGGTCTCGCTGATGGCGCGATTGGTCGCCTCGGCGGCGTGTTTGTTCATGTTGTGGACCATGCAGGCTTCGCATCATACGGGCATGGAGTTGACGCATACGCACTTCTTCGGCCCGAATGCCCCGAAGCCTTTGCCGGGGACCGAGGAAGTCATCCGTTTGCGCGTGGAATGAAGGCTGTGTCTTGCCTGCCGGTTCGTGGATCGCTATAAAGCGGGCGGTGGAGAAAGATTACATCAAATCCGTCATCAAGGGCCTGACCGTGGCGCATGTTTGCCTTGGCTTTGCCGCAGTGTGCGGTGTCGTGACGGTTATCGTCGTTGGTTGGACCCAGTTGCCCTTCCTTGTCGAATGGGTTCCGGTTATCCTTGCCGCCGTTTTTCTCGTTGTGACGACCATGCTGCTGCAGAAAGACATGGTGGCGCAGCGCCGGGAAAAATACCAAGATCGCTGACGCCGCAGGCGTGCGGTTTTGCGCGCGGATTGATCTGAACAGCGCGGCTAGCGCAGAAATTTCGAGCCCATGGCGACGAGGTCGGTCATATCGACATCACCATCGCCGTCAGAGTCCATGAAGGACTTGAGGAGCGGATTCGAAGCGAGCGCCCCGAGCGGATCCCCGGCGGTCGCCCCCGTCTGAGCGGCAGGAGCGCCGCTGCGTGCGCCGGATTTAAGTAGCGAAACGACCGCGGGCAGCACGACGGGCAGCATGCTCATGATCATCTCCGGTGAGAGTCCGCTTTTCTGCTGCGCCTTGTTGACCATCTGCTCCATGCGGTCGTGTCCGATCGTGCGTTCAAGTTGCTGCGGCGAGTTGGCGTTCTGGGTGAGCGATCCGAGGAGCGCGTCGATGCCCTGCATGCCGCCGGATTGACCGGCCTCGCGCAGAGCGGGCTTGAGAACACTGCCGATGGCGCCGGCGAGACCTTCGGCTGCTCCGGAGGGCATTTGCGAGGGCGCGCCTTGGCGGGTTGCGCCGGTCAGGGCGCCGAGCAGACCCTCAAGGTCCGATTTCTGGGTTCCGGCTTGCGGGTCTTGGATGGAGGAGACGAGGACGTCGAAGAAGTTCATGGTTGGGAAAATTCGGCGTTGGGTCGAAGGGTGTCAAACCGACTTTTTCGTGTGCACCGATCAATCTCGGACTTGTCCGATCCGGCGCGCTGGCCTACTCCAAATGGCATGAAGTGGGAAGGACGCCGACAGAGTACCAATGTGGAAGATCGCCGTGGCATGAGTCCCGCGGGCCGGACGGTTCTGGGCGGCGGATTCGGGTTGCTCTTGATCCTCGCCCTCGCGCTTTTCACGGGAGCGGATCCGCTGCGATTGATGAGCGAGTTGGCCGTCGAGCCGGGTGCGGTCCAGACCCAGCAATCGGCGCCCGCGCCGGATGACGATATACGGAAATTCGTCAGCACCGTGCTGGCCGACACGGAGGATGTGTGGGGAGAGTCCTTTGCCCGCTCGGGTCGGCGCTACACCCCGCCGCGGCTGGTGCTTTATTCGGGCGTGACGCGGGTGCCGGGCGGGATGGCGCAGGGTGCATCGGGGCCTTTTTATCTCCCGGCTGACCAGACGGTTTATTTGGATTTCTCGTTCTTCGAGCAGATGCGGCGGCAGTTCGGTATGCGCGGCGACTTCGCGGCGGCCTATGTCATCGCGCACGAGGTGGGACACCATGTTCAACAGCAGCTCGGCTTGACCGACAAAGTCCACCGCCTGGCCGGCCGCGTGCCGCAGGAGGAATTCAACCGCATGTCCGTGCGGCTGGAGTTGCAGGCGGATTTCCTCGCCGGCGTCTGGGCGTATCACGCGCAACAGCGCTGGGATATTCTGGAAGAGGGCGACATCGACGAAGCGATCAATGCCGCCGAGGTGGTCGGTGATGACCGTTTGCAGGAGTCCACGCGGGGCTATGTAGTTCCCGACTCGTTCACCCATGGAACGGCGGAGCAACGCCGGCGGTGGTTCCTGAAAGGCTTTCGCTCGGGACGCCTTTCGGAGGGCGATACCTTCTCCATTCCCTACAACCAGCTGTAGAGGGCACGCGTCGCAGCCGGTTGCGATCGCCATTGCCAGTGCGCAGCAGCGCCGCCAAGCTGGAGATTATGAAATCTGCCTTTGCGCTTTTTTTCGTGTTGTTCCTTTCCCTCGGCGCAGTCTCCGCTGTTTCCGCCTCGGGCCAAACCAAGCCGGTGCTTTTGGTCATGACGAGCCACGACAAACTCGGCGACACGGGCAAACCGACCGGTTTTTTCCTCGGTGAACTGACACATCCGCTCGAGGTTTTCGAAAAAGCGGGCGTTCCCACCGAGTTCGCGTCGATCAAGGGTGGGGAACCGCCGGTCGACGGATTGGAGCTCGAGGATCCGGTCAATGCGCGTTACTGGAACGAGAAAACTTTCCGTGAAAAGCTGTCCGCGACAAAGAAACTGTCCGGCTTGAATCCCGGGGATTACTCGGCGGTTTTTTTCGTCGGAGGCCACGGGACGATGTGGGATTTTCCCGACGATGCCGCGGTGCAAAAGATCGCACGCGAGCTCTATGAGAAGGGATCGCCGGTCGGTGCGGTGTGCCATGGGCCGGTCGCGCTGGTCAATGTCAAGCTGTCCAACGGCAAATACCTCATCGAAGGTAAAGAGGTCAGCGCCTTCACCAATGCGGAGGAAGAAAAAGTGGGCCTGACCAAAGTCGTTCCTTTCCTGCTCGCCACGAAGATGGAAGCGCGTGGCGCGAAGCATCTGGCCGCGCCTGATTTCGAGAAAAAGGTCGTGGCGAGCGGAAATCTTGTCACCGGGCAAAACCCGGCCTCGGCCGCGGGCGTGGCGCAGGAAATGGTGGAGTTGTTGCGGGCCAAGGACTGAGTTGCTGCGGCTTTCTCCCATGCCGAACGAAGACGGACGCGAAGTTGCTCTCGTTACGGGGGCGGGGAGCGCGCAGGGAATCGGTTTCGCCGTCGCGCGAGCGTTGGTGCTTCGCGGCGCTCGCGTTTTCATTACCTCGACAACCAACCGCATTCATGAGCGTGCTGCGGAGTTGCGTGCGCTTGGTGCCGACGTGCGTGCCGTGGTGGCGGATCTGTGCGACGAACTCGCGGTGCGACGCTTGGTCGAAGAAGCCTTCGCCTTCGGGGGCCGGATCGACATCTGCGTGAACAATGCGGGCATGGTGCAAATCGGCGGAGCTCACGACGACGCCCTTCTCGAAGACTACGACGCCGCCACGTGGAGTGATGCTCTGCGCCGCAATCTCACCACGTGCTACCACGTGACGCGCGCGGTGCTGCCGGTCATGAAGTCGCGCCGTTACGGGAGGATCGTGAACGTCTCATCCACGAGCGGACCGGTGCAGGCTTTTGCCGGTGACGCCGGCTACCATGCGGCGAAGGCCGGCGTGGTCGGGTTCACGCGCGCTGTGGCGCTCGAAGTGGTGGGCGAGGGGATCACAGTCAACGCGGTCGCCCCGGGATGGATTGCCACTGCTTCACAGACCGCTGTCGAAGCGGCAGCGGGACACGCCACGCCGGTCGGTCGCAGCGGCACGCCGCAGGAGGTTGCATCTGTCATTGCCTTTCTCGGCTCGCGCGAGGCTTCCTATGTCACGGGCCAACTCATCGTCGTCGACGGAGGTAATTGCTTGCCCGAGAGATGAACTTCTCGCGTGCGGGTTTGCCTCCGCGCGCTCTGCGCAACTAGTGTCAGTGCCGTGCAAAACTACACCATTTTCGACGCTCTGCAGATGGCGATAAGTCCGGTCATTATGATCTCGGCCTACGGCATGCTGCTTCTCAGCATGACCAACCGCCTGGGTCGCGCCATCGATCGGGCCCGGTTGCTCTCCGGAGAATCGGCCGCCAATCGGCAGCTGCAGGTGGAAATTTTGAGCAAACGGGCGCGCCGGATCCGGGCGGCCATTCTGGCTATTTCGCTGGCCATGTTTTTTGCCGCAGTCCTCGTGCTGACGCTTTTCTTGTCCATCTTTATGCATGTGGATTTGGAGTTGGTGGTCAGTGCGCTTTTCGTGGCCAGTCTGCTTTGCCTCATTATCTCTCTGGTTTGCCTGATTGCTGATGTGACCGGCGCGCTTCGCGCCATGGACGCGGAGTTGATAGGCTAAAACGTTGGTCACCAGTATATTGTGAATGAATGAAGGTTGCCTTTGCTCCTGTAGGCACCGGCACCTGTGACTTTAGGGCTTGTTGACAGATTCGGGCCAGTGTTCACTGCGCGGTTCGGAAACTACATTTTCGCAGTCTTGCAACGCCCCTGCCCAAACTGACGTGCACAAAGCTTTTCGCCAATTAGTCCTCTTCGCCCTCGTTTTTGGGTGCTCCGCATCGTACCTGGCGGCGCAGGACATTGCCCGTCCCTCTCTGGGCATGCAGCGTGCGGCTTACCCTCTGGCTTCCCCCACCGTCCCGGCCTCCCGTTTCAACGTGAAGGTCGGTCCGGTGAAGATGCTCTTCAACGCCGGCATGGGCGTGCAATACAACTCGAACGTCAACGTCTCTGAGGGGAACCCCGAACCCGACTTGATCCTCCAGCCGCGCGTCGGTGCGGGTATCTACTGGCCGATCACCAAGTTGAACAAACTGCGGTTGAACGTCCAACTCGGCTACGACTACTACATGCAGAATCCGGATCTTGGTGGCGAGGTTCTCATCATTGATCCGTCGACCGAATTTCTCTTCAACCTGTTCGTCAATGTCCCCAATCTGAAGATCACTTTCTTCGAGCGCCCCAGCGTCAGCGTGAACCCCATCGACAACGCGACTCTCTCCGACGCGCAAAATTACGCCATGTTTTACAACACGGCCGGCGTCGATGTGACCTGGGACCTCAACGATGTCGAGTTGGGCATCGGCTACTCCAACCTCTTCACCTACTCCGTCGGGTCGAACGCCAGCGATTACAATTACATGAACCGCTTCGTGAACCAGGTCTATGCGGACGCCTCCTTCCTGCTCTTTCCCTACATGCGGTTGGGTCTCGAAGGTTCGTGGGCCTACACGACCTACCTTCAAGGCTCGCAGCCCGGAGCCAACGCACTCAACAACAACGACAACTCCACCATCGGCCTTTTTGTGCAGGGCAAGGTCTCGCAATACATCGATTATTCCGCCGGCGCTGGCTGGCAGCTGGTCGAGTTCAATGAGAGCAACAATCCGGAGAACACCGGCAACTCGAGCAATCCCTATTACTACATCACGCTCGATCACACGCTGAACCAATACTTCAGCCACCGCATCACATCCGGCTTCGAGGCGGCGCCGAGTTCGCAGTCGAACTTCGTCCAGATGTTCTACGTGCAATACGGTTTCAACTGGATGCTGATTCGCGACTGGTCGCTCGGCGGATCAATCTATTACCAGAACGGCCAGGAGAGCCCGGGGCCGAATTCCGAGAATTTCGACAGAGTTGGCGCCACGATCAACCTGGGCTACCAGTTGACGAAGCATTGGGTCTTCAACATCTATTACGGTATCACCAGCAAGACCTCCGATGTGCTCTCCGACAGCTACAACCAGCAGATCATCGGGCTCAATGTCACCTACAACTTCTGATTGTTTCCCGCGTTTCCGCCCCGTTCTTGCCGCCGCGCTTTTCTGCGTGATCGCCGCATCGTCCGCGACGGCCGAGCAAATGGGGGCCCCCATGCCACCCGCGGCCGCGGCGGAAGCGAATCCGCCTGCTGCTCCCAAAGCCGTCCCAGTTATGCCGCAGCGCCGCGCCGAAAGTCTGGGCACCGCGGCCACTGTTTCCACCACGGTCTCGATGGACGTGCTCGACGGCAACCGTCCTCTGGCCCGCGGTGACGTGCTCAACTTCCGTATTGTCGAAGACAAGGACCCTCCCGTCGCGCTGCGGGTCAACGATGCCGGGAACATCGAAGTTCCCTACATCGGGACCGTCTCGGCCGCCGGCAAGACACCCCGCCAGCTGGCCTTCGATGTCAAAGCGATGCTCGAGCGCGAGTATTACCACAATGCCTCGGTCATCATCAGTCTCGACACCGCAGGGGAGCGCTCCGCGGGGCTCTTTTACATCACCGGCGCGGTCAACGGCGGCGGCCCGATGGAGATTCCTTTCAACGAGAAATTCACGGTAAGCAAAGCCATCCTCCGCGCCGGCGGATTTGCGGAATTCGCCAATGAGCGTAAAGTTCTCGTGACCCGACCCAAACCGGACGGCTCGACCGAGACCATTACCGTGAACGTCAAAGAGATCCTCGAAAAAGGACGCCAAGACCTCGACGTGGAGGTTTTGCCCAATGACCTGATCCGCGTCCCCGAACGTCTCATTAATTTTTAGCCCATGCCCAGCGCTTTGGACAATCCGACATCCTTTTCGAACTCCGCCCAGCACGAGCGCGCGGAGATTTTGCAGCTCACCTTCCAGCGCTACAAATACATGCTGCAGAACTGGTGGTGGATTCCGCTGCTCACCACCGCCATCGGTCTCGGTCTCCAAGCCTGGGTCGTGCTCAGCGCGCCGCCGCAATACCAATCGAGCGGACGTCTCATGGTCTCGGGCAAGATCGCCCTGCCCGAAGGCGCCATCTACAGCGAGGAAGCGGCGAACTTCTTCGGCACGCAGCTCGAACTTCTGCAAAGCGGCGAAGTCGCGCGTCGCGCGGACGCCCGCGTCATGGCGCTCAACCCGAATCTGGAGAAGGTTCCGGTCAGGCTATTCGCCAACGTTCTGCCCAAGACCTCCATCTTTTCGGTCACCGCCCAGGGTCTGCAACCGCAACAAACCAAGGCCTACCTCGACGCGGTCATGGACGAGTTCATCGCCTACCGCCGCTCCATGCGTTCGGACAAATCGGACGTCACCCTCAGCGCGATCACCGACCAAGTCGTCGACCTCGAGAAGGAACTGCGCAAATCCGAGGAGGAACTTTTCGATTGGCAGAAAGCCAACAACGTCGTCTTCCTTCAGGAGGAGGGTAACAGCGCGGGCGCCTATCTCGCGCAACTGAACCGTCAACTCGCGCTGCAGCGCACCGAAGCGCAACTGCTGGAAACTCTTTCCCTCGAGCAAAACCTCGACCGCCAAAACCAGGTCGAACAACTGGCCGAGAGCAACAAAGAGAACATGGGCGCGCTCATGGGGCAATTCGGGCCCGCTTCCGATTACCTCAAAGCCCGCCAAGAGCTGCAGCTTCTCCGCGCGCGCCTCGTCGAACTCGGCATGAATCTCAAGCCCAGGCACCCCAAGATGGCAGAGCTAAACCAGGCTATCGCCATGCAGGAGCGCCTGATGGAAATCTACCAGAACCAGACCAAGGAGCAGTTCGCCTCGCAGATCGATTCGCTCAACGTGCAAATCAAAAACACCGAGGCAGCAATCAAGGAATGGGAAGTCAAAACTCTCGACCTCAGCAAGCGCCTCGGCGAATACGAGCGTCTCAAGAGCAAAGTCGAGCGCCTCAAGGGTCTTTACGAACGCCTGCTGGGCAGCGTGCAGAGCGTGGATGTCAACCGCAACATCGACCAGGACACCATCAACGTCATGGAATACGGCACGCCGCCCTCCGTCGTTCGTCCCGACCTCGGCCGCGCCCTCCTCATGGGTGGGCTCGGCGGTTTCGCCGTCGGTCTCGGTATCCTGCTGCTCATCGGCAAACTCGACGACCGCTACATTTCCGTGTCCGAGCTGGAAGCTCACTCCGAGCTCGACGTCGTCGGCCTCATCCCGCGCCTCAAGTCAAGCGAGATGCAGATCCTGCAACCGCGCGACAAACGCCACATCCTCGTCGAATCTTTCCGCAACATCCGCTCGAGCATGCTCTTCATGCCGACCAACGATTTCAATCCGAAGAGCTTCCTCATCAGTAGCGCCATTCCGGGCGAAGGCAAATCCACGCTCGCCATGGACTTGGCCGTCACCATGGCTCTCTCGGGATCGAAGACCCTCCTCATCGACGGCGACTTGCGTCGCGGACGTCTGAACCGCCATTTCGGCGCGAAGACCGAGCCCGGTCTCGCCGAGTTGCTCAAAGAGACGACCACACTCGAACAGGCGATCATTTCCTCGGAAGTCGAAAACCTGAGCTTCTTGCCGCGCGGAAAAGTGCTGGCCGCCGGCACGGAGCCTTTGCCCGGCACCCGCTTCAGCAAACTCATCAGCCACCTGAACGACAAATTCGACTACATCATCATCGACAGCTGTCCCGTCCTTGCGGCGGACGACTCCAGCGCCATGGCGCCTCTAGTCGACGCCGTGTTCTTTGTTGTCCGCTCGCGCTTCACCTCTGCGCGCCTCTTCATCCGCTCGCTCAAATTGCTCGCGGTCCGCGGCGTCATGGTCCGCGGTCTGATCTACAATTGCGCCGAGATGGGCAGCTCCGACTACCCGTATTACCAATACAAGGAATACCATCGCACCGCCGCCCCGCCCGCGGAGCCTCCCGCTCCCGCGTTGAACAAGGCCTGACCGGCTTGTTCTTGCCTTGGCGCCCGCTTGTCGCTACTTGTCCTTCTTCGCCACGGCTAGGTAGCTCAGTTGGCAGAGCAGAGGACTGAAAATCCTCGTGTCGGGGGTTCGATTCCCTCCCTAGCCACCTCTTTTTCTTCGAAGCATGCCCCGCGCCCGCTCTTCGGATGCCTCCGCGGTTCGGATCGGATTGGCCGGATGGAGCGAGGCGGCTGGCCGCCATGGCAAACTGCTGCCCGCAGTGGAGGAGGGCGTCACAGGTTTGGAGCGTTACGCAAACGCTTTCAATTTCGTCGAAATCAACTCGAGTTTTTATCGTCAGGTGCGCCGCGAGACTTACGCGAAATGGGCCGGCGAGGTATCTGAGGATTTTTCCTTCGCGGTGAAGATGCACCGTTTGATTACCCACTACACGCGGTTGAAAAACATCGGGCTGCTCGATGATTTCTTCGGTTCGGTCGCGGGGCTTGGCGAAAAACTTGCGGTTGTGCTCGTGCAACTTCCGCCGACGCTGGTCTTCGACGCCGAAGTAGCGGACCTGTTTTGGTTGGCGCTTCGGAAAATCTACCGCGGTTCCGTCGTCTGCGAACCGCGGCACGCATCTTGGCAAGACCCGGGGGCGCAAAAGCTTCTCGCGCAGCACGGTATCGGCCCGGTGCTGACCGAGATCCCCGCAGCGGGCGAGGATCCTTTGCGCGGTGCGAAAAAGGAAATCCCGCTCTACTTGCGTCTCCACGGCGCTCCGCGCAAATACTACAGTTCGTACAGCGCCGAGGATCTCGGCCGTCTGGCCGGGTTGCTGGCGGAGACCGGCGGGCGACGCCGTTTCGTTGTCTTCGACAACACGGCAAGCTCCGCCGGCGTGCGCAACGCGCTCGAGTTGCTGCGCATGATCGGAACACCCTCCTGAGATGCTGGCCAGCCGCCCGGAAAAGCTTTAGGGAAGGGGACGTGCCCGAAACAATCCCGCTTGGAAAGCACGAGCATTGGAGGCTGGCCGTGCTCATGGTGTCCGTGCAATTGCTGGACGGCGCAGCGACGCGCAAACTTTGCTCCAGCGGGGAGCTCGACCAAGCCGGGGTCGCGGTGGTGCAAACTTTCCACCACGGCAGCAATTTTCTTCTCCTTTTTCTGG
>JBILUI010000028.1:0-19770 GCA_044371145.1 Chthoniobacterales bacterium | reverse complement strand
GGGCTTGGAACCAAGTGGAAATGCTCAAGGACGCCACGGCGCACGCCGAAATGCTGGCCATCACGCAGGCCGAGGCGGCGGTGGGCGATTGGCGGCTCAACGAATGCGATCTTTACGTGACCAAGGAGCCGTGCCCGATGTGCGCGGGAGCGATTGTGCTCTCCCGTCTGCGGCGGGTGATCTTCGGGTGCCCGGATCCGAAGTCCGGCGCAGCGGGCGGATGGATCAATCTGCTGCAGAGCGATGCTCTCAACCACCGCTGCGAGGTGACCGGCGGCGTGCTTGGCGAAGAATCCGCCGGCTTGCTGCGTCAGTTTTTCGGGAAGAAGCGCGCGCCGAGTGCTGAAAGCTGATCGACGGTGAGCGGCCTGGCGCCGCGGGCCAAAGCGCGGAGTTGGCGCTGGTTGATGCCGTCGATCTGCGGACGCCAGTAGGCGCCGAGTTCCCGTGCGACGCCGGTTGGCACCGGTTGCCGGTTTTTGCGCCAAGCGTCGATCCAAGCCCACTGGACGCGGCGGGATGCTTCCATCTCCGCGGCAAAAAAGCGCCGCACCGTGTCCGGGGCCAGCCCTTGTTGCTGCCCTGCGGCCATCATGGTTTGCAGAATGGCCGTCTCGCGCTGCGGATCGTAGACCGGCAAATCCGCCGAGTGCTTGGCCCAGGCTATGTCGCGCGACAGGGCAAGACGTTGCTCGGCCAGTTTGGTCAATTCACCTTGAGGCGAGGCGCAGCCGGCGAGCAGCGCGGCGGCAAGGATGGGTAGTGGTGCTTTGCGCATGATCAGAAATCGTTCTTCAGCACCACGCGGTAGCGCGCCTTGCCGGATTCGACGTGCGCCAGAGCTTCGTTGACCTTGGACATGGGGAATTCTTCGACAACCGGTGCGATGTCGTGGCGCGAGCAAAATTCGAGCATCTGCGCCGTGGTAGCCGGACTACCCAGCGGTGAGGCGGAAATGGAGCGTTGGCCGACGAGCAGCGGGAACACGCCCACGTTGAGTGGTTCCAGCACTGCGCCCACGTAATGCAGTCGCCCGCGCGGAGCCAGCGTCTCGATATAGGCGTTCCAGTCGAGAGGCACGTTCACCGTGACGAGGATGAAATCGAGCGAGCGGGCGAGGGGTTTGAGTTGCTCCGGGTCGCGCGAGTCGACCACATGGTGCGCTCCGAGTCTGCGCAGCTCTTCTTTTTTCGATGCCGACGAGGAGAACGCCGTAACTTCGCAGCCCCACTTGTTAAGAAATTGGATCGCGAGGTGGCCGAGGCCGCCCACGCCGACGACACCGACGCGGTCGGTCGGTTGCACGCCGCACTGCACGATGGGGTTGAACACGGTGATGCCGCCGCAAAAGAGCGGTCCCGCTTTGGCGGCATCGACGCCTTCCGGAAGCGGCACAGCCCAAGCCCAGTGCGCGCGCACGCGTTCGGCGAATCCGCCATGACGTCCGACAATTACGCCTTCTTGCCCCGCGCAGAGGTTGTGGTCGCCATCCATGCAGTCGTGACAACTCATGCAGCTTCCCGAGAACCAGCCCACACCGACACGGTCACCGACTTTGACATTTTTCACTTTCGGGCCCGCGGCGACGATGCGTCCGGAAATTTCGTGCCCGGGAACCAAAGGAAACTGCGTCATGCCCCAATGATTGTGGATCATGGAGAGGTCCGAGTGGCAAATACCGCAGTAGTCGACCGCGATCTCGACTTGCTCGTCGCCGAGCGGGCCGGGTTCGAATTCGAAAGGCTCGAGAGGTGCTCCCGGTGATGTTGCAGCGTAAGCTTTTATCTTGCTCATGGATCAGAGGATTCTAGCCGTCCCACCCTAGGCGTCGAGTCTCGTTAGAGAATCAACATGCAGTCCCCGTAGCTGAAAAACCGGTAACGCTCGCGGACCGCCTGCACGTAGGCCTCGTGCATCAGCGTTGTCCCAGCCAGCGCGCAAACCAGAACGAAGAGTGTGGATTTAGGCAGATGGAAATTGGTGAGCAGGGCGCCGGTTTTTTGGAATGCGAAACCGGGCCGGATGAAAATGTCGGTCGAGCCCGCACCGGCATGCACTAGTCCGTGGGGAAGGGATTCCATCACGCGCAACGTCGTGGTCCCGACGAGCACGAGACGCTTCGCCCGGTTGATCGTCTCCGCCGCTTCGGCTCCGACCTCGAACTCCTCCGCGTGCATCTTGTGCTCCCCCAGATTATCGGTGCGCACCGGAAGAAACGTGCCGGGCCCGACGTGCAAGGTGACAAAAGCGTGCGGCAACCGTGCAAGAATCTCCGGGGTGAAATGCAAACCTGCCGTCGGAGCCGCCACCGATCCTGCCACCTTGGCGTAGACCGTCTGGTAGCGCACGCGGTCCTCCTCGTCGTCCTCGCGCCCGAGATAGGGAGGAATGGGCATGTGCCCGCGGTTCTCAAAGTCCGGCTCTTCGTCGAAGCGGACGATGCGTGTCCCATCCGCCTCGTCGATCTCCTCGATATGAGCCGTTGTGCCGGCGATTGGAATGCTGGCGCCGGGGAGGGTGCGCTTTCCCGGACGGGCGAAAGCGCGCCAACATCCACGAGGTATCTTTTCGAAGACGAGAATTTCGATTTTCCCGTCGTCAGTGAGCAACCGCGCCGGAATGACGCGCGAGTTGTTGAGGACGAGCAAATCACCGGGATGGAGGAACTCCGGCAGATCGCGGAAAGCGCGATGCGAAATCGCTCCCGCCGCGCGGTCGACGACCATCATGCGCGACGCGCTGCGTTCGGCGAGGGGGCGCGAGGCGATCAGTTCGCGAGGAAGATCGAAATCGTAATCGGAGAGACGTTCGCTCACGGCGCGGTCGTTTTGCGCACGCTGGCCAGTCCCGCGTGCCGCGCGGCGACCACGAGAAGATCCGCGGCGCGCCTCTTCAGCCGCCGGCCGCGGTAGGCGAGGAATCCGAGGAAGCCGGCGTAAGCGCCGAATTCCCACCACGGAATACCCGCGGTAAAGACCTGCTGGTAGAGCAACGCACAGATAACGAGGAAGTTGACGAGCACGGTCACGCCGCTGGTGCGCAGACGCAGCGTGGCCCGCGTCAGACACTTCGGTCCGCCGTGGTATTCGGTCACGGAACGCAGCCGCACCATCCACCAGAAACTCCCGTAGATCTGCAGGTCCCACGTTTTCCATCCGGTGTCGATGGAGTAGCTCCACCCCTCTTCCTCAAGCATGCGCGTCGCCTCGGCCAGAAGGCGTTCCCGTCCGCGCCCCTCTTCGTTCCAGAATTCGAAATTGGTCGTCCCGCCCGTCGCGTGTTTCTCCCCCAGTTCGGTCTCGCGTGCACGAATGACGTTCTCCGGCGTGCGCTTGTATTTTAGCCACGTGAAGTAGCGTGTCCATCCGCGTACCAGCGGTTGGGTGAAGGCGAGGAAGGCGACGAGCAGTCGTGCGCGCACCGAGTCGAACTGCGGTTCGAGTCGCGCCTGCAGCATATAGGAGAGCGCCACGAGGAACGTCCCGCCGAACATGAGGTAGGGGACAATGCGCAGGTCGGGGAATCCGATGGAAAGCACGGCGATGAACGCGGTGAGCAGCACCCACTCGAGGCTGGCCAAATAATTCGCCACCTCCGAACGCGGGGTCGGATAAATGCTCTGGAAAAGTCCTTCGCCAAAGACGCCGTGGTAAATCAGCGGGCTGTTGACCAGCCAGGTGAAACGCGGAGCACCGTAAATTTGTCCTTTCCACTTCGCCGTGCCGGTCGGTCCGAAAAAGACGAGATGTTTGAAACGCAGCATCGACTCGGCCTCGCCGTAACCTTCCTGCTGCTTGCGGAAGGCTTGCAGAGTGAACCGCCGGTAGTGCCACACCACCGCGGCCGGACTGAACGCGATGACTTGTCCGCCTTGCTGCAAACGCCAGCAGAAGTCCACGTCGTCGCCCGCTTTGCGGTAATCCGGATCGAACCCGCCGACTTGGTTGAAGGCCCAGCGATGGAAAGCCATATTGCACCCGGGGATGTGTTCGGCCACCACATCGGTCAGCAGCACGTGGCTCGGTCCGCCCGGCGCTGCAGCCACGCACGCCTGAATCCAATCCTGCGCGGGCGGTGAGACGTTCGGTCCGCCCACCCCGGCGTAGTCGCCCGAGAGCAAGGTGCCGACGAGATAATAGAGCCAATCCGGGTCGGCCATGCAGTCGCTGTCGGTGTAAGCGATGATCTCGCCGGTCGCCGCCGCCGCTCCCGCGTTGCGCGCGTAGCTCAGGCCCATGTTCACCTGACGGATGTTTTGGAAATCGGGAAGTTTCGCGCCCTGCGCGCGGCGCTTCTCGCGGCTTTGTTCCCACGCGGCGACGACTTCCTGCGAATTGTCGGTCGAGCCGTCGTCAACGAAGACGATCTCGTAGTCGGGATAGTCCACGCGATCGAGCGCGTGCAAACAGTGCGATAGCGTTTTGCCGCCATTGTAGGAGCACACGACCACGGAAACGCGCGGGTATTTTTCGAGCGGCACGCGCTCGGCCAGCGGTTTCTCGCCGCCGAAAAGTTTCTTCACCGCTTGCAACGCTTTCTTCGGCTTGCGCTCACGCGTGACCAGGCCGAAGGCCCAGTCGAGGATTTCCTGACCGCCGCGGAACCATTCGTCGGTCCACGCGTAGATGATCGTCCCGGCCAGGCCGCCGCGCACCACGTCCTCGATGTGCCACGAGAGCATGTCCTCTTGCTCCTCCTCGGGATGGCGGATGGTATCCATGCCGAATTCGCCGAGGATGAGCGGGCGGTCTTCTGCGAGATTCTGCAAGCGGGCGAGGTAGCGTTGGAAATCGCCGCGCCGGTGCAGGTAGACGTTGAAGGTGAGAAAATCGACGTTCTGCGGCAGGAGGTATTCGGTCGGCGGAAAACTCGCGTAGGAATAAAGCACGTCGGGGTTGGCGCGCTTGGCCATGTAGATGAGCGACTCGAGGAATTCCGTGACGCGGCGCGGACCGAGCCATCGCACCATGTGACTGGGAATCTCGTTGCCGACGAGGAAGCCGAAGACCGCCGGGTGTCCCTTGTGCGCGGTGACCGCGGCGACCACCGTCTGCTCGATCTCGCGGCGGACTTTGCGCTGGTTGAGAAACTCGATGTGCTCGGCCCACGGGATGGAAATGAGGCAACGGATTCCGTGCTCCGCGCAGGCCTCGAGGAACCAGCGCGGAGGCACGTAGTAGATGCGGACAAGATTGATGCCCGTTTCGCGCATCATGGCCAGATCGGCCTGCGCTTTTTCCGGTGTGCCGAAATGGTGGCCGTCCTTGTCTGGCGCAAACGGCCCGTAGGTCACCCCTTTGACGAAAAACTTTTTCTCGCCCTCGAAGAAAAACTTGGCCTGGACGCGAACGGGCGCCGTGGAAATCACCCGCATCTGCTAGTGAAATGTTCCCGCGATGTCGAGAGGATCGCGGGATTGACCCTCCGCCCGGCAAGCGACAGGGTGTGGTTAGCAGTGAATATCGCCATCGCGCTCGCCCAGTTCATCATGCTGGCCCTCGGGGTCATGGCCTCGATCATTCTTTCCTCGTCGGGCGACATCCCGAACGCGGGCTGGTCGTCCGCCGTCGAACGATTTGCCGCTTCTCGGGGACTATGGCTGCTGGTTATTCCGGCCGCGTGGCTGCTGGCCGCGGAGTGGTGTGCGCGGGCGCGTCCGAAGCTGCTCGGCACCGCCCAGTCGGCCGGCATCGGCATAGTGGTGGCAATCTTGGCCGCGATTGTGCTGGTGCTCTCCGCGACCTGACGCGTCAGCCTCTCAAGGCTGGTGTGATCAGCACCATCGGCGTGCCTGGGGATTGCGGCTTTGTGCCGGCCGGCTCGACCGACACGGCGAAGCCACGCATTGAACCGACCGCAGGGTCGGGGGAGAGAAAAACACGCCCACAACCGTTGGCCGCCGGAAATTCCCCGCAATCGTAAACCTCGCCGTCCTTTTCACCGATCGCCCAGACGCGGTAGCGGTGCGTGGCGGGAAGCGTGGGCAAACCCTCGGCCTGCATCCACCATCCGCGCTGGCCGCTGTCCCAAACAACCGAAGCCTTTGCCTTGGAGAATTCGCCGTAGCCGTCCAGCGCGACAAAGGGCGCCCCGGCATCGGGACGCGCGTCACGCACCACGACCGATTCTTTGCGCGCCGTGGTTTCGGACGCGCCGACCAAGGCGAGCAAGACGACCGCCGCCGCGGCGGCCCAAGCGGCCCAACCGAAAGTTGTTTCGCTTTGCTCCGTCACGTTGGCGCGCTCTGTTTCCGCTCCGAATACGGCGTCCATGACGCGCGATCGCAAGGCGGCCGGCGCCGGCGCATCCGCGGCGAGCAAAGACAACCGCGCGGCCACATCGGCGAACTCGTCGCGCACGCGCAGCAAGGAGGGATTTTCTTTGCCGGCGACTTCCCACGCGGCCACGTCGTCGCCATCGAGCGCGCCAAGCGCGTCGAGTGCGGCCAATTCTTCGATGTGTTCGCGGTTCATATTTGGTCGCCGAGCAATTCTTTGAGTTTGAGCAACCCGCGGCGGGCGCGGGCTTTGACCGTTCCGAGCGGTTCGCCAAGCTTTTCCGCGATCTCCGTCTGGGTGAGACCGCCGAAATAAGCCAGTTCGATCACTTTCTTCTGTTGTGGGGAGAGTTGACTCACGGCTTTGCGCAGGATTTGGCCCTTTTCGCTGGCATCCACCTCAGATAACGCCTCCCTGACCCCCGCGGATTCATCGACGAAGGTTTCCTGCTCGAATTCGTCGCGCAGGCGCGTCCGCCGCTGGATGGCGCGGATGCGGTCGATGGCCCGGTTGCGGGTCAGGGTGAGTGCCCAGGTGAGCGGCTTGCCCTTGGCCGGGTCGTAGAGCTTCGCCTTGTCCCAGATCTGGATGAAAACGTCCTGCACGACATCCTGCGCGTCCGCATCTTCCTTCACGAATTTGAGTGCCGAGGCGTAGAGGATGTTGGCGTAGCGGGTATAGAGGTCCTCGAACGCGGCGCGTTCCCGCTGCGCGATGCGACGGAGAAGTTCGAACTCTTCCGCCCGCGCGTCTTCCTGTGGTGCGCCGCTTTTCATGATACACGCAGCGCCTCCTCCGCGACCTCCGCACTCCGCGCGATGTCCGCGGCGGTGTGCGCCGTGCTGATGAATCCGGTTTCGAATTGTGACGGGGCGAAATACACGCCGCGGTCGAGGCAATGATGGAAAAACCGGGCGAATGCCGTGGTGTCCGATTTTTTTGCTTCCTCGAGATTGCGCACCGGTTCCTCAGTGAAAAACAAACAAAACATGCTTCCGAGGCGATGGAACGCGTAATTTTTTCCTGCCGCCGCCGAAGCCGCGCGCACCGCCTGCTCGAATTGCGCGCCGAGTTGCTCCAAATGTGCCCACGCATCGGTGCGCTCCAGTCCGCGCAGCTGCGCCAGGCCCGCGGCCATGGCCAGCGGATTTCCCGAGAGCGTCCCCGCCTGATACACGGGACCGTCGGGTGAAAGATGATCCATGATTTCGGCGCGCCCGCCGAAGGCGCCGACCGGCAATCCGCCGCCGATTACTTTGCCCATCGCGGTGAGATCGGGCATCACGCCGGTCAATTCCTGCACGCCGCCTTTGGCCACGCGGAACCCGGTCATCACCTCGTCGAAAATGAGCAACGCGCCATGCGATGTGCAAACGTCGCGCAGCTTTTGCAAATAGCCGGGGACCGGGGGAATCAGCCCGGCGTTGGCCGGAACCGGTTCGACGATGACGGCGGCGATCTCCGCGCCGTGCGCGGCGAAAATTTTCTCCAGCGCCTCCGCATCGTTGAAGGGCAGCGTGATGGTCAGTTCCGCCAACGCGCCCGGCACGCCCGCGCTGTCCGGTTGCCCGTGCGTCAGTGCACCGCTGCCCGCGCGGACGAGCAAGGAATCGACGTGGCCGTGATAGCATCCCTCGAACTTCACGATTTTGTCGCGCTTGGTGAAGCCGCGGGCGAGGCGCACGCAAGACATCGTCGCCTCGGTGCCGCTGTTGACCATGCGGACTTTTTCCACCGACGGAACCCACGAACAGATCAACTCCGCCATTTCCACTTCAAGCGGGTTGGGAATCCCGTAACTCAGTCCGTGCCGCGCCGCCTCGTGCACCGCATCAACTACAACTTGGGGTGCGTGCCCGAGAATGGCCGGGCCCCATGTGCCGACGTAGTCGATGTATTCGTGGCCGTCGACATCGCGGATCCGCGCGCCGGTCGCGTGATCGACGAAGAATGGTTCGCCGCCCACGCCGCGGAAGGCACGGACCGGCGAATTGACGCCGCCGGGAATGCGCTGCAGCGCGGACGCGAACAGGGCGTGCGACTTCGTTCTATCCGGCATGACAGGCGCGGCTCACAGCCCGCGCAAAAATTCGACCATGTCCGCCGCCGACGGACTCTTTGCCGTGCGCACGTAGAACCCCGACGTGCCCACCCCGATCTGCAGGCTCACATCGAGCGGCGCGCCGAGGATGCGGCCGATGCAGAAGCCCGCATTGAAATGGTCGCCCGCGCCCGTGGTGATTTTCGGTTTCTCGATGAACGGTCCCTGCACGGCGGCGCTTCCGTCCGCATCCGCCGCCGCGGCGAAGGCGACCGGATGGATCACGACGGTATTGACGCCGAGTTTTTCCCGTATTTTTACGGCATGTGCGGCCACCGCTTCGTGCGTCTCCTCGCACGGTGCGAAACCGAGCACCTCGCCGATCTGGCGGCCTTCCTGCAAATTGAGCCCGAGGATGACCTCGGCGTGTTTCTGGAAACGCGCGATGAGGCCGAGCGCCGCGGCGATGTCCTCGCGCGTCCGCTTGGCCGGGTCGGCCAGATCGAAAAACATCCACGTGCGCTTCTTCAGCTTCGGCATGACCTCGTCGAGCAGTTGCTCGAAAATGTCCGTCATGCCGGTGAGCATGGTCCAGTTGACCAGTGCAACGAGGGCGGAGTTTTCGAATTTCGCCACCATCTTGCCGACCGGCACATGCGCGGTGAGATTGTTCCAATTCACTTCGCGCAGGCTGCCGTGCTTGCCGAACATCAATTTGCCGTCATCGAACTCGAACGCGTCGGTGTAGCCCGGTTCGGCCAGCGAAATGACTTCTGCGCGCTCGGCGAAATCGGCGAAGACCGGATGGATGTTCGGCGAGCCGAGATTGCCGACATAGGTCACGGGTGATCCGTAGGCGCCCAGGGCATTGGCCATGATCGGCCCGTTGCCGCCCAGTTTCACCATCTGGGTGACCATTTCGAAATTGGCGCTGAGGCCCGCGGCCGCCGAGATGCGGTTGCCGAACTCTGCCATGCTGGTCATTCGCGCGTAGCTGTCCGCGCTCTGCCTCGTGGCCACCACGTGAAGGATGGTATCCACGAATCCGTCCAAACCGACCAGGCTGGGCGAGGCGGGGATCCGCGATGCTTGGGCCCCGAGAAAATCGGCCGCGCGGGCGGCCAGCATTGAGGTGCTCATGGATCGTCCAGAGTAAAAGCCCGTCGCGTCGAACGCACGTGAAATTGACCGCCTAGAAATTTGCTTTCGCCCGCGCCCCTGGTGCGCTTTATTACCCAATCCGCGAGGAGTCTTAGCTCAATTGGTTAGAGCGCCGCCCTGTCACGGCGGAGGTTGCGGGTTCGAGCCCCGTAGACTCCGGCTCCCTTCCGGTTTCGTTTGGCAAGGGCCCGACCCGCGGCAAAACTTCCGCGGATGTCTTTGCCCGAAGCCATGATGGTTCCCGTTTCGCCGCGGCATTCCGTTCTGCTTGCCCCGGAATACGCGCAGCTCATCCGTTCCGCGCCGGAACACGATTTCGTCATGCGCACCATTACGCGCCGCGAGGCCAACGGTCTCCCTCTCATGTCGGCCGAGATGGTCATCGCGGGTAAGGACACGCGCGGGCAATTCCCGCTGGCCGCGGAATATCCCATGCATTTCCGCAAAACTTATTTTCCCGGCCGCCTGCGCGGCGAGCCCTCGGCCGAATTCGAAAACCAGCAGCGCGCTTCGGAGATCCTCGGTGCGCCGCCGCCCATCGGGTGGACCAAGGACAGCTTTCGTTCCTGCTTCGTTCCCGGCAAACCCTACTCGCGCCTCACGCCGTTCGGCATCGAACCCGTGGAAAACAATGTCTCGGTGGCCGAGGAGATCGACCCGGCCAAAGCGCTCGGTCTTTGGTGGCTCTGCAATCAAGCCTTCACGCACCTGCGGAAACTCCATGACGCGGGCATGGCCCACGGCGACATGGAGCTGCACAATATCGCGGTGGCGTTGGCCCCGGCCGAAGCGGTGCTGATCGACTTCGAACTGGCCAAGTGGAAAAAGAATTTGTCCGACGCCGATTGGCAAAAAGCTGTGCGCGCCGATTTCACCGAGTTGCTCAAAGAGGTTATCTACCTACAGTGCGCGCTCGGGCGCCAACCGGGCCCGCTGGCCGACATGGCCATGGAGCGCATCGTCGAACTGTTTCCTTCACCCGGTCGTTTCGAACGGAGCATCCGGCGCCAAGCCTCTGTCTAGTCGGTGTCGGGAACTTCGGTGAAGTTCGGGTTCAGCAGCAGCACCCTGGCCTGACCGCGGCCAACGTTGCGCCAGCGGTGGCGGTTGAGCAGGTCGAAATAAACGCCGTCGTTGCGTGACATCCGTTTCAATTCGTTGCCGATCTCGAAAATAACCGTGCCGTTCAGGACCACGCCCAGCTCCTGCATCGTGCGCTTGGCTGCACGCCAGGCCGTCTGACCTCGGGGCGGCAGTTCGAGAACAAGGATGCTGAAGTTGGTCTGCTCCGTGGCCGGCAGCAGGTGATGCAGCGAGGCCTTGGGCCATTTCGTGACGAGCTGGGATGGCTTGCACCTCGGCACGTGCCGCGCCTTGCGACGCTCGGTGTTGAGAGCCAGGAAATCGGCCACCATCATGTCGAGCGCCCGGCAAATCCGCTTGGCCGAGACGAGTGACGGCGAGGTTTTGCCCTGCTCGACTTGGGAAATGAAGCTGGGCGAGCAGCCGGACTTGCGGGCCAAGTCGCGCAGGGACATGCCGCGCGAGCGGCGCAATTCGCGCAACGCTTCACCAGTCTGTTTTGGATCGGCTTCCATGTGTTCAATATATCGGACGATTCAGCATTAGCCAGCCTCGTGGAAGGGCTTGACGCCTGTAGTGCGACCCTCTTTCATGACTGCCTGTTCAATGTCATCGGATTTCTGCATTGTCATGCCGGCTTACAAAGCCGCGGGAGTGCTGGCGGCGACGGTCAAGCGGGTGCCCGCTGAATTTTTCCGTCGCGGCGGCGTTCTCATCATTGTCAACGACGCCAGTCCCGACGAGACCGGCGCTGTGGCCGATCGCCTGGCCGAGGAAAATCCGTCCATTCGCGTGGTTCATCACGAAAAAAACAAAGGCTACGGCGGTGCGCAGAAATCCGGTCTGAACGAGGGATTGAGGCTCGGTTGCCGTGGTTTTGCCGTTGTCCACGCCGACGGACAATACGCGCCGGAACTCGTCCTCGATCTGCTCGAACCGATCCTTTCCGGCGAGGTCGACGTGGTGCAAGGCTCGCGCATGCTCGGCGGCAAGGCGCTGAGCGGCGGCATGCCCATGACGCGCTACCTGGCCAACCGAGGCCTTACTATTTTGGAGAACCTCGCCTTCGGCACGCGCATGGCCGAGTTCCACAGCGGCTATATGCTCTACTCGCGCCGTCTGCTCGAGGCCCTGCCTTACGAGGAGCTGCAGAGCAATTTCAACTTCGACGCCGAGATCATCCTGCTCGGTCACCTCGCCGGTTTTCCGTGCAAGGAAATCCCGATTCCCACTCACTACGGCGACGAGACTTCCAGTCTTGATCCCATCCCCTACGGCATCAATGTCCTGAAAATGATCGGGCGGCATCTTACGGGCTATTACCGCTCGTTACTGAAAGCGCCTCGCAAAAACACGCACCAAATCAACGCAAACCAAACAGTCAACGCCATATGAGCAATCACCTCAAAGTCCTCCTCCTCGGAGCCGGAGGCTTCATCGGAGCCAACCTGACCGAACGCCTCCTCGCCGACGGGAAATACGATGTCACCGCGATCGACATCGACAGCGAGAAGATCGAAGACCGCCTCGACCATGCCAAGCTGACCTTCAAGCAGCACGACATCCGCAGCCGCTGCGACTCGCTCGACAACATGGTCAAGGATCACGACCTCGTCGTCGACCTCGTGGCCATGGCGAATCCGAGCCTTTACGTCAGCAACCCGGTGGACGTCTTTGATCTCAATTTTACCGAGAACCTGCGCATCGTCGAATCCTGCCTCAAATACAACAAGCGCATCGTCCAGTTTTCCACCTGCGAAGTCTACGGCAAGACAGTGGCCAGCGTGCTGGGCAAGGATCCGGCGGACATGCCTTTCCCGTTTCAGGAGGACACCACGCCCATGATCATGGGGCCGATCAAAAATCACCGCTGGATCTACGCCTGCGCCAAGCAGCTGCTCGAGCGCGTTCTCCACGCCTACGGTCTGGAGAAAGGCCTCAACTATTCGATCATCCGTCCTTTCAATTTCATCGGGCCGCGCATCGACTTCCTGCCGAGCGAGAAAGCCGGTAACCCGCGCGTCTTCTCGCACTTCATGAACGGCCTGCTCTACGGCACGCCCATGCAGCTGGTCGACGGCGGTATCAACTACCGCGCCTACACCTACATCGACGATGCGGTGGATTGCATCGTGCGCATCATCGACAACCCGGGTGGCGTGTGCGACCGCGAGATCTTCAACATCGGCACACCCGAGAACGAAGTGACCATCAGGCAGCTGGCCGAACTCATGAAGAAGGTGTTCGACGAGGACTTCCGCCAAGACGGCGACCCGGATCCGGAGATCGTCAGCGTCAGCTCCGAGGAGTTCTACGGAAAAGGTTACGAGGATTGCGATCGCCGCATCCCCGATGTGACCAAGGCCCGCACCAAGCTCGGCTGGAAGTCGAAGCACGACATCCGCTCGGTCATCCACCACACGATGAAGTATTTCGTCGACCAGCACCGCGCCAAACAGGGCGACGGCAAGGTGGCCAAGGTTGCCTGAGCGGACCGCCCGCGCTTCACAGCCCGCCGGAGTCTGTAGCGGGCTGCCTGTATCGCGCCACGACGCGGTCTAGCGTCGGATCATAGCCGGGCAACTGCGAGAGGATCTCGAATTGCGCGGGATCGTTCATCATGGCGAACATCTCCGGGTGGTGAAAAGCCGCCGCGAGAGGATTGCCGACATTGAGATAAAGCGGAGTCGCGTTTTCCGCACAGCGTCTCATCAGTGAGCGGAGTTCGTCGGGTGTGCGCACCGACACGAAATGCGGATCGTATAAAGCGGGCGGGGTGTTAAAGCTGGCCGTGACAACACCGGCATGACCCGGATAATTCGGCAGTGTCGTCGGGCGGGTGAGGAGCACCGACTCGCGCATCGGTTGAAGCGGGCGGGTCAGGAGCCAGTTCCGCGCTTTGGTCGTGAGCTGCAGGTATCCGGCGCAAACGACGACAAGCACGACTGCGGGAATCGCGGCGGACCACTTGCTGTTGCGCCATGGAAGTCCCGTCGAATCGATTCCTGCGGCAACCATGGCCACCGCTCCCGGCAGCAGGTAGATGAGATACCACTCGTAAAGAAAGTTCCCCGAGGCGCGGGCTACGACGTACGCCACGAGTGCGGGCAGCAGCAGAAGAGCTGCGACGGCGGACGAAAGAAAACCGCGCAAGATGAATCTGCCCACTCCGAGAGCTAAGAGGATCACACAGGTCCAGACCACGGCCGCACCGATTGCGGCGTTGGAGGAAAGCATGGCAAACAACTCCGGTTGTGGAGCGTCGGGGTTGTGCGTCTTGAACCACGAAGCGCCGGCGAATAGGTGGCTCAGAAAGTCCCTGGTCCACCAGTCACCCATCGCGCCCTGTGCCCGCTCGCTGGCGAGGTATTCCCGCAGTTGGGGCACACAGGGAAGATACAGCCATGTGAAAGCGAGCGCCGCGACAAAGACGGACACCAGCCAGCGGGCAAAAAGGACGGTGCGCGGCACAATGCCGGGGACGCACGCGGCGACGAGCAGCAAGGTGACCGCATTGGTCACGGCCACCGGGTAGAGAGTGGCTGGATACGCGTAGAGCAGGCCGAATTGCAGCGCGCCGACCGCGATCCACCACTTCCAAGCACCGGTGCGCAGGGCGCGGAGAAGGCAAACGATGAGCAGGGGAAGCAAACAAAGGACAATGGCGTAGCCGCGCGCCTCGGTGGCGTAGCGGATGTGCCACGGATGGATGCTCAGGAGAAACGCTGCGATGACACCGGCGCGTGCCATGCCGAGTTCTTTGAGCATCAAGGCAAGCGCGGCGACCGATGCTATGCCGAAGAGAAAGGCGGGCAAACGCAGGGCGACCTCGGAGAATGACTGCCCCGCAGGATCGCGGAAAACCCGCCATGCGCCCACCGAGACACGGGAGAAGATGCTGTGCAACACGTGGTTGTTGGGCGTTCGGTATCCGTGAAGCGTGCGTCCGAAGCCGAATTCCTGGAAACGCACCGTGCCGTCCTTGTTCGGCTTGTAGTTCCCTTGGACTGCTTGCTGTAACGTGGAGCGTTCATCGTCCCACAAGTCCTGCCCGAGGCGCACGGAGCCCATGGCCGCGGTGAGCAGCATAGCCGTGCCGACCAGCGGCCAGAACCAGCGCGGTGCCGGCGCGGGCGGATCGAACCGTTGCGTCCAGGGCCGCGACCACCATGATGCTGTTGCGGCCAGCAGTCCCGCACCGCAAAGTGCGACGAGCGCGCCCCACCAACTGTAGATTTTGACATAGTAGTCATAGGGCGGCAACTCCGCCTCCGGTAACGGCACGGACCACGGCTTGGGTGCGAAGACGAGATAGGCGGCGATGCCGAGAACGATGGCGCCGAGGATGCGCCGGGAACGCCCCGCGAGCGGAAGAGATCGCCAATGCGCAAGCATCGCCGTCACTGCGCGAAATATTTCTCCGGCGGCACGCCGGCATTCGTCTCGATGTAGGCGATGTCCTCCGGCGAAAGGAATTTCGAAAGATCCACCTTTTTCAGGCCGCCCGGCACGTAACGGCAGACCATGCGGTCGCAGTGGGGATACTCTCCCAAGAGTTTCTTGTGACCGGTGAAAAGGGCCGGGTCCTCGATGATCCGCTGCGTGTCGGGTTGGCGTTCGCGGATGATCCAGGTGTGGCCGACGTTCAGCCAAAGGGGTCGTCCGGTGGCGTCCGCTTGGGCGCAAAGCAGCAGCAGGTCGCGCGGCGAGCGCGTCCAGAAGAGGTTGGCGTCGTAGACGAAAGCGGGGTTGGTGACACCGGCTGTCATGATTCCCCGGTTCTCCTCCGACCAAGGATCGAGATTCGGCCGGGTCAAGAGGACCGATTCGCGGAAGGCCACAGTCGGCGCGGCCAGACCGCGTGCGCGGGCGGGTTGCGAGACGAAGACGTAAAGCGCGAAAACGGCGAGCACGCACGCCGGTGCAATGATTTTTCCCACCGGCGCGCGGCGCACAACCGAGGCCAACCCGGCCAATCCCGCCGCGAAGACCGCGGCGACCAGGGGGAGAAGATAGAAGACATACCATTCAAAGATGAACATGCGTTCTTGGATGGCCTGCGCGACCTGCAAGCCCGTTGCTCCCGCGGCTGCGGCAAGCACGATTACCGCAACGGGTCCGGCGCGCATCCAACGCAACGCCCCGGCAGCCAGCAACGTCGCTCCTGCCAGCATGGCCGCCTGAAAGACGAGCGGCGCGGCCTGCGATGCCGCGCGGATCTCCGGATAAAGGATCGGACCTGTCTCGTTTTTGGTCCAAGGTGCGCCGGTTGAGAGGTAGCACGCCACGTCAGCGAACCATTTGGCGCCGATGTCCAGAGTCTGCAACTGTTCGAGATACCCTCCCATCTGCGGAAAGAGAGGAAGCATCAACTGGATGAGCACGACTCCGGCCAAGGCGTTGACGCAGAACCAGCGCGAGAGGACCGTGCGTCGCGGCAGCGCGGTATGCCGCCCGAGTGCCGCGATGCAAAGTGTGCCGAGATTGAGCAGGACGAAGAAGAACAAGGCGCCCGGCCACGTCCAAAGACATAGCGCCTGGCAGAGAGCGAAGAGCGCCCACCATTTCCATCCGCCCGTAACAAGTCCTCGGCGCCAAAAAATCAGCGCGGCATAAAGCAGCAGCATGGCCAAAGTGTAACCGCGCGCCTCCGCGCAGTATTTGTTGAACCAGGGATGCAATGCGAGCACCCACGCCGAGATGACCCCGGCCAGCGGCATCCCGAGATCGCGGAGCAGAAGCGCCACAACGACGAGTGTCGCCAAACCCGCGACAAAAGCCGGAATGCGCAGGGCCCATTCCTTGAACTGCAGCCCTTGGGGTCGCGCGATGGTGCGCCACACCGAATTGCACACTCGCGCCAGCGCGTTGTGGAGGACGTGATTGTTGGGTGACTCGTAGTAGAAGAGTGTGTTGCGCCAGGGCATCTCCTTGAGGCGGAGGTCGCCGTCCGGTGCCGTGCGGATGTAACGCCCGAGCACGCTGTAACGCAGGCTTGTTTCCTCGTCGTCCCACAGACTTTGGGTCAGCCGCGGACCAGTCAGAAGGGCGCATGCGGCGACGGCGGCAAGCAGAACCGACCAGAACCAGCGCGGCGCGGTTCCGCACAAGACCGCACCGGGGGCCGGTTCGGCGCGTGGCGCACGGGCCCACCACGGACAAATCACGGCCAGCACCGCGACAATCGAAATGTTGAGTGCCGCTGCGATCCAAGAATAGGCGACGAGATAGTCGACTAGGCGCATTTTCTCGCCGGCCTCGGCGAAAACTTTCCACGGCGGAGTCTGAAGAACGACAACCAGACCCAAGGCCATCGCGACAACGGCGAGGCTGAGCCGCCACCAACCAACGGATGTTTTAGGCCAACAGAGAAGCACGGGTCCCGGCCTGCTTTACTCCATCACGCTGTTGAACCAAGCCTGATAGCGGTCATCCTGCGCCTGACGCCGGAGAAATTGGCGGTTCTGGTAATTGTCCCACTTCTGGTTCCGGTTGTAGAGGTTGCGTTGCAGCGTGTAGGTCGGATCCTGGTAAGGATCGCTGGCGCAGCCGAAGGAGCCCGCAGCAAGTGCGGCGAGGAGGAGTTTCTTCATGCCCGCAGGGTAGGCGGCTCAACCGGCCTTTGTGAAGTCCAGGGAGGCAAGTCGCTTGGCCGCCTCCTGCGCCCGTTCGCGGCTATTGAAAGCCGAGATACGGAAGTAGCCCTCGCCGGCCGCGCCGAAGCCGCTGCCCGGCGTGGTCACGATGTTGGCCTCGCGCAGGAGGAAGTCGAACATGGTCCAACTGGCCACGCCCTCGGGTCCGCGCACCCAGATGTAGGGAGCATCGATGCCGCCGTAGACTTTCAGTCCCGCGCCGCTCACCGCCTCGCGCAGGATGCGGGCGTTCTCCATGTAGAAATCGACCAAGGCATCGACCTGCTGGCGCCCGTTCGGCGAATAGATCGCCTCGGCCGCGCGCTGCACGGGATAGGACACGCCGTTGAATTTTGTCGTGTGGTTGCGCAGCCAGAGCGGATGGAGCGGCTTGCTTTCGCCGCCGCGGGTTTTGGCGTGGAGCGATTTCGGCACAACCGTGAAAGCGCAGCGCAATCCGGTGAATCCGCCGTTCTTGGAAAAACTGCGGAACTCGATGGCGCATTCGCGCGCGCCATCAATTTCGTAAATGGAATGCGGCACGCCCGTGGTGCGCACGTAGGCTTCGTAGGCCGCGTCGAAAAGAATGATCGCCTTGTGCTTCCGCGCGTAGTCGACCCACGCGGCCAGTTGCTCGCGCGTGGCCACCGCACCGGTCGGGTTGTTCGGATAGCAAAGATAGATCAGGTCGACAGCTTCCTTCGGGATGGAAGGGACAAATCCGTTCTCCGCGGTGCAGGGGAGATAGACCAGTCCGGCAAAAGCCCCGCTCTCGTCCGCATCGCCCGTGTTGCCGACCATCACGTTGGTGTCGACGTAAACGGGATAGACCGGATCGGTGATGGCCACGCGGTTGCCCGGACCGAAGATGTCGAGGATGTTGCCGCAATCACACTTCGATCCGTCGGAGACAAAAACTTCATCGTCCTCGATCTCCAGTCCGCGATCGCGGAAGTCATGCTGCGCGATGGCGTGTCGCAGAAAATCGTAACCTTGCTCGGGTCCGTATCCGCGAAAGGTATCGCGGTGGCCCATTTCGTCCACCGCCTTGTGCAGCGCTTCGAGGCACGCTGCGGGGAGGGGTTCGGTCACATCGCCGATGCCGCAACGGATAATCTTCGCTGCCGCGTCGGGATGTGCCTCGCTGAAGGCTTTGACCCGCCGCGCGATCTCGGGGAAAAGGTAGCCGGCTTTGAGTTTGAAATAGTTTTCGTTGAGGTAGGCCATGGAAGAAAAACGCAGAGTTTAGGACGTAAAATGATGAAGTCAAAGCAGGCTTGGCCAACGGTATGCAGGTCGGAACGGCGACGCAGGCCCGCGTTGCGCATCTGGCCGGCGGCCGATGAAGCGCGTTAAGCCCCGCGACTTTTTCCCGCTTTTCCGAACACCCGGCCCGTCAGATCGGTCAAGAGCACCGCGCCGATGAGCAGCGCGCCGATGACGGCGAGCCGATTTTCCACCCGCACGTTGGCAACGCCCAAGGCGCTGGTCACGCAGACGAGCAACAAGACGGCCAGCAGGGTGCCGGGAATCCGCCCGCGCCCGCCGAAAATGCTCGTGCCGCCGAGGACGACGGCGGTGATAGCCAGCAGTTCGCCGCCGCGAAGTTGTTTGTAGTCCACCGGGCGCATCGACATGAGCAGCAGCGCCGCGATCCCCATGCAAAGCCCGGAGATCATAAAGATCAAAAGCTTGGTCCGCCCGGTATTGATGCCGCTGTAAAACGAAGCGGACTCATTCGTCCCGATGGCGTAGACCTGTCGGCCGAAAGTGGTCCGCTGGAGGAGAAAATGTGCCAGAATCGCCGCCGTGACCAGCAGGATCAGAGGCAGTGGAACGATGCCGAATTTCACGTAATCCACTCCCGAAAACCACGACGGGAACCCGCGGATGGCCCGTTCGCCGACCAGCACTTGCGCCAGTCCGCGATACAGCGCCAGGGTGCCGAGCGTGGCCACCAGCGAGGGAATGCCCAGACGCGTGACGAGCAGGCCATTGAAAAGTCCGAGGGTCGACCCGAGCAACAGCGCGAGGACGACGACAACCGGCATGGGCAAGCCGTTCTCGAATGCGATGGCGCATGCGACCGCGGTGAGCACGGAACCGGATGCGACGGACAAATCGATGTTGCCGCTGCTGATGACGAATGTCATACCCAAGGCGAGAAAAGCGACCGGGATCATCTCCGAGGTCTTTTCGAGCAGGTATTCCCCATCAAGGAAATAGGGCGACATGAGCGAGCCGGCTATGATCGATGCGGCGAGCAGGAGCAGCGTGACCATTTCCGGCGCGCGGAGGAGAGCTTTGGCCGTTTTCATGCCGCACCTCCCGTCCGTTTGGTTCGCAGGGCGGAGTCCAGCGAGGCCGCGACGATGATCGCGGCACCGTAGAGGGCAATCTGCCAGAACTCGGAGACTTTGAGCATGGTCAGTCCGACATTGACGATGCCGAGAAGCAGGCACCCGAGGACGGTGCCGAGGACGGATCCCGTGCCGCCGTTGACCGCGGCGCCGCCGATGACCACGGCGGAAATCACGATGAGTTCGAGCGACAGCCCGACGCTGGCCGGGTT
>JBILUI010000132.1:0-6185 GCA_044371145.1 Chthoniobacterales bacterium | reverse complement strand
CGGCTCCCGCGATGGGGGTGAGAGTGGCGGAGGAGGCGGTGGAGGCGGACGCTCGTCCGGCGGCGGCAAACCGGCCAAGGCTGCTCCCGCTGCCGATGATTCGGCAGACGACGATATTCCTTTTTAGGTCGGTGCGTTCCGGCGGAACGCACTGTCCCAGCGCGATTTTTCCAAAAGCATTACCGCGATGGGGACATCGCGGTTAGCTTTTAAGCGCCGCGGTTGTCCGCAGCAGGTTCTTCTTCCTCCAACTCGTCCTCGATTTCGCGGCGCCAGGCCTGCGAGATGAGCGGGCGCGCCAGACCGTAAAGAAGGTAGGCGATAAAGATCATGGCCGGCATCCATTCGTAATTCATCGCGGTGAAGATGAGGACGACGATGGTAGCCATGAATTTGGGGATGGAGTGGCGCGTGCGCCAGTTCAGCGCCTTGAAGCTCGGATATTTCACCTTGCTGAACATCATGAACGACAAAAAGAGCATGAGCGGGGGCAGGGCGAATTTCCACGGCCCGATCGTTTTCTGACCCGCGTCGAGCCAGAGCATGAAAAGCGTCAGCGAGGCGATGAGGCCCGCGGCGGCCGGGATGGGGAACCCGAGAAAATCCTTCGGTCCGTCGGACGTTCCCTGCTGCGCGGCAATGCTGTTGAAGCGCGCGAGACGCAACGTGCCGCAGGCCAGATAGACGAAGGCGATGAGCCATCCGTAGCGATCGAAGTCGCGCAAGACGATTTGCCAGACAAGCAGTGCAGGCGCCACGCCGAAGGAAACGACATCGGCCAGAGAGTCGAACTCCCGCCCGAACACACTTTCATTGCCTCCGAGGCGGGCAAGCCGGCCATCGAGCAGATCGAAAATGCACGCACCAAGAATGAACCAAATCGCCACGTGGATCTTGCCCGCGGGATCGAGCCCCGCGTTGATCTGCACCACGGCGTCGAGAATGTTGATCAGGGCGGCGAACCCGCAGAACAAGTTGCCCGCCGTCATCAGGTTCGGCAGGAGGTAAATCTTCACCCCGTTGGGATCGTTGTCCTTGTTCATGAGGAGGCTTCCATCTTCGGCTGCTCCGCGCTCCGGTGTCCAACCGGCAAATGGGCGATGACCGAGGCCCCGCCTTTGACATGGTCGCCGACAGAGACGGATGCCGCGGCTTCGAGGGGAAGGAAAACTTCGGTGCGGGAACCGAAGCGGATCATGCCGAAATGTTGACCGCGCGTCAGCTTGTCGCCCAGCAGCGCCCACGGAACGATGCGCCGCGCGATCGCGCCGGTAATTTGCCGGACCACGATCGTCTGCCCGTCGCAATCGAATCCCCACGTCCGTGCCGCATTGTGCGTCGAGGCCATCGGACTGCGCGCATCATGGTAGGTGCCGGCGTGCTCTGCGGTGTAGACGACGCGGCCCGCGGCGGGCGTTCGGTTCACATGCACATCAAAGACCGACAGGAAAATTCCGATGCGGCGCATTTTCTGGCCGGTCACCTCGGTTTCCTCCATCTCGAGGATGTCGGTCACCTTTCCATCCGCCGGCGAAACGAACAGCCCGGGGCCCTGCGGAATGTCACGGTGCGGATCGCGGAAGAAGTAGAGCGTGAATAGGATCAGGCCGATCCCGACACCCGCAAGCCAAGGTGCCCAAGTCCACGCCGCGGCGGTCAAGCCCGCGAGGACGAGGAGGATCCATTTCGCCTGCCAAAGAGTTTGCCAGCGCATAGAACGCATATCTTAGCGTTTCCGCTGCCGCCTTGGAACCATTTGATTGGCCCGGGCCCGCGAGCCGGTTAATCTTTGCCTTATGGACCATCGTGAAATCACCCTGAAGCGGGACTGCAAAGCGATCCTCATTCCCAGCGGTGAGGAGGCGATGCTCACTGCGGGCAGCCCGGTAATCATCACCCAGTCTTTGGGCGGCACTTACACGGTAGCCACGCAGACCGGTTTGGCCCGCATCGCCGAGGCCGATGCCGATGCGCTGGGCATCGAGATCGAGAAAAAAGAGGAAGCGCCCAAAACAGGCGGTGCCGCAGGCGGCGAGGTCAAAGAGGACGATGTTTGGGCGCAGTTGAAGAACGTCTATGACCCGGAAATCCCGGTGAACATCGTCGACCTCGGACTGGTTTACGACCTGGCGCTCGGCAAAAGCGAATCCGGAGGAACAAGCGTCAATGTGAAGATGACCCTCACCGCACCGGGATGCGGCATGGGCCCGACCATTGCGGCCGACGCGCGCAGCCGCATTCTTACCGTTCCCGGTGTCGAATCCGCCGAAGTCGAACTCGTCTGGTCCCCGCCTTGGAACCAAGGGATGATCAGCGAGGCGGGACGGATGAAGCTCGGCCTGGTCTGAGAACCCCGTCGACTTCCCCGCAGCTAGGGTGGCGGTGTTTCTATTTTGTCTGGCCGCGCATAGACCTCGATTTCCCGCCGTCCGACTTGGAAAGCCCCGGCCAACCGGTAGGAGGAGGAGATGTAGGACATGAGGTCCGCGGCCCAATTTTTGAAGCGCGAACGCTCCGTGCGGTTGATCGGACGGTTGTCGATGACAATCACGGCGGGCCGGTGCCGCTCGATGCGTTCGCGCGCTTCCCGTTGGAACCGGTCGTCTGCCGTCGAGTCATCGACGTAGAGGTTGTATTCGTAACTCGGCCGGTCGGTCATGAAGTTGATGGTCGGTGCGTAGGGATAGACCACGACGAACTCGCCGGGGGACGAGTGGTTGAGGACCGCATCGCGCAGTCCCTCCATTGCGGCGGCGTCGCCGGGCGAAAGCACGACATCCACGCCGTTCAGTGCGCGGAACTTCGTAGGCTCGCGCATCGAGAAGATCGTTCCGGCATCTTCCCGCGGCATGATGGCTTTGAGATAGAGTGGGACGACGGATGCGGAAAAAGCGACCAAGGCAGCCGCCGCGATGCGCCAAGCGCGGGCGCGGGCAGCCTGCGCGGCACTCCAGATCACCCATGACGAGGCGGCGACGGCGGGGAGGAATGGCACCATGAATTCGCTCAGATGCGGGGCGTCCGGGCGGAACCAGAAATATTGCGGAAAGAGCGACAAGGCGCAGCCTGTGGTGGTGAGGATAACGAGGGCTCTTTGCTTCGTTCCGGTGTCTCCGCGCAGCACACCGGTGACCAGCATCAGTGCGGCCGAACCGACGAAGATGGAAGACCAGAAAACGGGGTAATAAAGACAAACGCCGAAATACCGGTCGCGAGGCCGCGCTGCTTCCCAGAGTTTGTCCAGCGGAGGCCGGGCCAATCGTGCCTCGCGTGTTTCGGCGGGCGCGGGCTCCGCGCCGACCGCCGCCGGCACGGTGGTGTGAGACGCCACGGGGGCCACGGTCGGTGCCGAGGCGGGCCGGAATTTTTCCACTTCGCGCGAGAGTTCGTAGCCCAGCATCCCCAGAAAAATGCGGTATTGACCGGTGAACTGCTCGCCGAAGCCGCGCTGGTGGGCGTGCCAAGCCGCGCCGGCATGGGCAACAAGCAGGATGGCCATGCCCGCGACCGTGCCAAGGAGTGTCGTTCGTAAGCGCGGAAGGAAATCGCGTCGCGGTCCGAGAGGATAGAGGATGGCCAGTCCGAGCCAGACGACGGCAAGGAGGAAGGAGGGTTCGATGCGCAGCAGGAAGCAAAGAGCCATGCCGCCGCCCGCCGCCGCCATCCACGCAATCTGGCGTCTTGGCGTCGCTGCCGGGAGAACATAGGCCTTGAGCAGGAGGAGCGAGGAAAGAGCACCGATCAATCCCATGTAGTTCCGGAAAATCATGCCCGGAACGAGCACAAGAAGCACCGATGTGGCGAAGGCGAGCCAGGCCTTCCGCGTGACACTGCGCACGATGGCATAGCCAAGCAGCGCGTTGATCGTGCAGAGGACAAAGAAGAAAATCCTCATGGCTACGTAATCGGGGCCCGTCACCTTGAAAAGGGCGATCAGCGGGTAGAACCAGAGCAAATTGTATCCCAAGAACGTGTCGACGATCGGCCGTTGCCCATCCATGAGCCGCAGGGCGAGCACGGCATTGGTGCCGCCTTCGCCGCCGAGATTGAGACCGGCGCGGTAATAAAGACCGTAGTAAATCGCCGCCGTCAGCGCGACGAGCAACGGACCGGCGCGGCCGAGGAATCTTTCCGTGGCAGCCATCGCGGAGCGGAGCAAAGAGGCGGTTGGCATGCGACGGAGAGTAGCCGCCGCTTTCCTCGGAGGGCAAGGGGCATGGCGTTTGGCATTGATGCGCGGGCCTCGAGGCCCGAAGAATTCCTCGATGTCGCGCGGAGCCAGCTTTGCTTATCTTTTCAAAAAATTTCCCGTCTTTGCGCAGACTTTCATCGCGCGCGAGGTCGAAGGGATGGAACGCCACGGCTGCCGGCCCGACATCTACGCACTTCAACCCGCGCCACCTGCTGACCAGGAGGGCTTCACGGCCCTGCGTCAGCGCGTTCGTCTGCTACCCGGCGGCGCTCCGCTCGCCATAGGCGTCATTGCGGCGGGTCTTGGCGGGCGCCTGCCTGCCGCGGCTTTCCTTTCCGGGGCGTGGCTGGGCGCACGCAACCGCCGGCGGCGTGAAGCATTCTGGCTTGGTCCGCATTTGCGCGCTGCGGGCACAGAACACGTCCACACGCACTTCACCGGACCGGCCGCGCGCACCGCGTGGTGGCTGCGGCAGGACTTTGGCATTTCCTACAGCATCACGGCACACGCCAATGATTTTCTCAGCGATGCCGACGAGCACCCCGGCATGGAGCGTCTTCTCACCGATGCTTCCTTCGTTGTCGCGGTAAGCGACTACAGCCGCCGGCTTCTCGCCGAGCGTTTCCCCCGCGCGCGGATCGTGCGGGTCTACAACGGTATGCGCTTCGACAACGCGCTTGCTCCTTCTCCTGCCGCGCCGCCACGCCTTGTCGCGGTGGGCCGTCTCGTGGAAAAGAAAGGCTACCCGGTGCTCATCGAGGCCTGCGCTCTGCTCAAGCGGGACGGAGTCGACTTCCGTTGCGAAATCATCGGCGACGGACCGCTGGAGCCGGAATTGCGCGGCCAGATCGCTTCGCTTGGACTTGATGCCGAAGTCGAGCTGGCCGGTCCGCGAACCCAGCCGGAAATCCGCCATTCGCTTTCCGCTGCTTCCGTGTTTGTTCTTCCCTGCATCGAAGAGAAGTCCGGCGGCATGGACATCCTACCGACGGTCATCACCGAGGCCATGGCCGCGGGGTTGCCGGTTGTTTCCACCCGCTTGGCCGGAATTCCCGAAATGGTGGTCGACGGCAAAACGGGATTTCTCGTTTTACCCGGAGATCCGCGGGCCGTGGCCTCCGCGGTGCGAACATTGCTCGCCAATCCCGGCGAAGCGCGCGCCATGGGCGTGGCCGGTCGCCGTCATGCGGAGTCGATTTTCTCGGAAAATGTGACCGTGCCGCAGCTTCTGGTCTTGCTCGGAGAAAACCGGACTCAGGCCTTGGCGTAAAGCTCGGCGCCCTTCTCCGCGAATTCGCGGGACTTTTCTTCCATGCCCGCTTGCAGGGCCTCTTGGTCGCTGACTCCTTGCTCGGCGGCGTATTTGCGGACGTCCTCGGTGATCTTCATCGAGCAGAAATGCGGGCCGCACATGGAGCAGAAGTGGGCGGATTTTGCCCCTTCCTGCGGGAGCGTCGCATCGTGGAATTCGCGCGCGGTCTCGGGATCGAGTCCGAGGTTGAACTGATCCTCCCAGCGGAATTCGAAGCGGGCTTTGCTCAGGGCGTTGTCGCGGTATTGCGCGCCGGGATGGCCCTTGGCCAGGTCGGCAGCATGCGCGGCGATTTTGTAGGCGATGACGCCGTCTTTGACGTCTTTTTTGTCCGGCAGCCCGAGGTGCTCCTTCGGTGTCACATAACAAAGCATGGCACAGCCATACCATCCGATCATCGCCGCGCCGATGCCGCTGGTGATGTGATCGTAGCCGGGCGCGATATCGGTGGTCAGAGGTCCGAGCGTGTAGAAGGGCGCTTCGTGGCACCATTCGAGCTGCTTGGCCATGTTCTCCTCGATCATGTGCATGGGCACGTGGCCGGGGCCTTCGTTCATCACTTGCACGCCGCGGTCCCACGCGCGCTTGGTCAGTTCGCCCTGCACTTCGAGTTCGCCGAATTGCGCCTTGTCGTTCGCATCGGCGATGGAGCCCGGACGCAACCCGTCACCGATGGAGAAG
>JBILUI010000230.1:0-6216 GCA_044371145.1 Chthoniobacterales bacterium | reverse complement strand
GAAAGAAGTTCAAGGCCTGCTGCGGGCGGAAGGCCTAGCGGCGGCTCGCCGCAGTGGCGAGTGACGTGTGACGAGTGAAAAGTCTCCGAGGTGAATATTTTTTGTGCCGATGTCAGTCGGCATAAAATATCCGCGCTTATCCGCGTAAATCCGTGGCTAAGAATTCAGGTGTTCTAGGACGACCCGCTTCCCCAATCGCGTCAGAATATCCCAAGTGATCGTCCCGGCCCATGAGGCCACCTCGTTGACGGTGATTTCTTCTTCCCCTTGTTTCCCGAAAAGCACGACTTCCTCCCCGGGGGCCACATCGCGTGGCAGATCGGTCACATCGACCATCAATTGATCCATGGTGATGCGGCCAAGTATCGGACAGCGTTTCCCGCGGATCAGCACTTGCGCGCCTTTGTTTGAAGTTTGCCGCGGATAGCCGTCAGCGTAGCCCATGGCCAGCGTGGCAATGCGCATGGGCTTCGGTGTGATGAAATCGCGTCCGTAGCTTATTCCGCGTCCGGGTCCTACATCGCGTACCAAGGTGATGGATGTCTTCAGGGTCATGACCGGCTTGAGCAGTTTCTGAAACGCAGGGAGGGGAGAGATGCCGTAGAGAGCAAGCCCGGGGCGCACGCGATCGGCGGCGTGTTGCGGGCGTTCGAGTGATGCAGCGCTGTTCAGCGCGTGGAATTTCGCCTTGGGCAAAATCGGGCGCAGCTCTGCGACGAGCTTGTCCCAGCCACTCAATTCCTCCGCCGTGAAATCCGGGTCGCTGTCCGCCACGGGCAAATGCGTCGAGACGCTTTCGACTTCGATGGCGTCGATGGCCGCGATCTCCTGTGCGGTTTTGATCGCATCATCCTGCCACACGCCGATGCGGCCCATGCCGGTGTCAATGCAGAGATGGATGCGCACCGGTTTGCCCCGGCCGAAGGGTGCGTAAGCTTTGGCTTCGGCGGTGCTCGAGACAACGGGAATGAAGCCCTCTTTCACCACCGCCTCGCGCTCCGCGGGCAAGCACGGACTCAAAAGCAAAATGTCCTTATCCGGCACGGCTGCACGCACGGCATGCGCTTCGCCCAACGTGGCCACGCCGAATTGCTCGGCGAAAGCCGCGAGCGTTTTCGCCACCTCCGGACCGCCGTGTCCGTAGCCATCGGCTTTGACCACCGCGATGATGGCGGTTATGGCGCCAACGGACGCGCGCAGCGCCTGCGCATTATGACGCAGTGCGCCGTGGTCGACCTCCGCCCAGCAGCGGTGAGGGGTCATCAGGAGCGGGCTTTGCGCGCGTCGATGAACGACTTCACGCAGAGAGCGACGAAGACCAGGCTGAGAATGGCAAAGGACGCCTGAACGCCAACCGCGGCAGCGCGTTCGACGGGTTCACCGGTCAGCAGGGCCGGGAGTTTGCCGAGGCTTTTGGCCGTGCCGAGAAATCCGAGCAACCCGACCAGCGCAGCGATATGGCCACCGTGTTTTAGGCTCTTCAAAGAGATCCCACCCGCGATGGCCAGCAGCAATCCGAAGATGGACGGAATCAGCGCGGTCCAAGATTGAGCTCCGGTGATCAGATAGGCTCCGACTCCGAGGAGCACAAAGATGACAGCAAAGGTAAAGATGATGCGAGGCATGTTCATACAGATGAATGGTAGCGCACGCCTCTAACGATGCCAAGGCAGCAGCGAGGTCGCTTGAACAGAAGGAAACGAAGCAAACCAAGGCTTTTGCCGGTTGATTCCCAAGAAGAAAGGATGTTGATTACTTAAGCCCCATGAAACCCCCCGGCATCTTTGCGGTGGCCATCCGACCTAACCCACGCCTCATCTCCTCAATAACTCCGGATCCAACATCAGCTACCTCGGGCTGACCAACGCCGAAACCAATTACACCGTGCAAAACACGACCAACCTATCGGCCGGTTCGTGGACGAATTACGCCACCACGGTGACCAATGCGACGAATCAGCTGAACATCCCGCTGCCCTCCTACTACCAGCGCAAAGAGTTCACCGTCCCGATCAACGCCGGAACGAACAACTTCTACCGCGTCATATTCAGCAACCAGTAGTTGGCGCAATTCCGTTTTTCCGCATGAGATCAATCGGACCTTTCCTCGCGGCGGTCGTGTCGATGCTGTGCACGGTCGTGGTTCTGCACGCGCAATTTCCGGCTCCGGACTTGACGGTCGACGGCGGGAATACAACCAACATCACCAGCGGAGTCAACGTCTATGACAATGCTTATGTCGGGACGACCACGTCTTCCAACCGGTTGAATGTCCTCAATGCTGGCACGTCGCTCGAAAGTGCCGGCACGTTCATCGTCGGCCAGTCGGGCAGCAGCAACAGCCTGGTCATCAGCAACGGGGCGGCGGTCTCTGCCGCCAGTATGACCATCTCGGCGAACGCCGGGGCTGCCGACAACACGGTGGATATCTGGAGCGGCAGCCTGACGGTGCAAGGCACTCTCAACATCGGGGTCGGGGGCAAGGGCACGCTCCAGGTCGGCGGTGGCGTGGTGACATTGGCCAATCTGGTCGCGACCAATTACGGGAATGGTTCGCTTCTCCTCAACAGCATTATCAACCTGAACGGCGGCACGATCCTTGCCGGGGGAGCCAATATCAACAACGGGGATGATTTCGAAATCGGCGGGACCAACGCCGCCTACGTTGCCAGCGGGGGCACACATAACTTCAGCAACAACATCATCGTCGGCTTGGATGGCGGCAGCAACCGTCTCGTGATCACCAATGGGGCCGGGGTGCAGAATGTCGATGGCTTTGTCGGCTACAGGGATGACTGCTCGAACAATAGTGCGCTGGTCACGGGTGCAAATTCGGCCTGGACCAACACCGGCAATCTCTATGTCGGTCACGTTGGGAGCGGCAACAATCTGGTGGTCAGCAACGGTGGCGCCGTCCGTTTCAGTGGGGGCTATGTCGGTTGGGAGGACAAGTCATCCAACAACAGTGTGCTGGTCACGGGGGCGAATTCGTCGTGGAGCACGGGCGTGGCTAATTTTAACGCCGTTTACGTGGGTTATGCCGGCAGCGGCAACAGCTTGATCATCAGCAACGGGGGCAACGTGAGTGGTTACAACCAAGTCCCCATGGTGATCGGAAACAATACCAATGCTTCCAACAACAGCGTGCTGGTCACGGGGGCGAATTCGGGTATCTACGCCAACAATTACTTCCATGTCGGCACCAACGGCAGCGGCAATAGTCTGGTGGTCAGCAACGGGGGCTCGGTGTCGGTCCAGATGGGAATTTTCGTCGGCGCGGGAGAAAGTTCTTCCAACAATCTGCTCAGCGTGACCGGTAGCGGAAGCGGGGTGGAGGTCGAGACGGAGTCGAACGGTATCCAATCCGCAGTCGGCAATAGCGGTGACGGCAACCGGCTCGTGATCAGCAACGGAGCTTACCTCAAGGTAATGTCTGACTTTGCCATCGGAAATCAGACCAACGCCAACGGCAACAGCATGCTGGTCACGGGGGCGGGCTCGGCGTTGACGAACAACCGGGGTGGCGTTTACATCGGCAACCGCGGCAGCGGCAACAGCCTCGTGATCAGCAACGGCGGTAGCGTGGTGCAGTCCTCTGTGGATGGGATAAACGTTTACGGCTCTATCGGATCCGACGCTGCTTCCTCCAACAACAGCGTGCTGGTCACGGGTTCGGGTTCTTCTTGGTCCATTGCGAATGACCTCACCCTTGGAGACGCGGGGGCCGGCAACAGTCTGACCGTGAGCGACGGAGGGACGGTCAGCGCCGCCAGTCTGACCATCGCATCGCAGGCAGGGTCGAGCGGAACGCTGAATTTCGAGGGCGGAACGGTGAGCGGCCAGATCCAATTCGGTGCGGGTGCGGGCGTGATCAATTTCAAGCAAACCAATGCGTTGGCCTTCTCCTCACTCGGCACCTCCATCCTGGGCTCCGGCACACTCCGGCAGCTCGGCAGCGGGACGACAACCCTGACCGGTTCATCTTTTTTCACCGGTGCGGTGCAGGTCTCGTCCGGCACGATGGTGCTGGGCGGCACTTTCTCGAGCGGCATCAGCAATATCACGGTCAGCACCGGCGGCACCCTGCAGGCTGCGTCCGGCCAAAGCATCACGCTCAACGGCACGCTTAATTTCCAAGGCGGAACGCTGACCGGTCCCGTCAACCTCGCTGCCCCGGCCGGCGCGATCGAGTTCACCGGAACCAATGCGGCGACCCTTGGCAGCGCCATTTCCGGCGGCGGCACGCTGCGGCAACTCGGCACGGGGACGACGACCCTCACGGGCAACCTGGCCAATTTTACCGGCGCGCTCGAGGTCTCGGCCGGGACCTTGGCGCTGACTCCCTCGGGATGGCGGCCTTCCCTCGGCGGCACCAATATCACCGTGCGCAACAGCGGACGCCTGCTGGCGAACTCGTCGATCGGCTTCGTCGTCGGTGACACGGAGAGCGGCAGCACTTTGGTCATCAGCAACGGGGGATTCGTGCAAAGCCGGCTTGTCATTGTCGGCAGCGGCACCGACAGCACCAACAACCGCGTGCTGGTCACAGGGGTCGGTTCGAGGTGGGACATCACCGGCGACGATCCCGGGGGCACGTTCCGTTTCGGGCACAACTCCAGCGGCAACATGCTCGTCATCAGCAACGGGGGCGTGGTGGCCAATCGCAAAACTGGGTATGTCGGATACGCCGACAGTTTCAACTCCGACGGCGGAACCTCCGCTTCCAACAACGTCGCCATGGTCACGGGGCCAGGCTCGACTTGGACCAACGAGAACCTTGCCATCGGCTTTTGGGGCAACGGCAATCGCTTGGTGATCAGCAACGGCGGCTCCGTGATCAACCAAGCCGCAGGGATCGGAAACACAAATGTCTCGGGCTTCTCTTCCAACAACAGCGTGCTGGTCACCGGTCCCGGCTCGGTGTGGAGCAACAGCCAAACGCTGGCGGTGGCCAACGGCGGGAGCAACATCCTGACCGTGGCGGACGGAGGTGCCGTTTACGCCGCAGGTGGCCTGACGATTCAGGGAACTGGCGAGAACGGTCCGGGCGGCACTCTGAATATCGGAACCCCGGGCATCCCCCAGGCGGGAGGACCGGTCATCGGCAACATCCAGCTGGGCGGAGACGGTGCGAGCATTGATTTCCATCAAAGCAACGGGGTGACCCTCCCCGGTGTCATCTCCGGGCACGGCGCAATCCGGCAATTCGGCACCGGGACGACGACCCTCACAGCCTCCAACACCTTCACCGCCCCGGTGACGGTCTCGGGTGGAACCTTGGAGCTGAACAGTGCCACCGGCTGGGCTGCGGGCCTATCGACCAACCTGACCGTCACCGCAGCCACCCTGAGCCTCCAAGGAACCAGCCAAATCAAAACCAACGCTGCCGTCACACTAGGGAACGCCGTGATCAAGCTGAGCGGCGTTACCGCGCAAACTTTTGGCAGGCTGATGATGGATGACGCCTACTTAGTTGACTCCGCTCTCGATTTCGGCGCGTCGGGCGTGAGCAGCCTCGACTTCGGCGCCTTTGTGCCGGCTGCTTCATTGAATCCGTCCAAACTCAAATTGATCAACTTTGCCTTGGGCGACTCCTTCGCCTTCACCTTGGCCGGATTCCAAGACAGTGACTTCAATGATTACTTCCAAATTGTGGGCGATTACCGCCATCGCATTACCGCCAACGGCGCGAACCACTTCACCGTGACGAGCTTGGGTTCCGGCCAATACTACGACTGGACCACTCACTATGGCCTCGATCCTTTGGTCACCGCCGGACCTAACGCGGGAGCGCCAACAGCCGACCCCGACAACGACAGCTTCGACAACAGCAGCGAATACGCTTTCGGCGGCAATCCGACCAACGCCACGCCCTATCTGATCAATATCTCCGGCGCCAACATCAGCTACCTCGCGCTGACCAACGCGAATGCCAATTATACCGTGCTAAACACAACAAACCTCGCGACCGGCCCGTGGACCAACTACGCCACCACGGTGACCAACGCGACCAACCAGCTGAATATCCCGCTGCCCGCCTCCTATCAGCGCAAAGAATTCACCGTTCCCATCACTGCGGGCACGAACAACTTCTACCGCGTCATCTTCAGCAACCAGTAAGTCGCTCGCTGGCCTGCGGCAGGTTGTTGTGTTATAATCCGACATCCCATGAAGCCCCCCGGCACTTCTGCGGCGGCTATCCGCCCCGCCACCCGCA
>JBILUI010000022.1:0-22027 GCA_044371145.1 Chthoniobacterales bacterium | reverse complement strand
GAGTTTGCCTCTCTGTGTTCTCGGCGTGCTCTGCGGTTGAAATTTTGTCGTGCGGCTAGGATTCGTTGAGCAAGCCGGTGCCGGCGCAGAGGCGGGCGTAGAGGCCCCCTTTGGCCAGAAGCTCGTCGTGTTTGCCGCGCTCGACGATGCGACCGTGGTCGAGGACCAGAATCTGATCCGCATGGCGGACGGTGGAGAGACGGTGCGCGATGACAAAGCTGGTGCGTTTTTGCAATAACCGGTCGAGCGCTTCCTGGATGAGTCGCTCGGTCGTGTTGTCCACGCTGGCCGTGGCTTCATCGAGAAGCAGAACGGGTGGATCTTTCAAGAGCGCGCGCGCAATTGAGATGCGTTGTTTTTCGCCGACGCTCAGACGCACGCCGCGCTCACCGACCTCAGTGTCGAGTTTCTTCGGCAGGCGCTCGACAAAATCGGCGGCATTGGCCGCGCGCAACGCGGCCCAGAGTTCTTCCTCGGTCGCGTCCGTTTTGCCGAAACGCAAATTGTCTTTCACCGTGCCGTTGAAAAGAAAACTTTCCTGCGAGACGAGACCGACCACGCGGCGCAGGTCGTTCTTGGAAAATTCGCGGATGTTTTTGCCGTCCAGCGTGACCGATCCATCCTTCCACTCGTAAAAGCGCATGAGGAGTCCGACGAGCGACGACTTGCCCGCGCCGGTCGGGCCGACCAAAGCGACGGTCTCGCCCGGTTTGGCGACAAGATCGATATCTTGTAGCACATCGAGTCCGTCCCCGTAGGCAAAGCTGACCTTGTCGAATTTGATTTCTCCGCGCACGGGTGCAGGAACGGGTGCGTGTCCCGCATCGGGTTCCGGCGTGGCATCGAGGATGTCGAAGACGCGTTTGCCCGCAGCGCGGCCGGCTTGGAGGATCTGGTTGAGTTGATGGAGTCGTCCGACCGGCTCGTAAAGGAAGCGGACAAGAACGAGAAACGCGACGAGGACACCGAGATCGAGTTTTCCTTGCAGTGAAGCCCATCCGCCGTAGCCGAGCACGACGAGGCTGCCCATGGAGGAGAAGAAACTCATGCCGGGGTTGTAGAAAGCCCAGGCGCGCATGACGACGAGGGTGGCTTGGCGAAGTTTCTCGCTGAATTCGTTGAAGCGTTCGTGCTCCGCCCGTTCGCGCGCGTAGCCTTTGATCTGGCGGATGCCGTCGAGGTTGTCGTGCAGCAGAGAGTTGAGGTCCGATGCCGCGCGGCGCTGCTCGCTGTAGCGTTTGCCCGCGGTAAGCGTGTAAGCGAGTGCGCCGGCGATGAGGAATGGAACGGGGGTGAGCGCGCACAATGCGAGCGACGGACTCCACCAAAACATGAGCCCGAGCACGACGGCGATTTGCAGCACGGCGACCGCGCCCTGTTCGATACCGTCGATGAGCACGCGCTCCACATTGTTCACGTCCTCGACCACGCGGGTCATGATGTCGCCGGTGGCGCGGTGATCGAACCAGGCGAGGGGAAGCGATTGCAACCGCTCGTAGAGATCACTGCGCAGATCGAAGAGGACGCGCTGCTCGAAGGTGTTGTTGAGCAGGATGCGCAGGGTGTTGAGTCCGTCCTGCGCGAAAAACCCAAACGCGGCCAAGGCGATCATCGGCCACAGCGCCGCGGCATTTCCTCCGCGTAGCACATCATCGACGATGCGCTGCGTGACCACCGGAAAAATAATGACCATGACCGACGAGCCGAGCGCGCAGAGGAGCGTGGCCGCAGCGATCAGTGGGTAGCGCCACAGGTAGGCGAAGACGCGGGCGATGATGCGGGGTTTGGCGGTCGGCATGATCGGGAGAGACTAAAGGCTGGCGGACGGCTGGGCCAGCCGTCCCTACCAAAAACAAATCGCGATGAGACATCGCGATGCGCCGGGACTATGCGCTCTTCAGCCGGTAGTAGGTGAGGCGGATGCTTTCGCTGTTGGGATAGAACGCGAGCATGTCCTCGATGGTGGAGAAGATGAACGGGGAGGCGAGGGATGGGCCGTTTTTGGTAAAGACGATGTTGTCCGCGATGTAGGTGGCCGAGTGGATGGAGGATCCGTCAGGCAGGGTGAGGAGAACAACATCACCGAACTGCGGTTCGCCGTTGACGGCGTGGTAATTCTCGCCGAGCACTTTTCCTACCGTGGCGGCATCGTTGAGCGAGTCATCGGGCTGGTTGCGGCTGAAGAAGTTGAATGTGGTCCAGTGGCAGTCGGGGCTGATGTCCTTGCCGGGCAGTGGATCGGGAAAACGGTAAATCCGCGCGCGCGCAAATGCAGGCAGCATGTTGGCCAGGCCCAAGTTGCCACCGCCCGAATCGCTCAGGGCGTGCAATAGCGGTTCGATTTTGTCGCGGCGGCCATTGACGCCGTAGTAGTCGGCCAGCTTGTCCACGGCTTCCGCGTCCGCAGGAACCTCCAGATTCAAGATGACCGAGGACTTGTGCGTGAGCTGCTTGAGCAGAGCGATCTTCACTGCAGGCGAAGAAATTTTGTCGGCCACGATGTTGTAGTCGGAGAAGAACAATCCCGAGCCGCGGCGCCACATGAGTCCTTTTACCTCGGCGATGAGCTCGGGCGACAATTTGTCCGGATCGAGATAGGCCTTGAGATGCAGCTCTGTGGTGCGGAAGGGCTCCACTTGTGCGAAGTTTTCCGGAACAAGCGCCATTTTGTCGTAGAGCGTGGAACGAACATCCGTCGATAGTTCGCGCACGAGCGCCTCGGGGGGCGTGGCGGCGAGCAGTCCTTCGCGTTCACTCACCGACTGCAAGCGGGGAACAATCTGCGCGATCTGCTCGGAGGTCAGTCCCGCGTTTCGCAGAAAGGCGCCGACTTCTTCCGGCGTGCGCGCCTGGAAATACCAACGTCCGTCGCCGAGTCGGAAATTCACGGACAGCAAGCTGGCCGGCGCTTCAAGTAGGATGGGTTGTGCGGTGATGTTGCCCCATGGCCCGGGGGCCAAGTCACAATGTGTGCCGATGGCGCCGGGCGGTTTTCCCCAGATTTTTCGCACACCCCATGTTGTCGCGGTGGCAATGACGGCAATGACGCAAAGCGCCAGAATGGTGTTCCATGCCGCGCGGCTCGAGATGCGGAATTTTACGAACGAGCGTCCCGAAGGGGTGCCCAGAGAAACTTGGGGTGCTGGTGGAGCTTCTGTCACGAGATACGGCTGCGACAGTCGCTCTCGGGGGCCAGAGTCTCTGTTTGGCGATAAATAACCTACCGGCAATTCGCAGACCCGCAAGTTAAGTGCCGCAACTTTTTCGATACAAAAACAGTCATCAATCTTGGCGATCCTTTGCGGACTGCGCCGCGGTGCTGGCGAAATTTGCGCAACTTGGTGTTCGGCTGTGCTGAGCAGATTTCACCACCGGGAGTCCAGCGTGGATGGCTCGTCCAAAGAGATGGGACCGACTTGGCACGGTGTGTGCTTCTCCGCATCCACCGGCTATTTGCCATCCGCGGCGGTGCCTCTGGACGAGATCCCGGGGCACCGCGGCGGTCGCAGGCCCGGAACAAACAATCAAACTATGAACCTTATGAAAAAAACACGATGGGAGTCCTTGCTCTTTGTCGCGGCATTGTCGCTTTGCGCGCTTTCGCCGCTGCAGGCCCAGGAGTCGATCACCGCTGTCACGGAAACCGTGGCGGTCTCAACCGATGAAGGCACCGTGGCGGAATCCGTCACCGTCGCCACTGAAGAAACGCCCGCTGGCGAACCGTCCCTCGAGGACCGCGTCGCCGACATCGAGGCCTACTTCAACAACGTCGATCGTCCGTCCGGCGACGCGTCGAAAATCAAAGTCCCCGGCCCCGGCCACAACGCCTGGCAAATGATCAGCACGGCGCTCGTGCTCTTCATGACACTGCCCGGCTTGGCTCTGTTCTACGGCGGCTTGGTTCGCTCGAAGAATGTGCTCTCCATCCTTGCCATGTGTATGGGCGTGGCCGGACTGGTCACTATCCTCTGGTGGGCGGTCGGTTACAGCCTGACCTTCTCGGGCGGTAACGCGTTCATCGGCGACACCGCGCAACGTTTCTTCACCGGCATGACTCCGGGCGCTGTCGGCGCGGGCTACTACTGGATCTCCGACTACATGTGGGCCATGTTCCAGTTGAGCTTCGCCATCATCACTCCCGCGCTCATTTTCGGCGCGACCGCGGAGCGCATGAAATTCTCCGCCGTGCTTCTCTTCACGGCGATCTGGATGTTCGTCGTCTACTTCCCGCTGGCCCACATGGTCTGGGCGGTCAACGGTTTCATGTGCGGTCCGCTCAATGCGGATGCGGGCATCAAAGCGATCGACTTCGCGGGCGGCACCGTCGTGCACATGTCGTCCGGATGGTCTGCGCTCATCCTCTGCATGATCCTCGGACCGCGTCTCGGCTTCGGCAAAGTTCCGATGCCGCCGCATTCCATGGTCCTCGTCATGATCGGCACCGGCATGCTCTTTGTCGGATGGTTCGGTTTCAACGCCGGTTCCGCGCTCGGATCCGACGCGCTGTCCTCGAACGCTTTTGCCACAACGCTCCTCGCCGCCATGACCGCAGGCTTCGTCTGGGGCATGCTCGAGTGGGTTCTGCGCGGCAAGCCCAGCGTGCTCGGCTTCTGCTCGGGCATCGTCGCCGGTTTGGTCACGATCACCCCGGGTGCGGGCTTCGTCACTCCGACCAGCGCTGTCATCATGGGTGTGCTCGGCGGCATCGTTCCGTTCTTGGCTGTCGTCTATCTCAAGAAGGCGTTCGGCTACGACGACGCACTCGACACTTTCGGTATCCACGCGGTGGGCGGAACGCTCGGCGCGATCCTCACCGGTGTCTTCGCCGATCCGGCGGTCAACGGCGTGCTCTCCTCCATGAATCTCATGGACGGCCTCGTCATGAACCAGCTCAAGGCTTGCGCCCTGACCATCGTTCTCTCGGTGGTGGCCACCGCGGTCATCGCCTTCATCGTGAAGTTCACCATCGGTCTGCGCCCGACGCAGGATGAGGAAAGCGAAGGCCTCGACACCGTGGATCACGGCGAAGAGGGTTACCTTTTCGAGAAATAACGGCACTCAACCAAAGAGGAAAAACCAATGAAAAAAATCGAAGCAATCATCAAGCCGTTCAAACTCGAGGAAGTGAAGGACGCGCTGGCCGACCTCGGTATCGAGGGAATGACGGTGAGCGAGGTCAAGGGTTTCGGGCGCCAAAAAGGGCACACCGAGATCTACCGCGGCAGCGAATACACCGTGGACTTCCTGCCCAAGATCAAGATCGAGGTCGTCGTCGCGGACGACCTCGCCGAGAAGGCCACCGGCGCCATCGTCAAGGCGGCCAAGACCGGCAAGATCGGCGACGGCAAAGTCTTCATCTCGACGGTCGAGGAAGCGATCCGCATCCGCACCGACGAGACGGGCGAGAAAGCCGTCTAAAGATTGTTCCCTCGGGGGACTTGATAGGGTTGACATAGCACGAGGCGGCGGGGGCTCCGGTTCCCGCCGCTTTCGGCTTTCCGCGGGCACCGCACTCGTTCAGTCTCTCCTCATGAAACAACTCGCTGTCCTCCTCGCCTCGGTGCTCCTCGCCGCCTGTGCCACCACGAACAAACCCGGAATGGAAAAACCGGGCTACATCGGGGTGCTCGAGAAAAAAGGCGTGCCCGCTGCCACCGTGACGCGCATCGCCAACGGCCGCGTGCTCGGATATGGCGACATCAAGAGCCTCGTCGTCGCGGGCATCCCGGGAAGCATGACCGTGCCTTACCTCAAAGCCACCCGCGCGCCCTACGATTTTTCCATGACGCAGATCAACGGTCTGGTCGATGCGGGTGCGGACGATTCGCTCATCAACTATCTCGGCAAAGCCAAGGGCGTGTATCTCGAGGATGACGACAACATTCCCTCCGGCGTCAGCGATGATGGCGGAACGAACCATCCTTACTTCGCCGATCCCGATTACATGGGTGTGGCGCCGTTCGGGTTTGCTTATCCCGTCGGCTGGTATGGCGACCACGGCTACTACAACAACCGCGGGAACCAAGACGGCGGATTCCATGGCGGCGGCGGCGGTGGCGGCGGCCACGGCGGCCGGTAAAATTGCGCGAGAACGCGCAAATAGGTGGATCGCGATGTCCCATCGCGATCTTCCGGACCGATTGTCGCGCCGGGACGGTGCGACCCACCTCAATCACACCGCGCTCGCGTTGAGCGCGTCGATTACCGTAGGATAACGCGGGGTCGATCCGGCTGCGCGCAATTTCGCATTGGCTACGCGTTTGCCGGTGACGGGGATCCGACGGTCATAGACCGCCGCTACAGGAATAGGGAGAGGAGTGTCGTTGCGGATGGCCTCGGCCAGTTCCGCGCGGCGCACGGGACGGTCGTCGACCGCATTCCAGATGCCGCCGAGGTTCAGGCGGCCGACGTGATGCAGTGCGGCGGCGGCATCGTCGCGGTGAATGAAATTGATGAATCCGTCGGGATCGCCGGGCGTGGGCGCGCCGGTGCGCGCGGCTTCGATGAATCTTGTGCGGCCCGGACCGTAGATTCCGCCCAAGCGCACCACCGCGCCGCCCGCCCCGAGCGCCAGGCGTTCAGCCTCAAGGAGCACGTCCCCGGTCGGTGTTCCTCCAGTGCGCGATTCTTCGGTCACCGCACTACCGTCGTTTTGCGGATAGACCGAGGTGCTCCCGGTGAAGACGCAGAACTGCGGGCGCAATACTTCGAGGAGATTGCGCAAAGTTTCCACATAGGTGATGCGGTAGGCGTCCGCATCGCGTCCGCCGTGTCCGCTCAGGCAATGGACGAGGAGATCGGGTGCGGGCTTGCCCGGAAAGCGACGCTCCAGTTCGGCGCGGTCCGCGGCGTTTACCGCAAGGACCTTGTAAGGTTTATCGGCGAGCCGGTGCGCCGATTCTTCAGAAGAAACCAGACCGGTGACCTCCGCCCCATCACTGTAAAAAAAATCCGCGCATCTTTCGCCGGTGTAACCGCAACCGGCGATGAAGATGCGCGGAGTGTGTGATCCTTGGTTCAGGAAAGGTTGAAGCGGAACTTCATCTTCGCGCGCTTGGCATTGGCTTTGGCTTTGCGGCGCGTCTTCTGTGTCGGGGTCTCGTAAGCGCGCAGGCGGCGCACTTCATCCATGATCCCCTCGGAGTCCAATTTCGCTTTCAAGCGCTTGATAGCGCGGTCGATGGATTCTCCTTTGCGAACGATGACTTCGGGCATTAGTAGCTCACTTCCTTTCTATGGGTGTCTTTGCGACGAGTAAAGGCTAGGAGGTCGGCTGGAAGGACGTCAAATTATTATTTTAAACGTTGGTAAACAATGACTTAAGTCATTATTCACACCCTATGAACAAGCCCCTTTCGGACCTTTTTGGCCTGATCCGGACCCCCTCCGGCTAGCGCATCGCTGCCAGGCACTCGGTCAGGTAGGGCAGCAGCTGCTTTTTGCGCGAAACCACGCCCTCGAGGAACCACACGCGGTCGGATTCTTCCGGATAATTGATCGTGCGGAGGAAGTCCGGGTGTCCCTCGGCCAGAAGGTAGGAGTTTTGCGTGTTGATATCGGTGACAAGAAGAGCAGCGAACACCAAGTCCCCGGCCGCGACGCGCTCGCGCAGAGCGCCCAAAAGGGCGTCGCGACGCTCGGCAAAGCTTCCGAAAGTTACTTCCTCAATCTGGGAAACGCTGAACTTCGCGCCCTTCCCCTCGTATTCCTTGCAGTCCGCGCGCACTGCCTGCTGCGGCGTCATGGTGAGGAGCGGTGATCCGACGGAGAAAATCTGCGCGGCAAGTTCCGCCGCGGTGATGCCGGCGATTCCCGCCAAATCGCGCAGCAGTTGTTTGTCGATCTCCGTGGCGGTGGGAGAGGTCGTGTTGAGCGTGTCGGCGATGATGCCAGCCATGAGCAGTCCGGCAGTCGGTTTGTCGGGCTGCAGCCCGTGCTGGCGGAACAGGTCCGCCACGATGGTGCAGGTGGATCCAAGCGGGCGGTTGATGAAAAGTATCGGCGCGTCGGTCGGGGTGTTGCCCAACCGGTGGTGGTCGAGGATCTCGGTGATCGGCACTTCGGACGCACCGGGAACGGCTTGCGAAAGCTCGTTGTGGTCGACCAGCACCAGCTGCCGGGCGGCGGATTTGAGAAAGTCGCTCTTAGACAGGATGCCTTCGAGGCGTCCTTCCTCGTCCAGCACGGGAAAAATGAATTTGTTGGAGAGCGCGGCGCTGCGGCGCGCGAGGACGAGGGTCATGTCCGCATCGAACCGGTCATCCGAGGTCTCGAGCACATGGCGGGCAATGACCGCGCCGCGCGCGAAGATGACGCTCGTCGCCGTGTCGTGGGGCGAGGAGATAATCGCCGTCCCGCGCTCTCGCGCTTCGCCAAGAATGGACGCCGATGGATGCGCGCCGCCGGTGACGACGATGGCTTTGACCCCCGCCGCGATGCCGGCGCGCTGCACGTTGTCGCGGTCGCCGACGAAAAGAACGGTTTTTGAAGGTTCCATGCCGGCCAACCGGCCGGCGAAAGTGTCCGCGTCCATCGCGGCGACCACGAGGGTGTATTCCTTTTCTTCCCCGGAAAGAGGACCGGTGAGCGACTCGCCGCCGAAGGTCGCGACGATGTTGGACAGCGTGGCCCGGACCACGCGGGCTTGGGCCGCGCGTTCGCGCGAGGGCAGAACGAGGCCGAGAAGTTTGTTCTCGCTGATGACCCCGAGGAAACGCTGCTCCCCGTCGACCACGGGCAGGGCGCGCAGTCCGCGCTCGGCCATGACGGAAAGCGCCTCGGCCACGGGGTGGTCCGGGTGCGCGGCCACGTAATCTTTGATCATGGCGTCCCGCACTCGCGGCGTGGCATCGGGCACGAATTCGGGTTGCGGGACGCCGAATTTTTCCAGGACGAAAGCAATGCGTTCGTTGAGAGCCCCCGCGCGGGCCGGGCGCACGTTGTTTTCGCCGAGACGGGTCTTCAGTGCGGCATAGGCCACGGCCGAGCAGATCGAATCCATGTCGGGGTTGCGGTGTCCGATGACGATCGTTTCCATGGCAGTGCTGAGGTTGTGGCGCGCGGATCTCTTTCTGCTCGCGCGATCGGCTACTCTAACAGAGACTCTCCGCCGGTAAATGCCTCATGCGCGGTAGGTTTGACCGCCCCGCGCGCGAAAACAAAAATTTCCTCCCGTGCAGACCGCCCTTGTCATCGATGCCATCGTTGTCGCGATCTACTTTGCGGTGATCGTCGGCATCGGTCTGCGCGCCGGCCGGGGCAGCAACAGCCTGCAGGAGTTCACCCTCGGCGGACACAAGATTCCGTGGTGGGCCGTGCTCGCCTCGATCATCGCGGCGGAAACCAGCGCGGCGACCTTCCTTGGCGCGCCGGCCGAGGGATTCAAAACCCGCAGCTTCGCCTATGCGCAGTTGGCTATCGGCACGGTCATCGCGCGCTTCATCATCGCCTACCTTTTCATCGCGCCCTACTACAAGCACAAGGTCCAGAGCATCTACGAATTCCTCGACCTGCGCTTCGGTCCGCGCACGCGCAACATGGCCAGCGGCATCTTCCTCGTCACGCGTGTCCTCGGTATCGGCGTCCGCCTTTATCTCGGCGGTGTCATCATCGTCGTCATCTGGCGCTATCTCTATCCGGGCGCGCCTGTGACCCTCGGCACTTATTTCTGGGGCATCCTTTTCACTACGGTGGTGACCACGCTCTACACCGCGATCGGCGGAATCAAAGCGGTGATCTGGACGGATCTCATCCAGGCCTGCCTGATGGTCGGCGCCATCTTCTTTTCCATCGCCGCGATCTTTTTCTCCATTCCCGGCGGATGGGAGACGGTGTCGGCCAGTTTTGCCGCCAACCCGGGCGCGGGCATGTTCCAGACGGGGTGGGATGCGACCAAACCGTTCGGCGAAGCGCTCAAGCAAATGCTCGAAACGCCCTACACCATCTTCGCCGCAATCATCGGGTCGACGCTTTTCACCATGGCGACGCACGGCACCGACCAGGACATGGTGCAGCGGTTGCTCACCGCGGAGAACCCGGCGAAGGCCAAGCGCTCGCTCATTGTCAGCGGATTCGCCGACATCCCCATCGTCCTCGGGTTCCTCGCCGTCGGCTTGCTTCTCGCCGTGCACTACGAGGTGACGCCCGATCCGAATCTTCCCGCGCAGCACAACGAAGTTTTCGCCTACTACATCGTCAACGAGATGCCCGTCGTCATCCGCGGACTCATCGTGGCCGGCGTCTTCGCCACCATGATGGGATCGACCTCCGCCGCGCTCAACGCGCTGGCCACGTCCTTCACCAAGGATTTCTACGTTCCTTATCTCGGCGGGGCGATGGCGTCCGATGCGAAGGCGGTGAAGGTGGCGCGCATCGCCACCGCCGTCTTCGGCGCCCTGATGGTCGGCGTGGCTACCGCGGCCGCTTACGCCGTGCTGCAGACCAACATCACCATCATTCCGCTTGCTCTCGGTATTCTCGGTTACAGCTACGGCAGTCTGCTCGGCGTGTTCCTGCTCGGCATGCTCACCGAAAATCGCGGGAGTGACCGCGCCAATGTCGCCGCCATGCTGGCCGGCATCGTCGCCGTTCTCGTGCTTTGCAAAGTGAAAATTCCCGCGTTCGATCTCGGTGCGCTGCTCCGCGGTCAACTCGTCCCGCAGGAATGGTCCTTCGGCGCAGTTCTCCCCGCATGGTGGCCGGCCATTTCTTGGCCGTATTATGTCCTCATCGGAACCGCGGCCACCGTCGCGGTCGCCATTCTTTTTCGAACGCCGTCGCGCTCTGCCCAACCCGCCTAAAATTCATGACATCCACAATTCTCATCCTCGTTGTCGGCTTGGTTCTTCTCTATTTTGGCGCAGAGGGCCTTGTTCGCGGAAGTTCGTCGCTGGCCCTGCGATTCGGGGTCGGACCGCTGCTCGTCGGATTGACCGTTGTTGCCTTCGGGACCAGCACGCCCGAGTTAGTTGTCAGCCTCAAGGCCGCTTACTTGGGGCAGGGTGACATCAGCGTGGGCAATGTCGTCGGCTCCAACATCTGCAACATCGGGCTGATCCTCGGTTTCTCGGCGCTGATCATTCCGATCAAAGTTGCCTCGCAAATCGTCCGCGTCGACACGCCGATCATGATCGGCGTCACCGCGTTGGCCATGGCGCTGCTCTACGACGGTGCGCTCTCCCGCGTCGAAGGCATTATCCTCTTCGTTTTGCTTGTGGTTTATGTGCTCTTCAGTATCCGTTTGGCCAAGAAGCAGGCAGCGGATCCGTTGGCCGGGGAGTTTTCCGAGGAGATCAAAGTTTCCAAGTGGGGCGTCTGGGAAGATGTCGCTTTTATTGTCGGCGGGTTGGTCATGCTCGTCTTCGGCGCGCGTTTTCTCGTCGATGCGGCGATCGACATCGCCAAAGCGGCCGGCCTGAGCGAGGCGGTCATCGGACTGACCATCGTGGCCGTCGGGACGAGTCTGCCCGAATTCGCCACCTCGCTGGTCGCCGCTTTGAAAAAAGAGGCCGACATCGCGGTGGGCAATGTGGTTGGCAGCAACATTTTCAACATCCTCGGTATTCTCGGCATCTCCGCCGCGGTCACGCCGCTTTCCTCCGCCGGCATTACCGCGATCGATCTGGGTGTGATGGCTGCCTTTGCTTTGGCGCTTTGGGTTTTCTCGCGCACCGGTTTCCGTATCACCAGAGCCGAAGGCTCGGTTATGCTCGTCGGTTATGCGGCGTATGTCGCGTGGCTCGTGGCCCGCGTCTGACGGCTCAGAGGGACTTCGGCGCGAAGTAGCTGATGACTTCCGCGCTGCCCCACACCAGCGCGCCGAAGAAAACGAGCGTGAGGAGAAAAGTGAAACCGGATGCAATGAGGCAGTAGCCATCGCGTTCGGAGTAAGCCGAGGCGGCCAGAACAACGGTGAGGGCGGGAAGGATGTTTGTTCCCGGTATGGGCAGCGGCAGAAGCAGGAGGAGTCCGCAAATGCAGATGGCGAATCCGGTGAGGAATTGCAGATAGCGAAGTTCGAACAAACGCACCAGGCGCGGGTGGAGCAGTTTTTCGAAAATACTGAGAACACGGGCGCCGCCGCGCAGGACCGCGGGGAGGAAATTGCCGGACAGCTTGGTGGCCAGCAAACGCCGCGGCATCCACGGGTTCTGCCGGAAGGCAAAGCGCAATCCGAGCAACGCGATGGCCACACCGAGCGGGGTGGAAAGGCCGGGTAGGGGGACTGGTTGGCACATCGGTAGGGAGAGAATGACCAACAAAAGCGTGTAAACACGGCCCTCCAGACGCTCCATCAGTCCGCCGAGAGTCAGTTCCGCATGTTCTTCGCTCTCGGCGAGAGTAAGCAATTGCGCGGAAAGGCGCTGGGCTTTTTCGGTGTATTCCTCCTGCGTCATGGTTCGGTTCAGCCTAGAAAAGGCGTTGAGAGTTTATGGTTGAGGGTTGAGAGGTTGAAAGCCAATGCCTTGTCGATCCGGGCGCACTCACCCTAAGCGTGATTCAGGCCGATGACGTAAGTCGCTCCTGCTCAGTCCCTCAACTTTCATCACTCAACTTTCAACTATGTTTTTAGGTTCAGCCGCGGATGACTACGGCGATTTCGTCGGGAAGATTACGCACGACTTGCTGGACAACACTACCATGAAGGAGGTGTGCGAGGGCCGTGTGTCCCGACGCACCCAGGTAAAGCTCATCCACCCCGAGTGTTGCCGCGGCATCGGCAATCGCTGTGCCCGCTTTTTCCGCGACGGCGTAGACGGGGATAATCTTCACATCGGACTGTTCGCCGATGGCCTGCGCGGTTCTCATGATGAGCGCCGCCTCGGGATCATCCTGCCAGCGCGCCTTGGCTTCGTCTGTCGACGCGCCGAAAGCCACCGCCACTTCACGCACATAGAGCACGTAGAGCGAAGCGTTGCGGATTTTCGCGGTCTCGATGGCGTATTTGAGCACGGGTGTGACACCGCGCAGGCAGACGAGAATTTTTCCGCCCTCGGGCACGGAAGGTGCGAGGTCTTCGGCCCGGAGTTTTTCCACCATTTCGGCGACCTTGCTTGGCACCTGCACGGTGGTGATGCCCTTGTATTTCTGGCTCCACGCGCGCAGGGCGAGGCCGATGAGGAGGACGCACGTGACAAAGAAGAGAGCATCGGGCTTGGTGTGCGCGAGGGTGAGTTCCACCCCGCAAAGCAGCAGGAATGTCGCGCCCATCATGATCCGAGCCAATGACGTAAGCCTTGCTCGTCCCCCAGTCCCCGTAAAGGAGACCGGCAGCGCGCCGCCAGCCGAGATTGCGAGGGCTGTGGATTTCCATTTCGTTAGTCCAAGACCACTTGAAGGCCGTCGCGGATGGCTTCGATGACTTCGTCAGGTTCGGAGGCTTGCTTGAGGCGATCGGTCACGTATTCGCTGTCCACCAGACCGACAATGTCGGCGAGGAAACGAGGTTGGATGCGGGCCACGCTTTGCGGGGTGATGAGCAGGAAGATCATGTGGATGCGTTCGTTGCTGCCGGGAATGGGAATACCCTCCTCGGAGCGGGCGAAGATCAAGACAGGCGCATCGATGGAGTCCAAGCGGCAGTGCGGAATGGCCAAGCCATGACCGAGATAAGTCGTCATGGTCGCTTCGCGCTGCAGCACTTGGGTGATGATTTTGCGCCCATCGGCCGGGAGTTGGTCGAGCGGGACGGTGGACACAATTTTCTCGATGGCGCCCTCGAGATTGCCCGCTTGCACATCGAGGACGATGCGTCCCGGGGTGATGGCATCGGCCAGCGAAATGGCTTTGCCCGTGCGGTCGGTGTCGGACTCGTCGCTGATTTTGCCCACCAGCTCCTCGAGAACGTCTTCGAGCGTGATGATGCCGGTCCAAGCCCCGTCGGAGCCGGTGACGAAGGCCATGTGCTGGTTGGCGCGTTGGAGTTTGGACAGCGCATCGTCGAGCGGCATGTCTTCGGGCAATTCCAGCGCCGGGCGCACGAATTCGCGCAGTTCGGACGAGCGCAGCTCCGGCCAACCATGGCGCAGGGCGAGGTCTTTGAGTAGGATGACCCCGAGCGGCTTGCTGTGTTCGTTTTCCAGCAGCGGAAAACGCGAATAACGTGATTCTTGGATGGCGGCGAGGTTGTAGGACCACGGCCAGTCCAAGCGCAGGTGCCGGACCCCGCTGCAGCGCCGCATTGAATCGCGCACGGTGATTTCGGCCATGTCGACCACGTTCTCGATGAGCAACAGACGCCGGAAGGGCATGAGGCCGAGTTTTTCGGGCCGCTCGAAGTGCATCTTCAGCTCTTCCTCGCGGGGCAGCAGCAGGGAAACGATGATGCAGACGAGCAGAATGACGAGGATGAGGATGAGCGACGCCGCCACCGGAATCTCGTAGAAGTCGCTGATCAGCATCTTCAAGCCGAGGATGAGGATGATGGACGCGAAGCCGTAATGCAGCGCGTGGAACATGCGCATAACGCCGGAGACGGCAAAATAGAGGGACCGCAAGCCCAGCATGGCGAAGATATTCGAGGTGAAAACGATGAACGGGTCGCGGCTGATGGCAAAAATGGCCGGGATGGAGTCGACGGCGAAGACGATGTCGGAGGACTCAACAGCCAGCAGGGCGACGAAGAGCGGTGTGGCGGCCAAGGCTCCCCAGCGGCGTGTGAAAAACTTTCCTTCGTCGTATTCCTGACTCACTGGGAACCAGCGACGGAAGAGGCGGATCACCCAGTTTTTCTCCGGGTCGGTCTCGGTGTCCTTGTTGCGCATCATGCTGATGCCGGTGAAGACGAGGAGCGCGCCGAAGACATACATCAGCCAGTGGAACCGCTCGAGGAGCGCGAGACCGCCGAGGATGAAGGCGGCGCGCAGGACGATTGCCCCGAAAATTCCCAAAAAGAGGACCTTGTGCTGGAAAACCGGCGGCACCCGGAAGTAGTTGAAGATGAGAACGAAAACGAAAATGTTATCGATGCTCAGCGACTGCTCAACGAGGAAGCCTGTGAAAAATTCCAAGCCCGCCTCGGTGCCGCGCTCGTGGAACAAGAAAATTCCCGCATTGAAGAGCAGCGCCAATCCCGTCCAGAACCCGTAAAGAATGAAAGCCTCGCGCGTGTCGACGACGTGGGGTTTGCGATGGAAGGTGAGGAAGTCCAAGGCGAGCACGAGCAGGACAAACAGGGAGAACCCGCTCCAAAGCATCAGATCAGAATTCATGGGACAGTTTCGCGAAATCAGATGACCTCGCTGTAATCGAGGTCCTTGCCGGGTGTTTCCTCGAGTCCGACGAGGGCGCCAGCGATGTCAGTCGCCGAGCGGAAGAGGATCCGGCCATGGATGCAGGCGAAGTGACCGAAGGCTCCGACAATGACCGCCGGCTGCAGAACAACCCGCCAAGCGGGTCTGGAGGAATTCATGGAAAACGGAAACATTTATCCGGTCGCTGTTGCGGAATCAATCGCGCGCCTGCTCGGAGGGTAGTTGCCGGATCAGCTTTTGCAGATCCGGCTCCAGGCGCTGCAGGATTTCCGTCGCTGATTCCGTGTGGTCTGCCGTTTCCGGCTTTGTCGCCAATTCCTGCATGGTCGAAACAATGATACCGATAAAGAGGTTCAGCACGGTGAAGGTGGCAATGATGATGAACGGGACGAAAAAGAGCGGAGCCCACGGATAAATCGCCATAACTTCGCGCGCCATGTCGGCCCAGCCCTCGAGGGTCAGAATCTGGAAAAGCGAAAAGAGACTGCCCCCGAGCGTGCCGAACCATTGCGGGAATTTTTCCCCGAAGAGGTTCACGGCAAGAACCGCCGAGGTGTAGAGGAAGACGCACATGAGCAGAAGCACGCCGCCGAGTCCGGGGATGGCATTGATGAAGGCGGCGACCACTTTGCGTAGCGAAGGGATGACAGTGAGCAGGCGCATGACCCGCAGGACACGGAGCGAGCGGAGCACGGCCCATGGTCCGGCGCCTGGGACGAGGGCCACCGCCACCACGGCAAAGTCGAAAATATTCCATCCGCTTCGCCAGAACGCCCATCGGTAGGCGAGAAGACGGACGCCGATCTCGAGGCAAAAGACAACGAGGCAGGCTTTGTCGATGGCGATCAGCAGCGGACCATGCGTCGCCATGATGTCCTTGCTCGTCTCGAAGCCGAGGACTATCGCGTTGATGATGATGACCGCGACGATGAAGTGCTCGACGCGCGCGGACTCGACAAACTCCGCCAACCGCAACCGCCATGGTGCCACGCCCGGCGTGGCGCGCAAGCGCTCGAGGTTGGCTTTGTTCATGGTTACTTCGCAGTCATACGTCGGTGCACGACCGAGGCAATGACCGAGATGGCGAGAATGGAGGCCACCACGGCAAGCGAAACGGCGGTGTCGATCTTCCACGCGCTGTGGGCCAGCGACATCTTGATGCCGACGAACACGAGGATGGTGCCGAGTCCGTATTTCAGGAAGTGGAAGTAGGGCAGGATGCCCGAGAGCGCGAAGTAAAGGGCGCGCAGGCCGAGAATGGCGAAGACGTTCGAGGTGTAGACGATGAAGGTGTCCTGCGTGATGGCGAAGATGGCCGGGATGGAATCGACGGCGAAGATCAGGTCGGTCACTTCGATGCAGAGGAGGACGGCAAATAGCGGGGTCGCGGCGCGAACACCGTTCTGGCGAACAAAGAACTTCTGACCATGCAATTCCTTGGTCACGGGCATGAAGCGCCGCAGCAAACGAATGGCGAAGTTTTTTTCGGGATCGATCGCTTCGTGCTGGCCCATAAGCATCTTGACGCCGGTAAAGACGAGCAGCGCGGCGAAGACATAGATGATCCAAGTGAAATTGGTGATCAGAGCCGCGCCGGCAAAGATCATGGCCGCGCGCATGACCAGCGCGCCGAAGATGCCCCAGAAAAGCACGCGGTGCTGGTATTGCGCCGGAATCCCGAAAAAGGTGAAGAGAACGGCGAAAACAAAGACGTTGTCGACGGAGAGCGACTTCTCGATGAGGTAGCCGGTGAGGAACTCGGTGCCCTTCTGCGGTCCCAGCTGGAACCAGACCCACACGTTGAAGGCGAGGGCCATGGCGATCCAGACGGCGGACCAGCCGAGAGCCTCTTTCATGCCGACGGCATGTGCCTTGCGGTGGAAGACGCCGAGGTCGAGCGCGAGCATGGTGATGACGAAGGCGTTGAACGCCACCCACCACATCAAAGGAATTTCATTCATGGTTTTGTTTTATTTGCCGCGCGGTGCCCCGCGCATGTTGCCGGGCCGCGTGTCGTGCGGCGGAAAAGTCGTAGATCCTGACCGCTGCATAAAAAATTGAATATAACGAATAAACGTAGAATATGTTCGGAAATACCGAATGAATCTGCAGCTGAACTATCACCATCTCCGCTACTTCCTCGCCGTTGCCTCGGAGGGGGGCATCAAGGCGGCCTCCGCTGCCCTGCATGTGTCGCCTCCCACCCTCAGCGCGCAGGTGCGTGATCTGGAGCAGTTTCTCGGCACGCCGCTTTTCCTCCGCGAGGGCAAAAGGCTCGTCCCGACCGATGCGGGCATCGTGGTGCGCCGTTACGCCGAGCGTATCTTCGCCCTCGGCGACGAAATGGTGGAAGTGGTGCGGCGTGGCGCGCCAATCGGACCCCAGACAGTCCACCTCGGTATCGGCGATGCCGTGCCCAAGCTTCTTGTTTCCTCGATTCTCATCCGTGCGCGCCACGTGGCGCCGGATTTGCGCGTCGTCGTGCGCGAGGGTCTTCCGGGCGAGCTTTATCCCTCCCTTGCCGCACATCAGGTCGACCTTGTCCTGGCCAATGAACCGCCGCCGGCTTCGTTCAAAGCTGTTCTCTTCAGCCGCCGCGCCGGACGCTTCGCCGTGTCATTTGTCGCCGCGCCTGCTTTGGCCAAAACATTCCGGTCGCGTTGCGGGCTGGATGGGTTCCCTGTGCTCGTCCCAACCCGCGAATCTCCTTTGCGCCGCGAACTCGACCGCTGGTGGGCCGATGATGGTGTCCGGCCCGACATCCGCGCCGAGTTCGACGACGTGGCTGCGATGTGCGAAATGGCGTCCGATGGCGCCGGTGCGGCTCCGCTACCCCAACCGATGCTGGCTTCCGCCCTGCAACGTTACGGTCTGCGCACGCTTCCGCTCCGCACCGGCATCCACGAGGAAATCTTTGTCGTCACGGCGGAACGGCAGTTCGCGCACGAGGGAGTCCGCGTTCTTGCGCGCGTCGCGTTGTCGCCTGTCGGCAGGGCTACCGCGAAGAGCGCGCATTGACTTCAGTGTCGCACGCGGATAATTCCCGCAGGAACGAATGACGAACGAGCACTTGCTGACGGCCTTCATGCTGACGTTGCTCGCCGGCTTGGGCACGGTGGTGGGTAGTTGTATCGCTTTTCTGGCCAAGCGGACCGATCACCGTTTTCTCTCCGTCACCACCGGATTTTCCGCCGGTGTCATGCTCTACGTTTCCTTCGTGGAAATTTACCCCAAGGGGGAAGCGGCGCTGGTTGGCGCGGGTCATAGCCATGTCGTGGCCGCTTGGATCAACGTGGCGGCGTTTTTCGCGGGCATTCTTGTCATCGCGCTAATCGACAACCTCATTCCCGCGGCGGAGAATCCACATGAGGCACGCAGCCACGAGGAAGCTGAAACCCTGCTCCATGCGCAGGACAAGCCCACGCCGCACCGGCATGATCACAAACTCATGCGCATGGGCCTCTTCACCGCCTTGGCCATCGGGATCCACAATTTTCCCGAAGGCTTGGCCACTTTTCTCGTCGCCCTCCAGGATCCGGGGCTCGGCGTGGCCATCGCCGTGGCTATCGCCCTGCACAATATTCCCGAGGGTATGAGTGTTTCCGTGCCGATCTATTACGCGACAGGCAGCCGTCGCAAAGCCTTCATCTACTCCGCACTGAGCGGTCTGGCCGAACCGATCGGCGCCCTCGCTGCATACGCCGCATTCTTGATGTTGGCGGGAGGCGGGAGTGCCGTTATTCCGGGGGACCTCGTCGGCCCGGTCTTCGGTGCCGTGGCCGGCATCATGGTTTATATCAGCTTGGACGAATTGCTTCCAACCAGCCGTGCCTACGGCAAAGGACACGACAGTGTGCTCGGCCTCGTCGGCGGCATGCTCGTCATGGCGCTGAGCCTGCTGCTGATGAAGTAGGGTGGATCGCGCTGTCCCGATCGCAATAAACGTTTCCGAAAATCGCGCCGGGACGGCGCGATCCACCTTGCATACTAAGAAGCGGCCTGCGGCAAATCACCCAGCACTTCGCGTTTGATGCTCTTGCCCGAGCGTTTGGCCCACCATAACACGATGGGCGCGGCGACGAAGATCGATGAATAGGTGCCGACGAGAATGCCGATGAGGATGGCGAGGGCGAAGTCGCTCAACACCGGACCGCCCAAGAAGAAAAGCGCGGCGGTGGCCAGCAGGGTCGTGCCGCCGGTCAGGATGGTTCGGCCGAGTGTTTCGTTGATGCACTCGTTCATGATCTGCGCAACAGATCCACGGCGGCCAGACATCAGTCCTTCCCGCACGCGGTCGAAGACGACGATGGTGTCGTTGATCGAATAGCCGGCGATGGTCAGCACCGCACCGACCATGACGAGCGAGATTTCGCGTCCGAGCATGGAGAAGACGCCAACGGTGATGATCACGTCGTGCAGCAGCGCGACGATGGCGCCGAGGGCGAAGGAAAATTCGAAGCGAAGCGTGACGTAAATGAGAATGCCGAGCAGTCCCAAGGCCAAAGCGAAGAGGGAGCGTCCGGCCAGTTCATTGCCGATGCGCGGTCCCACGGTGTCGGTCTGCTCGATGGTCCATCCCGCCGAGGGGAAATCCTGCTGGAGTTTGGCCACGATGCCGTCGGCCGTGCCGAACTTGCTCTGCACGGTGACCAGTTCGCGTCCTTCCTCCATAGACATCTGCAAAGTTGTTTCCCCGAGATTGGCCGACTCGACGCTGCGGCGGAGATCAGCGAGGGGAACCTGCTCTTTGGTGCCGAGCACGACCAAGTCGCCGCCGGTGAAGTCGACGCCGAAATTTTTCTCGCCGCGCCAGGCGAAGAAGCCGATCGACCCGAGAATGAGAACGAGCGAGAGGGCCAGCGCGACATGGCGTTTGCCGATGAAGTCGATCTTGTGCGCGGGAATCCAGTTGAGCATGCGCAGCTTTTTCAATCCGAACTTTTCCAGCATGTAACCGAAGCAGGTGCGCGTGAAGAGCAACGCAGAGAACATCGAAGCGATGATGCCGAGGGTCAGGGTGATGGCGAAACCTTTGACCGGACCCGTCGCCTGCCAGAAGAGGATAGCCGAGGTGATCAGCGTGGTGAGATTCGCGTCGAAAATGGCGGAGAAAGCTTTGTCGTAGGCTGCGCTGACCGCCGCGCCGAGCGATTTGCCGGCGGCCATTTCTTCCCGCAGGCGCTCGTAGATGAGCACGTTGGCGTCGATGGCCATGCCGATGGTCAGGATGATGCCCGCGATGCCGGGCAGGGTGAGGACGAAGTTGAACATGCACATCGCGCCGAAGAGCAGGATGAGGTTCACCGCGAGCGCCAAGCACGCGACCAATCCGGCGAGGCGATAGTAGAAAAGAACGAAGAGCAAAGTGAGAGCGAGACCGAGCAGGCCGGCGCCGACACCGCTGCGGATGGAGTCTGCGCCGAGCGATGCCGAGACGCTGCGAGTTTCCTCGATCTCGACCGGTGTCTTCAGAGGATTTTCGAGGACGCTGGCCAAATTGCGCGCTTCCTCGTCGGAGAAGCGTCCGGTGATGACCGCTTCGCCGCCGTAGATCGGCTGACGGATGCTAGGCGCGCTCTGCACGTCGCCGTCCAGCATGATGGCCAGACGGTCGCCCACATGCTGCGTGGTGAGATCGCCGAACATCTTCGCGCCCTCGCCGTCGAGTTTCATGGCCACGCCATAGCCTTGCACATCGTAAAATGGGTTCGCTGCGGTCACGCGGTCGCCTGTCAGGTCGGCGCGCTGTTTGACCAGAAGCTGCAGGGTCTGTTCCTTGCCCTCGATGACATCCTTGTACTCTTTGACCACGTAACCCGGTGGAAGCACTGCTTCACCGGCATCCACTTGCGCGAGGATCGAGTCGCTCTGCGGGTGAACCAGGGCAAACTCGAGCTTGGCCACGCGCTGGAGTTGTTCCTTGGTCTGCGCGAGTTGCTGCGTGTCGAGTCCGGGAATCTGCACAAGGATGCGGTCGCGCCCCTGCGCGGCAATGACCGGTTCGCTCACGCCGAATTGGTCGACGCGCTTGCGGATGACCTCGATCGCCTGATCCAGCGTGGTCGGCGTGATCTCCGCTCCGTCTTCTCCCACGAGACGCAGGAGGAAGGATGTTCCCCCCTGCAGGTCGAGCCCGAGACGGATCTTTTTCTCCGGCGGGATGATGGCCTCGAAGCAGAAAGCCACGAGCAGCAGGGTCAGCACCAGCCCGATGGTGCGCTTGCGTCCCGCCGCATCGGTCATGAAATACCAGACAAAGAGTCCGAGGAGGAGAAGGCCGAAGAGGAAAATGAAGGTCGGGCTCATGGCTTGGTGCGTCGTGCTTGGCGCCGGATCAGGCGGCTTCCGCCTTGCTCACGGTGGCGATGGAATTTTTGTCGATCTCGAGCTTCACGTTGTCCGCCACTTTGAGCAGAAACGTCGTCTCTTTCACATTGGCTACGATGCCGTGGATGCCGCCCGCGGTGACGACTTTGTCGCCTGTCTTCACCCCGGAAACGAGCTTCTCGTGCTCTTTCTGTTTCTTTTGCTGAGGGCGGATGAGCAGGAAGTAAAAAAGCACCGCGATGATGATGAGCGGCATGAATTGGAACAGCACCGGCGGCTGTTCCGGACCGGGTGCGGCTTGCGCCAGAATGATCGGGATTTCCATAAAACCGGTCAGAATAGGCGGGGGCGGGGGTGCTTCCAAGGAATTTGCAGCGCCTCTTTCGGCTTGGCCGCGGGGGCCTTCCGCCTCTAGAAAACCGGCGCCGATGAGCGATCTGCAACTCCCT
>JBILUI010000131.1:0-6289 GCA_044371145.1 Chthoniobacterales bacterium | reverse complement strand
TTCATCAACGCCGGTGTTTTTCATCTTATCCATGCCCGGGATGAGGCCAAGGAGATTCTCCAAGGGGCCCATCTTGCGGAGCATTTTGAACTGTTCGAGGAAGTCGTTGAGGTCGAAACGGCCACCGCGCAGGCGCTCCTCCATGCGGGCAGCGTCTTCCATTTCGAAATTCGCGGCCGCTTTCTCGACCAGGCTGACCACATCCCCCATCCCGAGAATGCGGCCGGCCAGGCGGTCGGGATAAAAGACCTCGAAGGCCTCGACCTTTTCGCCGGTGCCGGTGAATTTGACCGGCTGTCCGGTCACTTCGCGCAGGGAGAGCGCCGCGCCGCCGCGCGCGTCGCCGTCGAGTTTGGTCAGGATGAGGCCGGTCACCCCGACCGCCCCGTGGAACTTCTCGGCCACGCCGACCGCCTGCTGTCCGGTCGCGGCATCGCAGACGAGCAGGCTCTCGTTCGGTTGGACGAGTTCCTTCACCTTGCGCAGTTCGTCGATAAGATCGTCTTCGAGGTCCTGGCGGCCGGCGGTGTCATAAATTTCGACATTGCAGGATTGTTCCTTGGCCCAGGTCATGCCGTCCTTCACCACGCGCAGGACGTTTTTTTCGCCGGCGGACGGACGATACATAGGGACGTCGATCTGCGTGGCAAGCGTGGCGAGTTGGTCGATGGCGGCGGGACGTTGCAAGTCGCACGCGATGAGGACGGGTGTGCGACCGAGTTTTTTCAGGTGCAGAGCGAGCTTGGCGCAGGTCGTGGTCTTGCCCGCGCCGTTGAGTCCGACAACGAGGATGCGGGCTTGCGGTCCGAGATTGAGCGGAGAGGCATCGCCACCGAGGAGAGCGGAGAGTTCATCATGAAAAATCTTTACGATCTGCTGACCGGGCGTGACGCTGCGCAGCACTTCCTCTCCGAGGGACTTTTCTTTGACCCGCGCGATGAAATCCTTGGCGACCTTGAAGTGCACATCCGCCTCGAGCAGGGCAAGACGCACCTCGCGCAGCGCGTCGTTGATGTTGGCTTCGCTGATGCGCCCGTGCCCGCGGAGGTCCTTGAAGACGTCCTGCAGTTTGTCGGAAAGGCGGGAAAACATTGGACGAGGACAGTAACAGGAGAAGCAGCGCCACGCCAATCGCGGCGACAACTCTTCTCAGCAGCGGGCCACCTGCGGCAAGCAATCGAAGTGCCGGTCGCGGGAAAAGAGCAGTAAGTCGTGCTGGACACTGAGGGCGGCGATCCAAATGTCGTTCACCGGGATCGGGGTGCCTTGGAGACGGAGTTGGGCAAAGATGCGGGCAAAGTGGTGCGTTGTTTCCTCATCGGCCACCAGGACACGCACACGCGGCGAATTCAAAAAAACTGTGAGGGACTTTTCATTCTGCCGAGCGAGCGTTCCACAAAGGAAGCCGGCGCGGAGTTCGGCCAACACAACGAAGGGCAAATAGACAAGCCGTGCCCTTTGGATGACCTCCAACGCTTCCGTGTTTCCCTCGCAGAAATCGCGATAGCGATTCGTATCGAGGAGGATCTTCATCGCCAGATTGCAGGATCGATCTGATCGAAAGATTTGACGGCTTCGTCGAACGCTGGATCCGCCACCCACGAGCCGGACAATCGGTCCAAATCGTGGTTGCGGCTACCCTCGGAACCCCGTTCTGCTGCCGCATCAAGCAGGGACAAGGCGACGGTATTCAAACTCACGCCTTCCTCGGCCGCCATCTCCCTAAGGACGGAGTCGGTCCGCTGGGAGACGCCGCGAACAGTGTATTGGATGGGTTTTGGCACAGCGCAGGCACTTTAGTGCAGGCGTGCCTGCATTTCAAGCTTCTTTCGCCAAGACGGCTCCATCCAACTAAAGACCCAGATCCTTGAACACTTTGTCCACATGCCGGAAGTGGCGGTCGAGGCCGCAAGCGTCTTGCAATTCGGCGGCGCTGAGCGCGGCGCTGATTTCCGGTTCGGCGGACAGATTCGCCAGAAATTCTCCATCGCCGGCCCACGTTTTCAGCGCGGCGCGTTGCACAGCTTCGTAGGCTTTTTGGCGCTCGAGGCCTTTCTCGGTCAGCTTGAGCAACACGGCTTGGCTGGCGAAGAGTCCGCGTGACTTGTCCATGTTGGCCCGCATGTTTTCGGGATAGACCTGCAGTCCGCGCACCAGTTTGGCCAACAGCGCGAGCATGTAGTCGAGCAAGGTGCACGCGTCGGGCAAAATGATGCGCTCGGCGCTGCTGTGACTGATGTCGCGCTCGTGCCACAGCGCGACATTCTCCAAAGCGGTGACGGCGTGGCCGCGGATGACGCGGGCCAATCCGCTCAGGCGCTCGCCGGTGATCGGGTTGCGTTTGTGCGGCATGGCCGAGCTACCTTTTTGTCCCTTGGCGAAAAATTCTTCCACCTCGAGAACTTCGGTGCGCTGCAAATGACGGAATTCGGTGGCCCAGCGATCGATGGAACTGGCGGCGAGCGCGAGCACGGTCATGAATTCGGCATGACGGTCGCGCTGGATGATCTGCGTGGAGAGCACGGCGGGTTGGAGTCCTAGTTTGGTGCAGACTTCTTCTTCGACGCGTGGATCGAGATGCGCCCGCGTTCCGACCGCGCCGCTCAGCTTGCCAACCGCGATGCGCTTGCGCACTTCAACGAGGCGCTCACGCACGCGGCCGAATTCGTCATACATGAGGGCCATTTTGAGCCCGAAGGTGATCGGCTCGGCATGGATGCCATGGCTGCGGCCCATCATGGGGGTGAGTTTGTGCGCGCGGGCCTGCTCGGCTGCGGCGGCGCGAACCTCATCGACGCCCTTTATGAGGAGATCGCAGGCCGCGGTCATTTGCACGGCGAGCGTGGTGTCGAGCACGTCGGAGGAAGTCAGGCCTTGGTGCATCCATCTCGCGGCGGGACCGACCGAATCAGCCACGTTTTCGAGAAACGCGATGACATCGTGGTTGGTGCGCTTTTCGATCTCGAGGATTTCGGGGATGGAAAACTTGGCTTTTTCGCGGATGGCCTTGGCGTCGGCGGCGGGGATTTGTCCGAGCCGGCCCATCGCCTCGCAGGCAAGGGTCTCGATCTCGAGCCAAATTTCGTATTTGCGCTGGTCTGACCAGAGGGCGCGCATTTCCGGACGGGAATAACGGTCGATCACCGCGGGAATCTAACCAGCCGCGGCCGCGCGACCAATCCGTAAAAACAAGGAGGGCTGCGACCACCCGGCCGCAGCCCTGCACCTGCCATGAAAAAATTTTAAGTTAAGCGCAGACCCGAACTCTCTTCAGGTGGCCGTGGTCGCGCAGTTGCACGCGGCCGGTCTGGAAGAGGTCAATCAGGGCGGCGACGGCCTCGCGGCTGTCCCCCGCAGCCGATCCGACGGCTGCGACGAGTTCGCCCAAAGAATGACGGGTCTTGTTGAATTTCCGGTAGGGGTTGAAGGATTTGTTTTTCATACCTCCTTCGACCGCGCCCCGGCCGCGTCGTTCAAAATATTCAAACGCCTGTTTGGAAGATTTTTCAGGCCTTTTCCGGGCCGACAGAGAGTGGCCTCTGGGGGGCGATCAGTCCGCCGGAAACGAGCATCTTCGTCCCCTCCTCCACGGTGAGGTCGCAGTCGCGGACTTTCTCCGAAGGGACCGCGATGATCAGGCCGGTCGTGGGGTTCGGCGCGGTGGGCACGAAGAGCGTGGTCATCTCGCGCCCCGTGCCCGCCTCAGTGAAATGCCCCGTGGCGTAGCCGAAAAGATAACTGCCGGGCACGAGGTATTCGACCACCACCGCGCGCTTGGGTTTCGGGCTCGTGCCCACGCCCTGGATGGTTTGCAGCACCTGCTTGGCGCCGGAATAAATCGCACCGACCACCGGGATGCGCAGCATGAACCCCTCGAAACGGTCGAGCACGCGGCGTCCGATGACATGCGTGGCCATGAACCCGAGCGCGATGAAGGCAAGCAACGTGATGAGAAATCCCGCCCCGGGAAAATCGACGCCGAAGGCCTTGAGCCAAGGATCGCTCAGTCCGGTGACCAGTCCGTAGCCGAAGGAAAGCACCCAATAAGTGACGACCAGCGGAATGGCGAAGAGGATGCCGGCGAGCAGACGATTGCCCAGCGCTCCGAGGAAGCGCGCGACGCGGCGGTCGGATGGACGATCGTTTTCCGGTTGAGTGGACGAACTCACTCCCCATCCATAGCACGGTGCGACCCGCCGAGGCAAAGCCACCCGAAGCGGCGCTTCAGGTCAGGCGCAGGAACAACTCACGGATGGCTGCACCGCCGCCCACGATCAGAACGGTGAAATAAACCACAGTGAGCACGTTTCCGAGATGGCCAAGCACGATGAAAAGCCCGTCGCGTTGCAGAAGCCCGATGGCGAAAAAGAGTAGCGCGAGGGCGGGCAAGGTGTTGCTGAAGGGAATCAAACCGAACGGCGCCATCAAAAGAACCGCCGCGGCGATCAGCGCGAGATTGTTGATCGTGTCCATCAGCCCGGGTGATGCGAGCCATGGCATGCGGTGCGGACGGCTGATGCGCTCGAGGCGGTGCACCCAGACGCCGCCTTTGTCGAGCGCGGCATGCAATTTTTCGGACGGCAGAACTTTCTGCGCGATGCGCCGCGGCAACCACAAGTTCACGCCGAAGAGTCGGGTTATGCCGATGAGCAGAATGGCGGCGCCGAAAACCGTGCTGACTCCGGGAATCGAAACCGGCACGAGGAACACGATGGTGAGGAAAGCGGTGAGGATAAGCAGACCGTCTTGCCCGACGATGTCGCGAATCTCGGCCAACGTCACGCCGCCCGGCGGAAGGCTTCCGGTGATTGTTTTGATTTTCTCGCCGAGCGATTCCGTTTTGAGCAGGTCCTCCGGGACATGCAAATGCGATGCAGGTTGGCCGGGCGCCGTGGAGTTGTCTTTCATCCTGAATTTCCTTTCGGTGTGTCCATGCGCGCGATTGGCTCGGGCGGCGGGAACGCTGCCTCTCCTAGCAGGCCCGATGGCGGGGCGCAAACGCCTTCCTTGTCGCAAGATGCACTGCTCTGCTAAAAGAACCCCTTGGCTCCCGGCAAAACAGAAGGAAGCAGCAAAGCTTGGAACGAGGTGATCGGCCTCGCCCTCCTTGGCGCCGGGACGCTGCTCTTCCTCGCCCTCGTTTCCTACGCGCCGGCGGACGTGCCATCATGGGTCCCCATCATCAGCAGTCAGGGCGGATCCCCGGAGCGCACGGAAAACTTTATCGGCCCGGTCGGCGCCATCGTCGCGGGGCTTTGCTATTTTCTCTTCGGCGCGGCGGCCTATCTGCTTTCCGTCGTCCTCATCGGATTCGGCGGGGCGAAATTTCTTTCCGGCGAGACGCTGCTGAAAAAACGCATCTGGTGGATGGCCGCCTTCGTTCTCTCGGGCGCATGCCTCGCCGGCATCCAGCCGTGGTTCCTCCAGGGATGGAAACACCACTTCAACATCCTCGGTCCGGGCGGATGGGTCGGATTTGCCATCGGACAGGGCGTCCTCGCCGGCCTGCTCGGCCTCATAGGCGCAACGATCCTGCTGCTCATTTTTTACATCGCGAGCCTCTTCCTCATGACTGGCGTGCATCCGCTCAAGCTGGGCAAAGCGCTGATCACCGACCTGCCAGCCAAGCTGCGCGAACGCCGCGAAGCACAACTCGAGAAAAAGCGTCTCGAGCAGGAAGCGCTCGTCGAAGAAGCACTGGCCAACGCGCCGCGGACGGCCAAGCGCCGAGCAACGCGACCGAAGAAAGTTGCCGAGCTCGATCTCGACGAAGACGAGGAGGAAGAGGAGGACCTGCCGCCCGAGCCTCCGCTGCCCGAACCGAAGATCATCGACACCGGCGCCGCATTGCCGACCGCCCCCGCCGAGCCCAAAAAGCCCCTGCCACCCGCGCCGGCCAGAAAGAAGAAAGACGCGGGCGGACTCGGTTCGGTTCCCGACATCCACATCGAGAACTACCAGATGCCGCCGCTCGATCTGCTCGATTCGCCCGACATGGGCGGACGCCAGAGCGCGGACCCGAACGAGTTGCTCGCCGTGCAGAGCAGCATCCTCGACACGCTCAAGCAATTCGGGCTCGAAGCCAGCGCGGGTGACATCACCCGCGGCCCCACCGTCACGCGTTTCGAAGTTTACCCCGCGCGCGGCGTGCGCGTGGACCGCATCGTCAGTCTGGAGAAAGACATCGCCCGCGCCACCCGGGCGGAAAAAATCAACATCCTCGCCCCGATTCCCGGCAAAGACACCGTCGGCATCGAAATCGCCAACAGCAAAAAAATCAAAGTCGTCT
>JBILUI010000021.1:0-22150 GCA_044371145.1 Chthoniobacterales bacterium | reverse complement strand
GCGTTTCCATTTGCGCCCGAGAAAGCGTGGCCATGGCGTTTTCCAGCGGTTGTGCAGCCAGAACCAATCCTTGGCCGAGGCCGTGATCTGGCGCTCGAGGATACGGTTCAATTGCGCGGTGAGTTCCCCGACCGTCTTGCCCTGCGGCGCGACGGGCGGCTCGATGGTGCAGCGCCAGCGAGCCGGGCCGATCGTGTGGATGGCCACGGAAATGAGCGGCGCGCCTGTGCGGTCGGACAAAATCGCGGCGAGCGGCGAGGTCGAAGCCAGCTTGCCGAAAAATGGCGTCCAGATACCGCCCTCGCCGGCGTGCTGGTCGATGAGCACGGCGAGGATGCCGCCGCCCTCGATGAGGTCGACCGCGCCGATGTAGCCCTTTTTGCGGTCGAAGGTTTGCAGTCCGAGTCGGCGACGGTTCCGATCGATGAGGCGGTTGAGATATTTGTTGCTCTGCGATTGGAAGACGGTGCCGACTTTGACGTCGCGCACCCGCCCGATGAGCTGCGCGTAAAGTTCCCAGTTACCGATGTGATTGATGGCCATGACCACGCCCTTGCGCCGATCGAGCGCTCCGCGCAGGTGGTCGAAGCCGTGCATTTCCACCCGCGTCTGCACGGCATCCTCGGGCATTCTGGCCAGACGGGGGACGCTGAGAAGATTGGCCCCGAGATTGCGGAAATGGTCTCGGACCAACCGGCCGATTTCGGCCTCGTCCGCCCCGGGTCCGAGGGCGATGCGCAGATTCCTGCGTGCCAGTTTGCGGTATTGTGGCAGGATCGCCCACGCCGCGAGCCCGAGCAGGCTGCCCAGACGGAAGACGAATCCGAGGGGCAGGCGTTCGAGCACGGCGAGAAGACCGAGCACCACCAGATATACTGCGTAATCCATGGCCGAAACCTCCGAATCTATCGGGACAACCGCACAGGCGGAAGGCTTTCGTCCGGTGCTGCCTGGGGGAACGGTCGGGTTGATCGGCGGGGGACAACTCGGACGCATGTTCGCCATCGCCGCGCGGCGCATGGGTTATCGCGTGCACACCCTGGAGCCGGCGCCGGACAGCCCCGCCGGACAAATCAGCGACCGCGAATTCGCCGCGGCCTACGATGACTTGGAAAAGTTGGGTGAATTCGCGCGCGGCGTCGATGTCGTCACTTTCGAGTTCGAAAATATTTCCTCCTCGGCGCTCGAGCATGTGTCCCGGCTGCGCCCGGTGCGCCCGCGTCCGGAAGTCCTGCATATCTGCCAGAATCGCGCGCGCGAAAAAGAATTTCTCCGGCGCCACGGATTTCCCGTGGCCGGGCATCGCGTGGTCGAATCCGCGGCGGAAGCCGCCGCCGAAGCGGCCGCCATGGGTTTCCCCTGCGTGCTGAAAACGGCCGACTTCGGCTACGATGGCAAGGGGCAGTCGAAGCTCGGCAGTGCCGCCGATGCCTCCGAGGCGTGGATGCGCTTGGGCGCGCCGCGTGCCGTGCTCGAGGAGTGGGTTGATTTCCGCTGCGAGATTTCCGTGGTCTGCGCGCGGGATGCATCCGGTCGCGTCGAATGTTTTCCGCCCTCGGAGAACCTCCATCGCAACCATATTCTTTATCGCTCTGTTGCCCCGGCGCGGATTGATCCGTCGATCGCTCGCGAAGCGGAGTTGCTCGCCGTGCGTATCGCGCGCGCCCTCGATGTGGTCGGATTGCTCGCGGTGGAATTTTTCGTGCGGCGCGACGGCTCGCTCGTGGTCAACGAACTGGCTCCGCGCCCGCACAACTCCGGCCATTTCACTTTCGATGCGTGCGCCACCAGCCAGTTCGAGCAGCAATTGCGCGCGGTCTGCGGCCTTCCGCTCGGTTCGCCCCGGCTGCTCACGCCGGTTGTCATGGTCAATTTGCTCGGCGATGCGTGGGCGGACCGCGAGCCCGATTGGGCCACGCTGCTTTCCGATCCCGATGTGAAATTGCACCTCTACGGAAAAAGCGAAGTGCGTCCGGGCCGGAAGATGGGACATTTCTGCGTGCTCAAGCCCACCGTGGAGGAAGCGGTCGAGGCGGCGGAGGAGGCGGAAGCGCGTCTCTTTGGGCGTGCAGAGACAGCGCATCGCGCGTAATTGCCATGGGTATGGAACCGAAAGTCTACGCCGACCCGGACCGCAAACGCATCCTGTTCCTCGGCATCGCCATCGCCGTGGTCGTGCTGGCGGCCATCGTGCTGGCCACCATGTCCCTCAATCGCACGATGAAAAGCTCAGGCGCTTTCACCGGAAAAATCATCGCCAAAGAATTCACCCCGGAGCCGGCGCGCGAGATCACCATCGGCGCCGGCGGGTTGCGCGGCACCGACGTGGCCGGGGAGTATCTCCTGAAGGTGGAGACGCCGGACAAATCGCGCGTTTTCAACGTGTGGGTCGACCGCACGGTCTACGAAGAACTCAAGGTGGGGGACGATTATTACGTCATTCCCACACCTTGACCGGCCCGGTAATGAACGCAGAGGCGGGTGCCGCTGTCTCTTTTGAAAGGCGGTGGCCGAGGCCGGTCCGCCGCTTCCTTAAATCCTGATTTTTATGAGTCGAACTACGCATGAACTGAACGAAGAGGTGCAGCGCAGCAGCCAGTGGGTGCAGCCGCTGTTTTCGGAAGTGGGAAAAGTGGTTGTGGGGCAAAAACTGCTCGTCGAGCGGTTGGTCATGGGCCTGCTCACCAACGGCCACGTGTTGCTGGAGGGCGTGCCGGGCTTGGCCAAGACGCTGACCGTGCGCACGCTGGCCTCGTGTCTGCACACCGGGTTCGCCCGTCTGCAGTTCACGCCCGATCTGCTGCCGGCCGACCTCATCGGCACGCTGATCTACAACCCGCGCGATGGCGAGTTCACCACGAAGCTCGGTCCGATTTTTTCCAATCTCATCCTCGCCGATGAAATCAACCGCGCGCCGGCCAAGGTGCAGAGCGCGCTCCTCGAGGCGATGCAGGAACGTCAGGTGACCATCGGGGACAAAACCTACAAACTGCCCGATCCCTTCCTTGTGCTCGCCACGCAAAACCCGCTCGAGCAGGAAGGAACCTACCAGCTTCCCGAAGCGCAACTCGACCGCTTCATGTTCAAAGTGCACGTTGGCTATCCCACTCGCACCGAGGAACGATCCATCCTCGACGCCATGTCCACCTCCGCGCCCAAGCTCGAGGTCAACGCGCTGGTCAAGGCGGACGACATCATCGCCTCGCGCAAGCTGGTCAACGAGATCTACGTCGACGACCGCGTGAAAGACTACATCGTCGATCTCGTCTGGGCGAGCCGCGAACCGCAGTCGCACGGGCTCAAGCTCGACGGCATGATCCGCTACGGCGCCTCGCCGCGCGCCACCATCTACCTGACGCTCGCAGCCAAGGCGCACGCCTTCCTCAACGGCCGCGGCTATGTCACACCGCAAGACGTCAAATCCGTCGGCCCCGACGTGCTGCGCCACCGCATTGCCGTCAGCTACGAGGCCGAAGCCGAGGAAATGACCAGCGAACAAATCATCGAGCAGATCTTCGCCGGGCTGCCGGTGCCGTAGACAAAGTGCTCAGTTTTCAGTGGTTCAGTGTTCAGTGAGGCCCGGTGGGGCGAGGCACTCTCTCCATACTGAAAACTGAAGACGGAAAAACTTTCATCCCGTGAAAGACACCAGCGAGATCCTCAAAAAAATCCGCCGTCTCGAACTGCGCACACGGCGCCTCGTTGACGCCATGTTCGCGGGGTCTTACCACAGCGTGTTCAAGGGGCGCGGGATGAACTTTGAGGAAGTGCGCGAATACAGTCCGGGGGACGAGATCCGCTCGATCGACTGGAATGTGACCGCACGGATGAACGCGCCTTTCGTCAAAAAGTTCACCGAGGAACGCGAACTCACCGTGATGCTGGTCGTCGACGTGAGTGCGTCCGGAAACTTCGGCAGTGTCGAGTCGAGCAAGCGCGAGCTCGCCGCCGAGGTGGCATCCATTCTCGCTTTCAGCGCGATCAAGAACAACGACAAGGTAGGGTTGCTCCTGTTTACCGACGAGGTCGAGTTGTTCATCCGCCCGAAGAAAGGCCGCCTGCACACCCTACGCCTCATCCGCGAGATGCTTTACTTCAAGCCGCGTCACCGCGGCACGAACATCACGGCGGCGCTCGAGTATTTGAACAAGGTCGTCACGCGCCGCGCGGTGGTCTTTCTCATCTCCGATTTCCTTGATCAGGATTATTCGCGCCCGCTCGCCGTCACCGCCCGCCGCCATGACCTCGTGGCCATCCCGGTGGTCGACCCGGGCGAGGAGGACCTGCCCGACGTGGGGATCGTCACGCTGGAAGATCCGGAAACCGGAGAGCAGATCGACATCAACACCTCGAGCCGTGCCCTGCGCGGGGCCTACTTGGCCTTGGAGGACAAGCGCAAGAAGTCGATCGACCAGGAATTCAACAAATTGGGTATCGACATGATCCCGCTGCGTACCAACGAGGACTATCTGCACGTGCTGCGCGCCTTCTTCGATCGCCGCGAGCAACGCCAACTCAGCGCCTGACGCCATGCCTCCGACCAACGCTGCAACTGTCGCGCAAGACTTGCTGCCCCACGAGATCGCGGGGCCGGTGGATTATTTGCCGTATCCTTTGCCGGTCATGATCGGAGCAGGGGTTGTTTTTGCGATCTTGCTCGCTCTGCTTGCCTGGGCGTTGGCCGTTTGGCTCCGCCGGCGCAACCGGCGTCCGCTCACCGCGAAAGAAAAAGCCCTGACCGCGCTCTCCGTCGCCCGTTCCGGTGCGGAACAGGCCGCGCCGTATCTTTTCAGCATCGAGGTCTGCGATGTTTTGCGGAACTTCCTCGGCGTGGAGCATCGGCTTCCGGCCACGACGCAGACCTCGTATGAGTTTCTGCGGACCGCGCGGGAGAGCGGCGCTTTCGACCAGGGGCGTCTGGATCATTTGACGCGCTTCTTGGACAAAGCCGACGCGATCAAGTTCGCGCGGGCCGCGGCAACGGGAGCGGACAATGTCGAACTCGTCGGCCTGGCCGAAGATTTGGTGAAAGGAGGACCGAATGCCGCCGCTTCCTGACTTGTCGGGCATTAGTTTCGCGCAGCCGAAGTTTCTCTGGCTGCTGCTCCTCATCCCCGTGTTGGCGTGGCTCAAAGGGAAACTGGGCGGAACGCCGGGCATTCTTTTTTCCACGACAAAAACGATTTCGAAAATCGGCGCACGCCGGCGTTCGAGAGCGGGGGATTTTCTCACCGGCCTGCTTTACCTCGCGCTGGCCTGCCTCATCCTCGCCATGGCGCGTCCGCAACTCGGCAAAACGATCACTCGCACGCAGGCCAGCGGCGTTGACATCATGCTCGCCGTCGACGTCTCGCGCTCGATGCTGGCTGAAGATTTTTCCATCGGCATGCAGCGCGCCAACCGGCTCGAGGCGGTCAAGCGCGTGACCGAAGAATTCATCAACCGAAGACCGAATGATCGCATTGGTATCGTGGCTTTTGCCGGTCGTCCTTACTTGGTCAGTCCGTTGACGCTCGACCACGATTGGCTGCTCAAGAACCTGGACCGCACGCAGATCGGGCTGGTCGAGGACGGCACGGCCATCGGCTCGGCGCTGGCCGCCGCTTCCAACCGGCTCAAGGACAAGGAAGCCAAGTCAAAGCTGATTCTTATGCTGACCGATGGCGAAAACAATTCCGGACGCGTCACGCCGCTGACCGCGGCGGAGGCGGCCAAAGCGCTCGGCATCAAAGTCTACACGATCGGGGCGGGCAGCCGCGGACTCGTGCCGTATCCCATGACGGACAACGTCGGCCGGATTCGGGGATACCAGCAGGTGCAGGCGGAATTCGACGAGGAGACGCTCAAACAAATCGCCTCCATGACCGGCGCATCCTACTACCGCGCGACCGACACAAAGTCTCTCGAGAGCATTTTCGACGAGATCGACCAGCTGGAGAAATCGCAGGTCGAAGTGCAGAAGGTGGCGCAATACAAAGATCTTTTCCCGTGGTTCGTGCTGGTCGGCACGGTTCTTCTCGCGGCTGAAACCCTGCTTGGACAAACGATATGGAGACGGCTGCCCTGAGTTTCGAACGCGCGTGGGTGCTGAATGTGCTGTGGATTCTCCCGGCGTTGGCTCTGCTTTTCTGGTGGTCCGAGCAACGGCGGAAGAAAGCCATCGGCCGCATTGTGGCCCCGAAATTACGCGCCCAGCTCGCCGGCAACGCCAGCCCGTTGAGGCGATGGTTCCGTTCGGCTTGCGTCCTGCTGGCCCTGGCTTTGCTCATTGCCGCATTGGCCGGACCGCGACTCGGCTATGACACGCTTGAGGTCCCGCACCGCGGCCGCGATGTGGTCATCGCCATGGATGTCTCGAAGTCGATGCTTGCACCCGATATCGTTCCATCGCGCCTGGATCGGGCGAAGCTTCTGTCTCAGGATCTGATCAGCGAACTGGGTGGCGACCGCATCGGGCTCGTGGCCTTCGCCGGCTCGGCCTTTTTGCAGGCCCCGCTCACACTGGACCACGGCGCGGTGCTGACGGCTCTCGACGAACTGGACACCACGGTGATTCCAAAGGGCGGGTCGAACATCGCCGAGGCCATCCGCACGGCCGAGGAGGCCTTCGGCAAGGCGGAGGGATTCTCACGTGCCATCGTCGTGATGTCCGACGGCGAGGAGTTGAGTGCCGACGCGTTGGCGGCGGCGAAACAAGCCGCGGCATCGGGCGTGAAGATTTTCACGGTGGGCGTCGGTTCGCCCGAAGGCTCTGAGATTCCCGACGGGATGGGCGATTTTGTTCGCGATCCGGAAACGGGCAAAATCGTCAACTCAAAGCTGGACGAGGAGCGTCTGCGCGAGATCGCGGAAGCGACGGGCGGTTTTTACACGCTTCTCGACGATGATGCCGCCTCGAAGCTATCGGTCGAGGGGATCGGCCGTATGGCCGAGGCGGATATCACGGAGAGCAGTTCGCGCCGGCCTATCGAGAGATACCAGTGGCCACTCGGTGCCGCTATCGCCTTGCTTATGTTGCAGTCCATGGTGGGCGAGCGCCGTCGGCGCAGCGCGGCGGCCGCACTTGCTTTGCTCTTCCTGTTGCCCTCGGCCGGCCATGCCGCGCCGGCGGGCACGGCAGCATACACGCAAGGCGACTACGGCAAGGCGCGTGAGATTTTCGAGAAGCGGTTGAAGCAGGAAGAATTCCTGGAAGAGAAGCTGCCACTGCCGGGCGAAGCGGCGAAGATGCGTTTCAATGCCGGCGCCGCCGCTTACCGGATGAAGGACTACGAGAAGGCGGCGCAATACTTTTCCCAAGCCGCGCTTGCGGAGGACGCGGATCTGCGTTCCAAGGCTGACTTCAGTTTCGGCAACACGCTTTTCCGCCGCGGAGAGAGCGAGAAAGATGCCGAGAAGAAAAAGTCCGACTGGAAGCAAGCCATCACGAAATACGAATCGGCGATGAAGTCGCATCCGGACTACCGGGAAGCCGAGGAAAACAAGGAGCGTGTGGAACAATTGCTCAAGGAGCTGGAGAAAGAGCAGGAGCAGAAACAAGACCAGCAGCAAAAGAGCGACGAACAAAAGCAGGACCAACAGCAAAAGGACCAGCAACAAAACCAGCAGGATCAAAAGAACAACCAGCAGCAGAAGCAACAACAGGACCAGAACCAGCAAAGCCAGCAAGAGAGCCAGGAGCAAAAGCAGGAGGGGCAGGGACAGGGCGAAAGCCAGCAGCAGAAAGAGGAAAAGAGCGACGAGCACAAGGGTGGGCAAGGCTCAGGCGGCCAAGACCAGAAAAATCAGGACCAGAAGAACGAGGAGAAGTCGGACAAGGGGTCTGAAGAAAAGGAGCAAAAGGACCAGCAGAGAAGCGAACAGCAAAACGACAAAGAAGGTTCCGGGAGTCCGGAAAAACAAAGCGAGCAGCAGGAAGATTCCCAACAGCAGGAGCAAAAGCAGGAGGGGCAGGGACAGGGCGAAGACGGGCAACAGAAAAAGGAAAAGAGCGATGAGCAGGGCAAGGATGGAGACAAAAAGCAATCCGGCGCCGAAGGGCAGGAAAAGGAGCAAAAGCAGCAGCCCTCACAAAGCGGTGGCGACGAAAAACGCGACGGCAGCCAGCAGGATCAGCGTGGTCCTGTGCCCCAGCAGCCCCAAGAGAGGAAAGAAGGTGAGCTACGCGGCGGGGGAGCGTCTCCGGATGACCAACCGGGACAGAACCAAGCTTTGATGGCGGGAGAGAAAGTCGAAGAAGGAAAAATGAGCGAGGGCCAAGCCCGTGCGCTGCTCCGTTCCTTGCAAGGCGAGGAGGGCAAGGTCAACTTGCATGAACAACAGGACCTTCAAGAGGTCTCAAGAGACTGGTAGGCTCACGGCATCGATGAAAGCACGACTCATTTCGGCGGCAGTCATTCTCTGTATGACCGGTTCTGTCTGGGCCCAAGGCAGGGAGCTTGTCACAGCGCTTACTCAGGAGGAAGCCTCCGTCGGCGACTCCGTTGTCCTCATCTATCGTTTCGTTAACACCCCCAATCCGTCGAACATGCCTCAATCGATTTCAGTGGACGGTCTCGATGTCACTTTCATGACAGCACGGACGGAGGACCAACTAAACTTCAGCTTCGGTCGAGGCGGCTTGCGCGGGCAGCCAACGAAAGCCATGGAATTCATGTATAAAGTTACAGCCTTGGAGTCTGGGGTCCATACCATCCCTAGCCTCACAATCGACGTCGGCGGCAAATCAATGAAGACGAAATCCGTGAAGCTGCGGGTCCTTGATCGCGGCACACCGGTGCCGCGCGCTCTTCCTGCCCAGCCGATGGGGCCGCCCAGCACGTCCGATCCCTTTGATCAACTGAATCAGATGATGAATCAGATGAATCAGATGATGCAGGGAGGGACTATTCAGATACCTATTCCCATGCCGGGCGGTCCGGGATTCCCGCTTCCGATGCCGCAACCCGGTCGCGTGCCTCGTTCCTCGGGTCGCGATGGAGGGGACTTTTTCGCCGAGATGAACCTTGGCGCAAAGACGGCGTATGTCGGCCAAGCCGTGCCTGTGGACCTTCGTTTTTATTTCCCGGCCGAGATGGTTCGTGACGGATGGGAGCCGCCTCCGCCGCAGTTTTCGGGCGATGGCTTCAGTGTTGCATCGCTCAGTCCGCCCAAGCAGACGGACGGCGAGCGGGATGGTGCCCAGTATCGCATCGTCACATTCCGCACAACGATCATTCCTGCCAAGACCGGCGATTTGGAAATCCCGCCTGCTACTGTCGGTCTCCAACTTATCGGCGGGTTCGGTCGCCCCGAGGAGATCAAAGTCACCAGCAACGCCGCGAAGCTGCGCGTCGATCCGCTTCCCGAGGAAGGGCGGCCACTTTCTTTTTCGGGTGCGATCGGACAGGACCTCAAGCTTTCCTCGAGTGTCAGCCCGAAGAGCGCGGAGCCCGGAGAGCCCCTCGAATACACGCTAACTATCAGCGGCCGCGGCAATTTTGACGCCATGGTGGCGCCGGAGCTCAACGCAATCTCGGGTTGGAGGACCTACCAGCCGAAGGAAACTTTCCAGGCCGACGATGCAACGGGTTTCGGGGGTTCCAAGTCTTTCGAATATAAAATCGTCGCCCGCCGGGATCAGACAGCGACTCCCGGGGCGGAATTTTCTTATTTCGACCTCGCCGAGAAAAAATACGTGACGCGCGTCGCCGAACCGATCGCGGTCGACGCCAAAGGTCGCGAGTCTTCCGCGGCCGAATCCGCATCCGACGGAAGTTCGCCTCCCGCTGCGGGCGCTACAGAGCGAGCGGAAGCGCTGGCGCAAGGCATCGGAGAAGCGGCCAAGGATTTTGCCTCGCGCGGCAAGGTGAGCTTTGCCCCGCTTTTGAGCAGTCCTTCATTCTGGTGGATTAATTTGTCAATCGCCGCGGCTTTCCTCATCGCGCTGCCTCTCGTGCTTTGGGCGCGCCGGCGTGCGGCGAGGAATGCTCTTTCCCACGAGCTTCATTGGGCGCTCAAACAGGCGCAGTCCGCGCTGGCCAAAGCCTCTGATCGGGCGGAATTTTACAATGCCGCCGCTCATCTCGTTCAGGCCCGGTTGGCTGTGGGCGAGGGCAAAAAAGCGCGTTTTATCGACACCGGTGCCGCGCTGCGCCGTCAAGTCGAGGACCCGATGTTCCGCCGCGAGATCGAATCGGTGCTTGGAAGGCGCGACGAGCTGAAATACGGAGGAAGTTCCACGGGCTCGCTTGATCCCGTCGAGAAGAACCGTGTCGTTGCGGTTCTCGACAAATTTTCCGCAAACCATGAATAGATATTTTACCCTTCTGCTTTCGGCCATATTTCTCGTCGCGGTCGCGCGCGCTTCCGACGGGAGCGAGCCGACCAAATTCTTCGATGAAGGCAATCGTCTTTATGCCGAGCAAAACTACGAAGGTGCGAAGAAAGCCTACGAGAAAGCCTTGAACGAGGGTGCGCGCAGCGCCGCTGTCTTTCTCAACCTTGGGCATGCCGAATACCAACTCGGCCGGCCGGCTCTGGCGTTGATCAATTACCAACGTGCTTTGGCTTTGGATCCCTCGCAGGACGCTGCCCGCCGCAGCCTCGAGCATGTGGAGAAAGAACTCGGCCGCTCCTCGAAGGGCCTGGGTTTCGCCGAGATCGCGGGCCGCTATGTGCACTTCGACCTGCTGGCACTGGCCGGCAGCCTGTTGGTGTGGTCCGGTTTACTCCTCGTTCTTTATGCCTTCTTTTCCGCCCGCAAACACGGAGTTCTCGTTGCCTTGGGTCTGCTCGCCGCAGTGCTCGGCGCCACCGCCGTTGCCATTGCTTGGGCGGGTGACTCGCGCGTGGCTCTCTCCCAAACTTCGGTGGTGACTTCCGATCTGGCGGCGTTTGCCTCGCCTTCGGAAAACAGCCAGAAGTTGGCAAGCCTCGAAATCGGCGACGCGGTCAGGGTTTTGGCCAAGGGCGAAGACGATTGGTCTTTGGTCAAGCTGCCCAACGAGCTGAAAGGCTGGGTGCGATCGGCCTCGCTTCAACCCGTGCTGCCACCGGACCGGTAAGCTTTCTTACCTCGTCGCGGTCTGGTTGGTGTCGTCCGTCTTTTTCTTCGCCCAAAACGGCTCGAATTTCATCGGGGAATTGGTCATCGCGGTGGCCTGTTGTTGGCGCGTCATTGCCGAGCGTGCGGCGGTTGAAGCGCCCATGGAGAGCATGGCCGGAGCCATCATAAGCGGCGCGACGCAACCCGTGAGGAAGAGGCTGACAACCGCCCCCACCAATGCTGCCGGCTTGCCCATGCGGCAGTGCGCCTTTCGAGATTGCCTCAGCGGCCCACGTATTGGGCCGTCATGGTGTCGAACTTCTTGTTGCTGCCGACAGACGGTTGGCTCTTCAGGTTGTAGACGTCGTTGCCGACGATTTTGCGCGACTGGGTGTCATACAACATGACCGGCTTGGCTCCCGTCGGGCTTTGCTGGGACGTCACCGTATCGACGGCGATGTATTTCGGTATGCTCGCAGGGGCCTTCTTGCTTTTGGCGACCTGTGTCCCGCTGCTGCTGCTCGATCGCGCTTTGTTTTGCTGGGCGATCATGCGCGCCTCCGCGGCACGCGCGTTTTGTAGGGCGATCTGCCGTTGGCGTGCGGTGGCCTGTTGCTTGGAAACGACAAAAGCCGCGCCTCCGGCAAGAAGACCAGCTCCGGCGCCGACGGCGAGTGCGATACCGGGATCGACACCGGCCAGGGCGAGCACGCCGCCGGTGATAGCCGCGGCCGCTCCTCCGAAGACGGCGGCGTTTTCTCCGGGCGTCATGTTCTCACAACTCGAGGTAAGGAGAGAGGCAACGACGATGAGGGGAATGAATTTCGAGTTACGCATATTGAGATCAGTAATTAAGAGTCGTTCGGCTGTCCGACAAGCTCAAAAAGCAACGCCGTTTTCTGCGCACCACTCTATGGCCATGGGGTTCCCAAGCCGCGCGGCTTTGGCATACCACTCTTTGGCTGAAGCGGAATCCGGCGGGCCGGCGGCACCTCCTTCCAGGGCCATGGCGTAGAACCCCATGCATATGGAATCACCCTTCTCGGCGCCGTCCTTCCAGAGGCCGACGGCTTTCGCGGGATCGGGTTGGACCCCTTCGCCGTTCATGTACATGACTCCCAGATTGCCTTGGGCCTCGAGGAACCCGTCCGCGGCCGCTTCTTGAAAGAGTCGAAGGGCTTCCGCGTAATCGATCTTGGGCACGCCGCGACCCCGTCGGTAGAGGTCCGCCAGTTTCGACTTGGCCGGCACGCAGCCCAGTGCGGCAGCCTTGGAGTAGAGTTGGGCTGCCGTGTTCTCGTCGGGCTTAACTCCCAGTCCATCCAGCAGGCAGTCGGCATAGTAGAGCATGCCATCGGCATCGCCCAGATCGGCTGCCCTTTTCAGCCAGGCGGCCGCCTGCTCGTAGTCAGCCCGCGTGACACCTTGACCTTTCGCCAGTTGCAGACCGAGCACAACCATTGCCCTGCGGTCTCCTTGCTCGGCCGCCTGCGTGAAAAGTTTGACGCTTGCGGTCGGATCGGAGTCCCGCAACAAGCTGCCGAGAAAAACGCGAGCGCGATTCAAACCGGCCCCGGACAGGCTTTGCAGGGCTTGAAGCAGCTGGGTGTTGGATCCCAAGGACTCGGCCTTTTCCTCGAGCCGTGCGATGGCGTTTTCGGCGCGTGTCTTGGCATCGCCGTCAGCGGGGTTTGCTGCGAGCATTTTGGCATAAGTGGCCAAGGCGCCGATGAAATCCTGCCGATCTTCGCTCTTCTTTGCTTCGTCGATCAGATCTTTTGCCGTTCCGCTTCGTTCTTGCGTGACTTCCGTTTTTTTGGCGGCCACTTGCCGGCTGGCGGGAGCGGCGTTCTCCTGCGCGGGAGTTTCCTTGTTGTCCTCGCCTCCACGCAGAGCAAAAAACGCCCCGCCGAGAACAACGGCGGCCGTGGCTGCGCCTGCCATGACCAGACCTGTCTTATTCTTTTTGGCGGATCGAGTTGTCTCCGCTCCGGTGGGTGTGCGGTAGGCGTGTGTGGTCTCCGCGGTCGCAGGGGCGGGCGTAACCGCCGGTTGCGGCGGAGCCGCGCGCGGGCGGGGAGGAGGTTGTTTTCTTTTCGGCGGTGCCTCGGCCGCGGTTGCGGCGTGTGCGGCGGCTGCAGTCCGCTGCGGCGGAAGAACCTTGAGCAGCAAAGTGGTGGCGGCTGTGCTGTCTTGCGGGTTCTGGAAAACCTCGCGCAGCGCGGCGTTGGCCTGCTGCGAAAGCTCGGCCAGCGGCACGTAGGGTCCGAGCCCAGGGGCGGACATGCCCCCGAGAATCTCGTAGGCCAGGGAGGCGATCAGAGCGGCCGGGCTCCGGTTGCTTGCTTCATAGGAAGTGATCTGCGCCAGCGCCGAGGTGCTGACGATCGTTGTGTTTACGTCCGCCTCGACGGCTTCGCCGACCGGTAGCAGATCCACCACAGGGCGCAGACCTTCCCATGCATCCAGATGCACTTCCGGTTTCTGCGCGGGCTGCAAAAGAATTTCGCGCAGTCCGAATTGCGGCAAGGGCAGCCCGGCCGTCGCCGCTTCGTCCAGCGCCGCGGCCAAAGGCCCGAGCACGAGAGCTGCCTCGTCCGGGGGAAGCGTGCGCCTCACGCGCAGGACGGACAGCAACCGCGTGCCGGAAAGCCATTCCGTGACCAGCACCAAGCCGTCCTTTACCTCGGCCATCTCGAAAACGCGGCGCGCCGCCGGGGCGACCAACGCGCTGATCCGCGGGGCCATTTCATTGATGCGGTCGGCCACGGCAAGCCCGCGTGCGGATGTGTCGAAGCACATCACAGCCAATTCACCTTCACCGGCTGGCGAAGCCACGCGGTAAAGCGATCCTCCTTCGATCGGTCCGACGCGGTTGATCGATGTGAAGCGTCCGGCCATCCATTCCACCGCGGTCTGCTGACCGGCCATTTGGTAATCGCGCAAAATTCTCTCGATCTCGGACCGCGCATCGCCGCCGCTCTGCGGGCGGTGGCCCGGGTCGCGGTGCATCAAGTGGGCGACGAGGTTCACCACTTCGGCCGGTGTATCGTGCAGGTTCTCCGCCGGGAACGGCTGCATGATCTGGCGCGAGGCGATCTGCGCCACGGTTCCTTCGAAGGGCGGCTTGCCGGCCAGCGCGAAATAGAGTGTCGCGCCGAGCGAGTAGACATCCGAGCGGGCGTCGAGCGCGGTCTGATCCAGTTGCTCCGGGCTGGCGTAGAGCGGCGTGCCTTCGAAAGTCTCCGGGTTGGCATGGTCGCCGCCAGCGGCCGCGGCGAGACCAAAGTCGATCACTCGCACCGAAAGGGTCCCGTCCGATTTGCGCAGGACCATGATGTTGGTCGGTTTGATGTCGCGGTGGATCATGCCGCTTTCGTGCGCGGCGCCGAGCGCCGCGGCGGTTTGCGAGGCCACGGAGAGGGCGTCCTCGGCGTTCAGCGGTCCTTGCGTGCGCACCAAATCTTCGAGCGTGCAGCCGTCGACGAATTCCATCGCGTAAAAACACGAGTCGTCCTGTTCACCGAAATAGTAGATCGAGGCGATGTTCGGGTGCTGCAGCGCGGCGGTGGCCTGTGCCTCGAGTAGAAATTTCTCGCGTGCGCTTCCCGTGGCGAGCAACTCCGGGCTCACGACCTTGAGCGCGACCATGCGGCGCAGGCGCGAGTCCATCGCCTTGTAAGTCACACCCATCGCGCCGCGGCCCAGTTCCCATTGGGTGCCGTCTTCGCGCCGCAATACGACGAAATGATGGAAGGCGAGTTCGCCGGTCGGCACCGCCGCGACCGGGGTATGAGGTGCCGCGGGCGCGGTCGCTTGCCCGGGGAGCGCGGCCTCGACTCCGAGCACCGACCGCACCGCGGTAACGAGCTGTGCGATCTTCGGTTCCATCGGGGGCGTGTAAGCGTCCAGCCAGTGGCAACTACTGATGAACAATTCAAGATCCTCGGATGGTTGCACTTTCTCGATGCGGAAAGGCATGATGGTCACGCGGTGCGAAACGGCGCGTTCGATCTCGTTGTTGACGTGGCGCGAGCTGTTGGTGTGGCCCGAGAAGATGAGGACCATCAACCGGGACGAGCCGATTGCTTTGATGATTGATCGGCCCCAGTTTTCGCCCGGGCGCACGTCGCGCGGCGCCATCCAGCACTCTACGCCCGCCTTTTCCAACGCGGCGCACACCGTCTCGGCCACGGAGGTGTCCTCCGTGCAGTAACTGATGAAAATCTGGTGGCTCACGTCCTTCCGTTCTCGGGCGCGATCACGCCGCGGTCAAGTGGTAGAGTTGAAAAGCCCCGAAACCCTTGGGCAGCGGGGTCTCTCCCGCGTATTCGAAACGCACCCCGGGCACGCCGAGGGCGAGGGCCAAAGAGGCAAGCGTGCGGCTGGCGTAGACGTGGTTCACCGGGGTGATCGGTTCGATGCGCGCCGCGCGGTTGACCAGTCGTCCGGCCACGTCCGTGTGCCCGCTCACCGGGTCGGTGAACTCGAGCATCGGGCCTGCGTCGAGCGAGATGCGGAGGCCGAGATCGGCGGGCAACCCGAGCGCTGCCCAGTCGGTGTGCGCAATGGCGTCGCGCAGCTGCAGACTGAAGTGGATCGCATCGCCCAGATTGCGGAACACGGCGAACAAGCCGTCGCCCGCCGTCTTGACCGTCACGGTGCGGTCGCGGAAGCGGTCGACGACTTTTCCCACGCACCCGAGGAAATCGCGGACGAAAGTTTTCAGCATCTCGTTGTCCAAACGGCTGTATCCTTTGGCGTCGGCGCAAAGCAGTGCGCGATAGGGCGCGCCGCCGCCGGAGAGACATTGTTCCAACGCGGGCAGTCCCACCGGTTGCAGATCGAGTTCGTGCGAGCGCAACAGCACTGCCCCCCGGAAAAGCAGGCGCGCCAGCTCGGGCGTGGTTTGGTCTCCCATGACAAACTGGTCTTTCCGTCCGATGATCCGCGTGCACGATGATTCCAGTTGGTCGAGCAGTGCGAGTTGATGTTCGTCGAGGGATGCCCGGAACGCGGCGTGTGACCGCTCCACGCAAAGGTGGAATTCCGCGCAGGCCGGTGCCATGGCGACTGCTTCGGCCAACTGGTCCGCATCGCGGACGTAGAAGAAGACAATCGAGCCGCGCGCCGGAGCCTCGCCAGGCGATCCGGGAAAACCGCGCACGCAAATTCGCGGCATCGTAAACCAGCTCTCCACTTCCTCGCGGGGGACGCCCGTGCGTTGCGCCGTCTCGAGCGCCTGCCTTCTCATCGAGAGGAGCGGGCGCCATTGCTTGTGCAGGGCCCCGGCCGCGGCGCGGTAGGCCGCGGCCGCCTGGGGAAGGGATTTGCGCAGCAAATGAGCTTCGCCGCGCGTCGCTTCCAGCCACGCGTCTTTGCCCGGTTTGGTCCCCGCGCCGGCTTCCAATGCGCCGCAAATTTCCAACACCTCCTCGGCCCGCTGTGCCCCGCTGTTGCTGTCGCCCGCCCACGCGCTCATCGTGGCCGCATTGATGCCGAGGTAATAAGCGGTCGCACCGGCCGCACCGCTTTTTCCGCGGAGAAATTCCTCGCGTGCCCCGGTGTAGGCCGAGTCATAAATCTCCTGCGCTGCGCGGAAATATTCCCGTGCTTCTTCGCTGTTTTTCGCGCGCAGACCGCGCATTTTGGCCAACCTGCCGCGCAAGCCCTGCAGATCGCCCTCGATCCATCGGTCGTCGCCGATCTTGCCCAGTTCCTCGGCGGCCCGCTCGAGCGCGCCGACTTCCATCAGCGACAACACGGCCAAGTAACGCAAACGGGCTTCCTCCGTCTCGGGCAGCGCCGGACTGTCCGGACCGGTTGAAGCCAGAGTGCGCGACACCATGTCATAAGCCAGCAGTGGCCATCCTGCGTCGGATGCCACGCGGGCCATCCGCTCGAGCAACCCGGCGTTGCGGCGCCAATACTCCGCGGGCTTGCTGCGCCACAGTAGATCCGCCTCCTCGAAACGCCGGGACTGGGGATTGGCGAGGAAGCCTTCCACCAGCGCGGTCTCGTTGTCTTCCGGTCCGGTCTCTCCTTGGGCTTGGACCACACGATAACCGGCGGCGTAAAGATTCCGGATCGTGGCCATCGCCGTGGCCCGGTCGTAGGCCTTCTCCACTTCGGTCAATTGAGCGTAGGGGACGAGGTTGGGTGTGGTCTTACGCTCGTCGTCGCGCCGCGGCCCGAAGGTCCAGCCCTCGGCGATTCTTCGCTCCGCCCACTTGTCGTGGACTTTTTCCGCGAGATGCTCGATGAGCGGATCGAGAAAGCCGGGCAGTGCAGGCGCCTCGTTGTTGTCCGGCGCCGGGCGCCAGTCGTCTGTTTTCTTGGCGCGCGCGTGGTCCATGGGTTGAGGTGTCCGCGCGGAGCGGCGGCACATCGTGCTAGTCGAACTGTATGGTGCGCGAGTCCTGCACCGGGAAGGGAGCGTTGCCCGACGGTTGGCCCGTTCGCGCGGGTGTTTCCTCCGCGGGGTGCCGGCTTTGCGAGGAAGAGGCAGGCGCTGCTCCCCCGTCGTTCCACTCGATCTGCCGCACGTTGTTATCCATCGTCGCGCCGCGACCCGAGGCGGCGGGTCCCGCTGTCGTTTGCGGGGTTGATCCCGAGGAGGCGAGGTTGCCAACCGCCGCGGCCAGGTCTTCCATGTCAGGAAATTGCCAGTTGCCCGCGCGATCGGCACCGATGCGTATGGAAAAAGAGGCGACACTCTGGCCTTTGGAAAGACCGAAGCTCACCTCCGTGGTGTAGGGGAGGTAGTCGCTGTCCTGCGGGATGCTGATGGTCGCCGCGTTGACCGGATCGACGCGGTATTCGGGAAAAGCTCTGGTCAACGCGGCGCGCAGAGCGGGCATTCTCTCGTCGAGGTTCCGGCGCAGAGATTCGCGCGAGAGCCCGGAAGCCGAAGTGGCGGGTGCTGCAGCGGCGGATTCTCGTGACGCGCCGGCCTTTTTCTCCAGTTCCGCGACCTCGGCGCGCAGTTCCGCGACCTCGGCCCGGACCTTTGGGTCGTCTGGTTCGCAAGCGCCCAAAAGGGCGGCCAAAGCCAGCACAATGGAGAAGCGGATCATTTTCAAGTGGTGCGCGGTTGATCGAGAGTGGATTTTAGGTTTGCCTTGATCTCAGGCAATTCTTAAACAGACCTCCCTTAAGAATCACCTCCCAACAAACTCCGATGAAAAAAGCCCTTACCTCCATTTTAGCTGTTTGCGTTGTTCCCTGTGCCGGCATGGCCGAGGAAAACGCGGCGCCCAAGCCCGAATTCGACAAAACGAAAGCCGAACAGGCCGCCCTGCCCATGCCCAACCCCTACGACAAGCTCCTCGCTATCGAGGAGGTGGTCGGGGCCGACAAAGTCGATTGGAACGCGTTGGCCGATGGTATTGCAGTCGACGTCGAAGCCAACGTTCTGGAGGGCAAGACTGACGTCTCCATGGCGCTCGGCGTGAAGATCGCCGACGGCATCGTGGCGATCAAGGCGCAGAACGCCGAGAAACTCAACCGCAGCGCGGATCAACTCGAGGCGCTGGGCAAAAAACTCGGGGCGACCGACGACGATCTCAAGCGCGCCCGTCAGGTGCGCGATTTGGCCAACCGCGGCGAGTGGCTCATGGTGTTTCTCGAACTCGGATTTCTCCAGGCCGACATCATGCAGAAATTGTCGGCGCCCGAGAACCGCGATGACCGCACGCTCGTCATCGCCTCGGGTTGGTTACAGGGTTCGCGTTACGCTTCCGCCCTCATCGAACAAAATTACACGCCGGAACTTTCCAACATCCTGCGCGAACCGCTGCTGGCTGGCGAACTCAACAAGCAGGTTTCCGCCCTGGGCGCTGAAGCGGCCGGCTCTCCCAAGGTGCAAGCCATCAGCAAAGCTATCGCCGAAGCTTATCCCATCGTGAATATCCCGCTCGATGCCTCCATTTCGAAGGACGACGTGGCCAAACTCAAATCCATCGGTGATACCGCCGTGGGAGCCGTCACGACAGATTGATTCACCCGCCAGCCGCCGCAGAACCCGAACAACCACCAATCCCATGAACAAAAACAATCACTTCAGCAAATTGCTGGCCCTTGGCACCGCAGCTCTCGCCGCGGGTCTCGCCCCTGTTTCCGCCGACCCGGTGGAAGCCGAGGATATCGCCTATCGCATGGCCAAAACGTACACTGACAAAAGCTTCGCCATGGCGCCGACCGACAACAGCGGTCTTCTCGGAGCCGGCGGCGTGGTGCAGTTCTTCGTGCCCGTCAACAAAGGCCTCGACTATGTCTTCCTCGCCGGCACGGATGCCATGGCCAAGGACGTTGATATCTACGTTTATGACGAAGTGGGCGGCCTTATTCTCGATGACCGCCGCCGGGTGAAAAACGCCGGGGTCCAGTTCCGCTCGAGTTACAACGGCACGGCCATTGTTTACCTGCATATGGCGAATGCCGAGGGCCTGGCGTCCTGGTGTGTCCTTGTCGGGCGCCGAGGTGTGGTCAAAACCAGCCCCGCCGTGCCGACCACGACGAATCCGGTCGATCCCAACGCCGCGGCCGTGACGCAGCCGGCGCAACCCGCGACGGGTTCGGCCGCATCGCCCGCCGGCCCCTAGGCCACGTTTAGCGCATGATGAAAGCACCATTGAAAACTCCCATGAAAAAAATCCGACTACCCATTGTTCTCGTCACTACCTCGCTCTTGGTGACGTCTTGCACGAAGAACTACTACTACACCGCGCCCGTGCGCACGGTGCGCACGCAGACCAACTCGGCGCCGAAAAAGGCGCCGGCCAATTACTCCCCGGCGGTCGACGGTTTCCAGGCCGTGACCAAGCCGACCTCCTACTCAAGTTACTGATCTGATCTCGCGGGCTTCGCGCCCGGTGAAAGCGCGGCCGGTTCTTCAGGAGGACCGCGCCGCGGTTTTTTGCAGCGCCATCACAGTGATGGCGTAGCACAGAACGACCCAGACGAGGATTATCGCGGTCGCCCGAGCCGCGGGCCATAGATTCTCGTAGATTGTGCCTTTACGGTATTTCACATCGTTGCGTGCACCTGTCGTGTCTTGGAAAATTTTCTTCCTGGAGTTTTGTTTGGTCACCACTTCGTCATAAGCGTTGATGTGCTGGCCGGTGGCAGAGGGATAGACGAGCAGGTTTTGCCAGGAACGGTTGACCGGGGAGATGCGGTCGTAGCTCTGAGAATATCTTTTCCCGGCCAACTCCCACTCGACGCGTTCTTTTTCCCCGGGTGTGAGGAACACGGGCAGCTTGGTGCGGTTGCTCAAAAAAGGAACGGTGAGTCCGTAGGTATTTGAAACATCCAGGATGCGCTGGGCGGAAAAGCTGGGGGTCAGCTGGGCCAAGCCGCGCGCCGCGGCCGACAGTTCCGGCCGCACCAGAACCACGCCGCCCAGCAGGATTTGGGGTATTAGGATGAGCGGCACCCAGAGCACGGCTTGCGTGCTGGTTTGTACGAGTCCCGAGATGGCGAGCCCCATGGCCACGCCGACCAGTGCCGTGCAGGCGAGCGCGACCGCCTTGAGCCCGATGGTCCAAAACCACGCGCGCCAGAAACCGGCGCCGCCGGGCCGGCTGGCCTCGAAAACATTTTCTCCCGCGCCGCAGAACCATGCTGCTCTCGCCGCCGCCGCCCGCAAGACCGGCAGTTTCGCTTCGCGCGGCGACGCGGCCGTGTCGGCAGGTGCGTTGGTGGTCTCTGTCGCTGCTTTTCCTTCCTCGACGGCGGCAAAGTCGGTTTGCGGTGCCGCGGCCCTCGCTTCGGCCGCGACCCGGTCGCGCTCCATCCGCGTCATTTCCTCCATCATCGTCCCCGCCGGCAGCAGCGGCGGATTGAAGATCATGGCCGTGGACTGCGCCACGAGAAACAGCAACAATCCCTGGATCGCAGTGACCGCGCCGTGCAGTTTGTATTTGGAAAGAAGATACGGATTGGCGCCCACGCCGCAGATTTTCTCGCGCGCGAAAACCGGCCGCTCCTTCACGATCTGCTGCGCACCATTGCTGCAACCGAACCAGAGCACGGCGACGAGGCAAAGAAACAGGCGGAGCACGTAGTCCTCCGCCACCCATCCGATGAGCAGCGCGATGAGCACCGGTTGGGCCAGCAGGTAGACCATGGCCAACCGATCGGAGACCGTGATGTCGCGTAGGCGGGCCAGCTGTGTGAGCAGGGCCGAGAAGTGTCCGCGCCAGCCGCGATGCGTTTTTTTCGTTGCCGGTTCCTGGCCTGCTGCAGCGCTGGCGACTTCCGCACTGCCGCCCTTGTGCTCCCGCCAGAGTTTGAACCGGTCCTCAAGCTGGACCGCAGTTTCCTCGCCGCCGTCGAGCTTGATGTAGACCATATCGAGGGATTCCACGGCGAAAAAGTCCCTCGCTTCCTCCGGCGTGCCGTCGAAAACCAACCGGCCGCCATGGATGAACAAAAGGCGGTCGAAAAGATAGGCCCGCCCGAGCACATGGGTCGTGCAGACCACGGTGCAGTCGGCCGCGGCGAGATGCCGCAGCAAACGCATGAGATGGTATTCGGTGGCCGGGTCGAGACCGGAAGACGGCTCGTCGAGGAAGAGTGCGGCGGGTTTGGCCAGCAACTCCGTCGCGATGCTGACCCGCTTGCGCTGGCCGCCGGAAAGACGGTTGATGCGCTTGCTGCGGTGTTCCTCAAGACCCAGACGTCCGATGATTTCATCGACCAAGGCGTCGATTTCCGGAGCCGGTATGCGAGCGTCGAGCCGCAGCTTGGCGCTGTGGCGGATGGCCTGCTCGACCGTCAGTTCGACGTGCACGATGTCGTCCTGCGGCACGTAACCAACCGGGGCCTGCTCCGCGTTGGCTCCCATTTCGATCCCGTCGATGGTCACTTTGCCGCGGCTGGGAGGACGGATCCCGCAAACCGCCGTCATGAGCGTCGACTTTCCCTGACCGCTCCCCCCGAGAATGCCGACAAAGGAACAGGCGGGGATCTGCAGCGAAACGCCGTCGAGAATGGCGCGTCCGCCGGCGTCCACTCCGACTCCGGATGCGGTGATCTCTGCGCCGATGCGCGGTCGTACCTTGCGCAGCGAGCGGCCGGTGAATTCGAAACTGTAGGGTCCGACAATGAGCCGGTCGCCTA
>JBILUI010000130.1:0-6348 GCA_044371145.1 Chthoniobacterales bacterium | reverse complement strand
GCCGCTCGGCAAGAGCGGGCTGAAGCCGGCGCGCGCCTGGTTGCGCCGCATTATGCTCTGCGTTCCGGTGGTTATCTTGGCCGGAGTTCTCGTCGGTGCTCTCGGGTTGCAGTTTTTCATCGGCTGGCGCGCGCGCGATCTGGCGCACAAGGCGCTGGCCAATGTGGAGCAGGGCAATCTCAACATGGCGCGCGTGCAGATCACTTCCGCCCGCAGCATGCGTCCGGACGATCCCGAGGTGCTGCGGGCTCTGGCGGCGATCGAAACCAAGATCGGTTTTACCGGCGCGATGGAAACGTGGCAGAAGTTGCCGCCGGATCTCGTCCTGACTCCCGACGAACTGGAGATGCGCGCCGTGGCCACAATGCGCGGCGGCAACGATGGGCAATTCGGCGAAGTGCTGGCCGCTCTGGAAAAGGCGGGTGGGAGCGCAAAGGCTTCCATGCTGCGCGCCGAGCGCAAGCTGTCTCGTGGCAATCTGCAGGATGCCATCCTCGAGACGCGTGCCGCGGTGAAAACTTCCAACACGCCGGCCGACCGGTTGGCTTTGGTCCGGCTTTTGCTCAGTCGCCATGCCCGTTTCCTGCGTGCGCCTTCGCCGGGTGCGGAGAATTTGGCCGCTGCGCGGGAAGTCTCCGCATTGGTTGACTCGCTGGAGGGAACGAAAGAAGGCGAGGAGGCTATTGCGCTCGCGCTCAGCATGCTCAATCCCTCGCCGGACGAAGTGCGTCGCTGGTCCGACGCGGCGTGGAAAAGACCCGCTGCGGACAACCCCGCGTTGCTGGCCGCCGCGACCACCATGATCGCCACGGGCCAGGCGGCGGAAGCGGATACCATCAATCGTCTCAAGGTCGTTTACACCGGTGCCGATCCCGCGCGCAAAGCGGCGTTTGCCGCGTGGCTGGCCGGTCGTGGTAACGCCGAGGACGCCCTGGTTTTCGCTCCGCAGGCCGAGGCGACACGCAACCCTTCCGTTTTTCTCACCCGCGCCGCCGCACTCGGCGCGTTGGGAAAATGGGATGAATTGCTCGCTCTTTCGGAAAGCGGGGGAAGTGTCCCCCGTAGCCTCAGACTCGCCGTCGCCGCGCAGGCCAATGCCAAGCTCGACCGCGGTGGCAAAGCCGAACAGTCGGCCAAGGACGCAGTGCGCGCCTCGGCGGACGAAGGAACTTGGACCGTCACCTTGGGCATTCTCGACGAGTCGGGCTTCCGCAAAGCGGCCGATGCCGAGATCATCGCGCTGTGCGGCGAGGCGGAAACCGCCGAGTCCATGCTGCAACTGGCGCGCCAGCGCTTCGCCCGCAGCGGACAACCGGCCAGTTTGCAGTCCGCGTATGAAGCTGCCGCCGCCGCATCGCCGCATTCTCCAACCGTCGAAGACCTGCGACGCTACGAGCGATTGCTCTCCGGCGTGGCGGTCGATCCGGAGGAAACCTCGGCAGCTCTCGCCGCTGCTCCCTCCGATGTGAACCTGCTCTTCACCCACGCGCTCGCGCTGCTCAAAGCTGGACGATCGTCCGATGCCCTCGCGGTCTTCGACGACTTCGATGTCTTCGTCGAACAATCGCCGCCCGGACAGCAGGCCGTGGCTGCCGCCATTTTTGCCGCTACCGGGAACGAACGCGCCGCCCGCGGTCTGGCCGCCTCGCTCGACGCGCACCTGCTCGCCCCGGGGGAGTTCGCTTTGATCGCTCCTTTGCGCATGGATACCGGAGCGAAGCCTGGTGGGGAGTGATAAGCGCGCTCACGCGCGCAGTTGGCAGTGTTCAGTATTCAGTCGTCAGCAGGAGAAAACCAGTGGGCGCAGGCGGGGATGAACAGAGACGCGTGACGGGCGTGGGCGGCCAACGGAATGTTGCGGGCGGTGGGTTTCCTGAGTATTTTGACGACACATGAAGGACTTGATCTTCCAAGTTTCGCAAGAGTCCGACGGAGGCTTTGTCGCGGAGTGCCTCACCGAACCGATTGTCACCCAAGGTGATTCTTGGGAGGAGCTCCGCGAGGCGGTGAATGAGGCTGTTCGCGGATATTTTTTCGACACACCCGAAAAATTGCCTGCGCGAGTCCGGTTGCATCTGGTCCGCGACGAGAGCTTTGCCTTGGCTTGAGGCATGAAGCTCCCCAGAGACCTCTCTGGCGCGGCGCTCATCAGGCATCTTTGCAGGCTTTGGGATTACGCCGTAGTGCACCAAGTGGGCAGCCACGTTATTCTGCAGACCGGAAGTCCCAGCCACCAAAGGATTCCTGTGCCGGATCATGCCGTTTTGCGCGTCGGAACCCTAAATTCCATCCTCCGCTTGGTGGCCACTCACAAGGGTGCGACGAAAGAGGACATTTTGCGCGATCTGTGACTCGGGCCGGAGCACTCCACTTGCCAGCGTGTCAGCGCGGGCAAGTAAGGATCGTCATCGCTGCCCTTCATCCGTGTCTATCTGCGCCTATTTGACCGCTGCGCTCAACTCTCCGAGTTGTCTGTTTGGTCGCTGCGGCGACCTATCTACGGCTACGCCTCCGGTTCGCTTCGCTCGGCTGTGGCTCGTATTTTTCTTCTCTCATGCGATGCGGCTGGCTTGCGGGGCCCCGTCTATAGTAACCTCCCATTCTCAAACAACATCGCATTCATCATGAAAAATCTCCTCACCCTCGCCCTCTCGCTTGCTCTTGTTTCGGTGTCCTTCGCCGAGGAGGAGGATAGCTCCAAAGAAATCCGCAACACTTCGGTGGTCGAATCCGGCACGTATCCGGTCACGGCCAAGAGGGTCGATCCGGAGGAGAAAGAAATCTACGTGTCCATGGAGGACGGCAAAGTTCTCGAGTTGTATTTCAGCGACGCGACCAAGCTGACGCAGGGCGGCAAGGACGTCGCTTTCGATGCGCTCAAAAACGGACAGAAGCTCGAAGTGCAGGTGGAGAAGGACGGCGCGAAGCTGAAGCCGATAGCGGTGACGATTCTCGACTAATCTCAAGCGCCGGCGCGACGCCGCGCTGACACATTTTCCATGGCTTTTCCGACGAGAAAGCTGCATCGCCGGCTCTCGCCTTTTCTTTTCGCTCTCATTGCGGTCAGCGCGGTGACGGGCGTGGCTTACCGCGCGGGCAAGAAGTGGTTCGGCATGAGCGGACAGACTGGGCAGGCCGTCATGGAATGGCACACCGGGGAGTGGCTCGGGCCCGCCTTGTCGCCGTTCTACGTGCTCGTCACCGGCCTCGGTCTGCTTTTTCTCATCGTCACCGGACTATCCATGCTGCGACAGCGGGGAGGGAAGGGGATGGCCCGCTGGTGGCATCGAGTGCTCGGCGGAGTGTTGCTCCTGCCGCTCGCTGCCACGGCCATAACCGGAGTTCTCTACAAATCCGGCCAGGCGTGGTTTGGTATTTCGGAGGACACCGCCGATCTGCTCATGACCATCCACGAAGGCGCATGGCTCGGGAAAAATCTCAAAGTCTGGTATGTGGTGGTCACCGGCAGCGGCCTGCTCGCCATGGGACTGTTTGGTCTTGTTCTTCTGCGGCGCAAGCGGGGTTAGTCGGTTCCATCGCTCTTTGCAGATTCAAATATCGCGCCGGGACGGCTCGATCCACCTCTGCGAATCTTGCAACAGGCGCCGACGGCGGGGACGCCGCCGCTACAATGTCGTGTGGAGGTGTAGCGGCGGCGTCTCCGCCGTCGCATCCCTTTTTCTCGGTGCGCCGACGCGCTCACCAAATATTGAATCAACTTTCGCCCGTGTGGTTTTGTCGTGGCGGCGGTGCCTCTTCCGGTGATTCGTTGTCCAAAGGTTCGATGGCGATCCAGTCGACGAGCATTGTGCGGTAGTCTTCCCAGTCGGGACGACTGGCCCAAGGCATTTGGCGCAAGCCGACGATGAGATCGGCTTCACCTTGCGGAACGACATCCTCGACGACGGCCTGCTCGACGCCGTCGATGAGAAAACGCACGGAGTTGGTGCGCCATTCGATTGCATAGGTGTGGAATTTTCCGTCTTGGTGCGAGACGCGCCGGCCGTCCGCATCGGTGATCGGTTTTTGGATTTTGCGCGACGGGACGAATTTGGCGGTATCCGCTGCGGCGTAGGTGTTGAGGCGGACGTCGGTCCATCCGCCCTCGGGGCCGTTGGGATGTCCGGTCCCGGGTCCGTGGGTGTCGTCCGCCACGATTTCGATGTCGATCTCATCGAGTGTTTCCTTCTCCCGGTGGATAAAAATCATCGAGGCGACTCCCGGGATGGCGGTGTCCCGTGCGCGCATGGCGAAACGATGACCGGGACCGACCGGACCGAATGTGATCGTTTGGAAAGGCCAGAAGGTTCCGTGATGAAGGCGGGGTGTCAGCATCGACCGTTCGACCGAGAGGTAGGCAAAGCCGTCGCCCGGAACGATTTTATACCAGCTTTTCGCCGGACTGAGTTCTGCCAAGTAGCTCCACGCGTGTCCCGGCGGGAGCGAGGGTTTGCCGGGATTTGTGAAATCCTCGCGGTAATCCAGTGCACGGGCCGCAGTTGTCCCGAGGAGCAGCAGAGCGGCGAAGATATCAGGCCGCCACCACGTGCGCCTTGCGATTTTTCGGGACGACATTGCAGGCATCGATGACGAGGGGGACAAGATCGGCGAGTTGCTCGTAATGCACGCCGGGATGGGCCGTGCAGACGATGGCCGCGGCACAGGCCGAAAGATTGCGTTCGCTCCAAAGCATGGAAGACCGCCCTGCCCAGTGTCCGTGGCCTGGCGGGATCTTGGGCACGTGTTCGTCGTAGTATTCGACCTCGGCGCCTTTCTTGGCCAGCAAGTCCATGATCTGGTAGGCGGGCGACTCGCGATCGTCGGAAATGCCCTGCTTGTAGGCCAGTCCGAGCACGAGGACGCGCGTGCCGCGCAGCGATTTTCCGGCGGCGTTCAGCGCCTCGAGCAGATGGTTCACCACGTAGTAGGGCATCGAGCGGTTGATCTGGCCGGCCAGTTCGATGAAGCGCGTGTCGAAATTGAATTCCTTGGCCTTCCACGTGAGGTAATACGGATCGATGGGAATACAGTGTCCGCCCACGCCGGGTCCGGGATAAAACGGCATGAAGCCGAAAGGTTTCGTCTTGGCCGCGTCGATCACTTCCCAGATGTCGATGCCCATCGAGGAATAAATGCGCTTCAGCTCGTTGACCAAAGCGATGTTGATGAAGCGGAAAATGTTCTCGGTGAGCTTGACCGCCTCGGCCGTGTCGCAGTCCTTGACCGCCACAAGCTGTCTGATCACCTGCCCGTAGAGTTCCTTGCCGCGTTCGAGACAGGCGGGAGTGAGGCCGCCGATGACCTTGGGCATGTCGCCGATCACGCTTTGCTTGTTGCCCGGGTCTTCGCGCTCCGGCGAGAAGACGAGGGCGAAATCTGTCCCGGCCTTGAGGCTCGAGCCTTTCTCCAACACGGCGCGGAGTTCCTCGCGCGTGGTGCCCGGATAAGTGCTCGATTCGAGCGAGACGAGCATGCCGCGCCGGAGGTGAGGCGCAATGTCCGCGCCGGCGTCAAGGATATGCGACAGATCCGGATCCTGATGTTTGCGCAGCGGGGTGGGCACGCAGATGATGACGGCCTCGCACTCGGAGAGTCTGCTTTTGTCCGCGCTGAATTCGAGGCGCTTGGTCTGCAGCGCCTTGGCGATGGCGTCCGGCGGCAAATGCGAGAGCGGTGCGTGGCCGTTTTGCAGCTCCAGCACGCGCCCGCCGTCCGCGTCGAACCCGAGCACGCGGCATCCCGCGTTGACGAAACCGAGGGCGAGGGGAATGCCAACGTAGCCGAGACCGACAATGGCGACCTCGTGCTTCGCGCCGGCGGGCTTGGCGATCATGCCGCCGCCGCTCCTTCGCTGATCCGTTCCATGCGCGCGCCCAGATCGCGGCGGCGGAAGAGGAAGTATTGGAACATGCCGACCACGGCGGCCAACTGCCGCCACTGATGGTAGCCGAGATTGTCGGTGAGAATCGCGGCGATCAGCTTCCAGAAGTCACCCCATGAAGCGGTGCGCAGGCGCGACATTTCCGTCAGGAGCACGGCGAGGAGACTGAGGAAAATGCCGGTGATGTAGGCGAGGAAAAACAGAATGATGACTTCGGTCCATCCGACCAAACCCATCGCGAGGAGAACGACCGCCAAAATATACGCGGTGATCTCGACGAGAGGGGCGAACGCCTCGAAGAAGATGAAGAAGGGCATGCCGAACAGCCCGGTCGAGCCGTAGCGCGGATTCAGGATCATCCGCCAGTTGCGAAAGAGGGCCTCGAAGGTGCCGCGTTGCCAGCGGTTGCGTTGCGAGGCGTAGAGTTTGGCCGACTCGGGAACCTCGGTGAAGCAGACCGCATCCGG
>JBILUI010000129.1:0-6420 GCA_044371145.1 Chthoniobacterales bacterium | reverse complement strand
GCACCCAGGTGAAGCCGTCGACCTTGCTCGCGTCTTTCAGGTAGTTGAAGATTTTCTCCTCGCTGATGCCGTCGAAAACCGGCGTGGCGACTTTGAAGCCGAGCGCCTTGGCGGCGATGCCGAGGTGCGTCTCGAGGACCTGTCCGACGTTCATTCGACTCGGCACGCCGAGCGGGTTGAGTACGATGTCGACCGGTGTGCCGTCGGCGAGGAAGGGCATATCCTCTTCAGGCACGATCTTGGCGACGACGCCCTTGTTGCCGTGGCGCCCGGCCATCTTGTCGCCGACGCTGAGCTTGCGCTTGCTGGCGATGTAAACTTTGACCTGCTTGACGATGCCGGGATCGACTTCGTCACCGCTCTCCACGCGCATCATGTTCTCCTCGCGCTCGTGCTGGAGGTCGTCGAAGCGGTGGCGGTATTGGCCGATGATCTCGAGGATCTTGTTGCGGATCGGGCTCGGGTCGATTTCGACTTGGTTGTAAACGCCGGCCAGCTTGCGCAGGAGCGTCTTGGTGATTTTGCGGTTGGCGGGAATGATGATCTCGCCACTCTCGCCGTTGACCACGTCGAGCGGGATCTTCTCGCCGAGCAGGACGTTGGAGAGCGCCTCGGTCAATTGCTCGTGAAGCTCGTCGCTGCGCTTCTTGTAGTCGTCTTCGAGTTGCTTGGCGTGCTTCTTGGCCTCGGACGGCGAAAGCTTGGTCTTGGCCAGTTCCTTTTTGGACGAAACTTTGACGTCCATGACGATACCGTAGGTTCCGGACGGGACTGTGAGCGACGTGTCTTTCACGTCGGCCGCTTTCTCGCCGAAGATGGCGCGCAGGAGACGCTCCTCGGGGGCGAGTTCGGTTTCGCTCTTCGGAGTGATCTTACCAACGAGGATATCGCCGGGTTTCACTTCCGCACCGATGCGAACCACGCCGTCGGGTCCGAGGTTGCGCAGGGCTTCCTCGCCGACGTTCGGGATGTCGCGGGTGATTTCCTCGGGTCCGAGCTTGGTGTCGCGGGCGCCGATTTCGAATTCGTCGATGTGGATCGAGGTGTAAATATCCTCTTTGACCACGCGCTCGCTGATGAGGATGGCGTCTTCGAAGTTGTAGCCGCTCCAAGGCATGAACGCGACGAGCACGTTGCGTCCGAGGGCGAGTTCGCCACCGTCGGTGCAAGGACCGTCGGCGATGACCTCACCGCGTTTGACATGCTGGCCTTTCTTGACCAGCGGCCGCTGGTTCATGCAGGTGCTGCTGTTCGAGCGCATGAACTTGCGCAGCTCGTAAACGTAAACGTGTTTCTCGAGATCGGTCTTGATCTTGCGCTTGCCTTCCGGCAGGTGACCGTCCTTGGTCACGATGATCTGGTCGGCCGTGACCGAGGCGACTTTACCCGATTCCTCGGCGACGATGACCGCCTTGGAATCGCGGGCCACGCGACCTTCGAGGCCGGTGCCGACCAGAGGCGAGTCGGAGCGCACGAGCGGCACGCCCTGGCGCTGCATGTTCGAGCCCATCAGCGCGCGGTTGGCGTCGTCGTGCTCGAGGAACGGGATCAATCCCGCCGCGACGGAAACCAGCTGCTTGGGCGAAACATCCATGTAGTGAACCTTGGCCGGCTCGACCTCGAGGAAGTCGCCGCGGTAGCGCACGGAAACTTTGTCGCCGACGAGTTTGCCGTGTCCGTCGACCACCGAGTTGGCCTGCGCGACGAGGAAGTTCTCTTCCTTGTCGGCCGGGAGGTAATCGATCTGGTCGGTGACGCGACCGTTGGTCACTTTGCGGTAAGGCGTCTCGATGAAACCGAAGTCGTTGATGCGCGCGAAGGTGCTGAGCGAGCTGATCAGACCGATGTTCGGACCTTCCGGCGTCTCGATCGGGCAGATGCGGCCGTAGTGCGAAGGATGTACGTCGCGCACTTCGAATCCGGCGCGGTCGCGGCTGAGACCGCCGGGCCCGAGGGCCGAAAGGCGGCGCTTGTGAGTCAGCTCGGACAACGGATTCGTCTGGTCCATGAACTGGCTCAATTGCGAGCGGCCGAAGAAATCGCGGACCACGCCGCTGAGAGCCTTCGGGTTGATGAGTTTCGAAGGAGTGATGTGCTCGAGCGCGGAATCGAACAAAGTCATACGCTCCTTGACCACCCGCTCGGTGCGGGCCAAGCCGGTGCGGCACTGGTTGGCAAGAAGCTCGCCCACCGTGCGGACGCGGCGGCTGCCGAGGTGATCGATGTCGTCGACGAGACCTTCATCGCGTTTGAGCTCAAGCAGGTGCTTGACCGAGGCGATGAAATCCTCGCGCGTCATGGTGCGCGTCTCGTCCGGCGTGTTGAGGTTGAGCTTGAGATTGATCTTGTGGCGACCGACACGGCCGAGATCGTATTTCTTCGGATCGAAGAACATGCGCTTGAGCATGCTCTTGGCGTTGGCCACGGTCGGCGGATCGCCGGGGCGCAGCTTGCGGTAGATGTCCTTGAGCGCCTCTTCCTCGTTGCGGGCCGGATCCTTGCGCAGCGATTTGATGATCGTGTCGTCCTCGGAAACATCAACAACGCTCACCTTGGCGATGCCGGCGGCGAGCAGGCGCGAAATGGTCGCTTTGTTCAGCGGTTCGAAAGCGTTGGCCAGGACGATTTCGCCGTCCTTGATGTCTTCAACCAGAACTTTGCTGGCGAGTTCGTCCTCGTCGAGGCGGCCGCTCAGCTTGAGATCCTGCGGGGTGTAGAAAAGCGCGACGATGTCCTTATCGGACGGATAGCCCATAGTGCGCAGGAAGGTCGTCGCGAGGAATTTGCGGCGGCGCTTGCGGCGATCCATGTAGACGTAAAGCAGGTCGTTGGTATCGAACTGCACTTCGACCCACGAACCGCGGTCCGGAATGATGCGGAAGCTGTAGAGAATTTTGCCGTTGGCGTGGACGGTCGACTCGAAACAGATACCGGGCGAACGGTGCAACTGGCTGACAATGACGCGCTCCGCTCCGTTGATGACGAACGTGCCCTGCGGGGTCATGAGCGGAAGTTCGCCCATGTAGACTTTTTCTTCCTTCGTTCCCTTCTCGTCTTTGAAACGGAAGGTGACGTGCAACGGCGCGCTGTAGGTCTCGCCCTCGCGCTGCGCTTCGAGCGCGCTCAGCTTCGGCGTGCCGATGTCATAGCCGACATACTCGAGCACCATCTTTTCGTCATAGCTCGGGATCGGAAAAACTTCGCGGAACACGGCTTCAAGTCCGGTGTTCTTGCGTTTGCCGGGCGTGGCGCCTTCCTGCAGGAATTCCTTGTACGAATCGAGTTGCAACTCGATGAGGTTAGGCGCTTCCGTGGTTTCCTTGAGTTTGCCGAAGTAGAGACGATCAGACATTGGTGCGATGATGGTTGTTTGCGCGGAGCGCGGATCTAATTCCCGGGGACGGCGAAAGAGCCCGCGAGACAAAACATCCCCACACCGATCGGTAACGCGCCACAGAGGCGCTCCGACTCAGAGCAGGGTGTCAAGCTTCGGACAATGGTTCGACGGGATTCCCGGGAAAGACCTTGCACTATGAGTGGCTCCCGGGCGGGGGTCAAGGGAATATTTACCCCCCCTCCCCGCCCGGGCAGCAGATTACTTGATTTCGACCTTGGCGCCTGCCGCTTCGACCTTTTTCTTGATCTCTTCGGCTTCTTCCTTGGTCACGCCCTCTTTCAGGGGCTTCGGAGCGCCCTCGACGAGCGCCTTGGCGTCGGCCAAGCCCAGTCCGGGCACGGCGGCGCGGACTTCCTTGATGACGGCGATTTTGTTGGTTCCGCCTTCGGCGAGGATGACGTCGAAGGAGGTTTTCTCCTCCGCAGGGGCTGCGGCGGCCCCGCCAGCGGCGGGCGCGGCGACAGCGGCCACCGGGGCGGCGGCGCTGACTCCCCATTTTTCCTCGAGGGCTTTGACGAGTTCGGACACTTCCAGAACGGTCAGGCCGCTCAGTTGGTCCACGATGGTTTCGATGTTAGCCATACTGTCTGTCTAGCGGCCGCGAAGGCGTAGCCCGCGCGGCCTGCTTCCTTGGTTGTGGTATTGTCGCGCACCGGGGCCCCGGCGAATTTGAGGCGGACAGCCGTCCGACCGACAAGGAACCGTTTATGTTTTGTTTCTCCCCCCGGCCGCGGAACGGCCGCGCGGAAAATTTGTCAGGCCGCCCCTCCTCCGGCGTCGACCTTGGCTTTGAGCGCGCGGGCGAGGCTCGCGCCGGGCTCGTTGAGGGTGCGCACCAGTTTGCTTGCCGGCGAGTTGAGCAGACCGAGCAACTGGGCCTGCAGAACCGGCAGCGGTGGGAGGTCGGCCATGGCCTGGACCTGTTCCGCGGTGAGCAACGCGTTGTCCAAGATGCCGACCTTGACGTTCGGCTTCTTGAATTCGGCGGCGAAAGTTTTGATCACCTTGGCTGTGGCGCAGATGTCCTGCTCGCCTGTGACGATGGCCGTCTGGCCCGCGAGCGAACCGGACATGTCGGGCAATCCGAGTTCGGAAGCCGCGATCCTGAGCATGGTGTTCTTGACCACGTGGCACTCGGCGCCGACGGCGACGAGGCGCGTGCGCAGCTCGGCGAACTGGTCGACTTTGAGCCCGGTGTAATCGGCGACGAGCAGGAACGGCGAGGCGTTCAGCTGATCTTTGAGATCCTTGACGATATTGGCTTTTTCGGGGCGCATGGCGGTCAGTTCTTGTTGAGGTTGGAGATGTCCAGCGGGATGCCGGGAGTAACCGTGGCCGCGAGGGTCACGCTCTCGATGAAGACGCCTTTGGCCGACGGCGGACGCGATTTGGCCACGGCGTCGATGACGACACCGCCATTGGCCACGAGGGCGTCCTCGCTGAAGGAAAACTTGCCGATCGGGACGGCGATGTTGCCGTTCTTGTCGAGTTTGAACTCCACGCGTCCGGCCTTCACTTCGCCTACTGCTTTCGCGGTATCATCGGTGACCGTGCCGGTCTTGGGATTGGGCATGAGTCCGCGCGGTCCGAGTACCTTGCCCAATTTGCGGACTTCGGCCATGGCCGCGGGCGTGGAAATGGCCACGTCGAAATCGGAGAAACCTTCGGTGCATTTTTTGATCATGTCCTCGAAACCGACAAACTCGGCTCCGGCCGCCTTGGCCGCTTCGGCCGCCGCGCCGCTGGCGAAGACGAGCACGCGGACGCTTTTGCCGCTGCCGTGCGGGAGCGGCGTGGTGCCGCGCACCATCTGGTCGGATTGTTTCGGATCCACCCCCAAATGCATGGAGAGGGTGACGGTCATGTCATAATTGGCCGGGGGCATGCCCTTGAGGACTTTGACCGCCTCGGTCAGCGGATACTTCCGCGAGGAATCGACGGCTTTTTTGGCCGCCTCGTAACGTTTGCTTCTTTTGTTTGCCATGTTGTTTTGCAGTGCGAACGTCCGCCGTGGCGGACTCCTGCGGTTGTGTCCCGCACTCGTGCGCGGGACGGGTTGAAATTATTTACGCCTCGATCTCCACGCCCATCTGGCGCGCCGTGCCGGCGATGATTTTCATCGCAGCCTCGTCGTCGCGCGCATTGAGGTCGTTCATTTTGATCTTGGCGATGTCGAGCAACTGCTTCTTGGTCAGCTTGCCGACTTTGGTTTTGTTCGGTTCCTTCGAACCGGCGGCGATTCCCGCGACCTTCTTGATCAGCACGGACGCCGGAGGCGACTTGGTGATGAAGGTGAAGGACTTGTCTTTGTAAACCGTGATGACCACCGGGAGGATGTCGCCGGCCTGCTTCTGCGTGGCGGCGTTGAATTCCTTGCAGAAGGCCATGATGTTGACGCCCTTTTGACCGAGCGCCGGGCCGACCGGGGGTGCCGGATTGGCCTGACCCGCGGGGATCTGCAGCTTGATGGTTCCGATAATTTCTTTAGCCATAAAATTCTACTCCTCGCGGTCGACCTGCCAGTATTCGAGTTCGACCGGCGTTTCGCGGCCGAAAATGGTGACCGACACGCGCAGTTTGCCTTTGTCCGGATCGACTTCCTCGACCACGCCCGTCTGGTTCTGGAACGGGCCGTCGGCCACTTTGACTTTCTCGCCGACCTGGAAGGAAACCTTCGGCTTCACCGTGTCGACGCGCTCTTGGATCTGGGCGAGCATGCTCTCCACTTCGCGGGGGCGCATCGGTGTGGGACGGTCCTTCGTGCCGGCAAAACCGATCACGCCGGGCGTGTCCTTGATGAAATACCACGTGCGATCCATCAATCCGCCCTCCTCGGTGAGGAGATGCATATTGACGATGATGTAGCCGGGGAAAAACTTCCGTGTTGTCTCGCTCTTCTTGCCTTGCTTGATCTCCTGTACGCGCTCGGTCGGGATGAGCACGTTGAAGACCAGGTCGCCCATCTCCTCGGTTTTCAGCCGTTTGATGATACTGTCATAAACTTTCTTCTCCTGGCCGGAGAG
>JBILUI010000233.1:0-6492 GCA_044371145.1 Chthoniobacterales bacterium | reverse complement strand
AGTAATTGATCACGATCTGCGTACGCAAACGATTCATCTCGGTTTCCTTACTCGCTTCCGACGATTCGAATCGGCCTTCATCTGCTCAATCGGGTCCGCGCGGTCGGCGGTCTTCGTGGCCCACTCAATCCACCGCATCGTGTCGGGATGCAGCTTTCGCCCGCCCGTACGCTCCACGGCTGCCATCCGAACGGCGGCAATAAACTCGCGAAGCGTCTGGCACTGCCGCCACTGCTCGGCGGTCCGAAAAAGCTCCTCACGTCTTTCGCGACGCTGATTGAGCTGCGCTTCGCGGCGAGCCTTTCGCTCCGCCTCCTCTGCCTCGCGTAGCCGGCTCTCGTCTTTTCGTCGCTGCTCCTCGGCGCGCTTCGCTTCTTCACGGCGATGCTCGTCGATAACCTTGAGCATCTTGAGCGGTAGCTCGCGAACGTAGTCCTCGACCTTCTTTCGCACGGTGTCTCGGTAGACCCGCGTCGAGCGATAAATCATGTAGTCGACTTCAAGTTGCAACTCCCCGGTCAGGACGTACGCGTATTGGCTGTCCCAGGAGTTGTTCTTGGCCTGGATCTGCCGTTTTGTGGGCTCGCGCATTCGAAACACGAACTCGTAGCCATGTCCAACGGCAGCCGTGCCATGGTGGTAGCTGCGTTGCGGCTTTCCAATTCGGTATCCACGATCCTCCAGTCCTTTGAGAAGGGCATTCATGATTCGTAACGCGCGCGGCAGGGTGCCCTTGCTGCAAACAACGTCCAGCAGGTGCGCACCCTCCTGTCTGTCGGGATAGAGAAGGCCGGTATCCCGGCTCCATGTGCTTGGCGTGACGCCAGCCAAAGCGTCTCGGGTGCGCGCCACAAGGGGGTGTGGCGATCGAAGCGTATCGCTCACCGCGATTGGCTCGGCCTGACTCTCTAGCTCATAGAGCGCGCGAATCTCCGGGTCAAAGAATCCATCGTCCTCCTCCGTCTTCGGCTCACCGGGGGCGAAGGTGACCTTCTGGAATCGATCATCCTCGCGTCGCGGCAAAGGCGTTCGTTTTACCTTGCCACCGGCAGCCTTCTTGGCCCAGTAGCCGTACGACGGCCTTGGGATGTCATATCGCTTACAGGTTTTAGCGAGCCCCACGTCGGACAGGCCAAACTGTTGGCACAGATGCCGAGTCGGCGTTTCCCACACGAGTTCATAGAGCTCCTCGCGGGACAGCGTTATTGGTTCCATCACGTTGTGCTCCCGTTGGTTAGGGGCGAATCGGTGCGGCCATCGCGTCGCGTTCTTGGTCTGAGAATGTCTGGGTTTTTAAGGACGGTGAAGATCTGTTCGTCCGTGTGAACTCCGGATCGCCGTTGGGCCGGGTTTTCAAAGCTTACCGGTGACGTCAATGCTGACCGACGGACACGCGGGGCTAGTCAGGCGCTGCTCACCGAGAGGTCGAACGCGAGGGCTTCGACAAGTGACTTGGGCAGGGGAAACGTTGAGTCGATTGTCTCGGCTGTGATAAGGTTGGCCACAGCCTCCTGCCCCATCACGACCTGGAACCACTGTTCCCGGTCCCGCATGACCCGAAACTGCCGCTCGTCGGCTGCCCCGCCGATGTAGGGCAGAAAAGACGTAATCGGGTGTCGGTTGGTCGCTTTGCAGCCGATCCGGTCGATCCGGCCAGTGCGCTGTTCGATCGTGCTGGGATTCCAGGCCAGGTCGTGATGGATCATGTGACGGCAGAATCGCTGGAGATCCACGCCCTCGGCCATGACCTCGCTGCATACGAGCACGTCTGGAAAGAAGGGTGTGTTGAAGGTTCGCATGCGGCGCACCCGAACCTCCATCCGTGTCTCTCCGCTGCATAGGGCGACGTTTGCCAGCGTGGTGCCATCGCCGTCGTCATGGCCGGCCGGGTCGCCCGCGTCATCCTCACCCGCCTTGTGTGCCCCTGTGCTTATCCGTTTGAGTTCTGTCAGGTACTGCGTGCGTTCCTCGGCCGAACACCGGGACAGGACGAAGTCGAGGAAGTCATCAAACTTCTGCCGCCATGACATCCCGGAGGCATCGGCATGATCCAGAAACTGCTCGACCAGATCCTCAGGCCCCAGAAGGCATTCCTTCTCAAACGGAAAGCATCGCACCAGCGTCGTGTGGACCCGCAGAAACCGTCGCATGACGGTGATCAGGATGGCGCGGGTTTCCGCGGCGGATGGCATCGCGTCAATTAGGGCTGCATGGCGATCCACGATGGACGCGAGTGCCGAATCCATCGCGAGTTGCCCCGGCGAGCCGGTGTCGTCGAAAAACCGATCTTGAATCTGCTTGAGACGAGCGTCGATGGCCTCCCGTTTGTGCGTTGAGGCCGGCATCCCTAGCCGCTCGCGGGCCTTGGCAAGCAGTCGCCGTTCGATCTCGTTACTGATGTGCCTTCGTAGCGCTCGGCACGTGTGGCGATAGAAAGCAAAAACGACGACCTTCTCACCCTGCTCCCACAGGTCGACGGAGCGCTGGACGGTGGCGGCGATCTTGGGGTGGATTGCTGTGGACGTTTTCGCGATCGCAGTGTCGAACTCAGCCAGATACCAGCGGTCGTTCAGCAGTGAGTCAAGCTCCTCCTGCCGCTGCTTTTGTTCAGCCTCGTGCGGTTCGTGTAAGCCATCCACATCCGCGGGGTGCTGTCGGTGTTCACGGGTATGCCGAAAAGCCTCGTAGGACGAGCACAGTGCATCGCCCAGCAGGTCTTTGTGGGGATTCACTGCTGCTCGTGCCGCAAGGAAGAACGGGAGGAGTTGCTCTGCGGGCACGTCGATGCCCGCTCCGACGAAGCCGCTCTGCTCACCGATGGCCCCGCCTTCAATCCGGTGCCGACGACGAATAGGCGAGCCGGGCCAGAGGTCGCCCTTATTGTGGCGGACTACCAGTGGGCGGAGCCGCTTGTTGGCCTCCAGTCGCTTTTGCAGGGCTGCGTCATAGGCGTCACGAAATGCCCGCTGATGAATAGTCAGGGCGTCGGCATCCGCGGATTTGATTCCGTCCCACCACTCATCGAGCCCGGCAGGCGTGGCCGGTAAATCCTCGGGTCGCATCCGACTCCACGCCCGCTGCAGGGCAATGGAGGTGTGTTGGCTTTCATCGAGCGCTCGATTGAGTAAGGCAAGAGATTCCTTGAAGGAACCTCTGTCGCCGAAGGCTGCCGTATCCCAGCGAGCGTCGCCAAACCGTTCGAGAACATGGACGAGCTCCTTGTGTCCGAGCTGGAATGGCGTGGCTGTCAGAAAGAGCATGCGATCAAATGACTGGGCCATCGCTCCGTCGCCCGTCCGCAAGTCATCCGCAGAGTCCGCGGACTGAAGCTGTTTCGCCAGTTGCGTGTCGGAGTTCTTTAGGTGGTGGGCCTCGTCCATCACGAGCAGAGGCGAGCGCCATCGAGACTTGGCTAACACCTCTCCCCACAGCCTGCGGTCCACCTTGCGCAGCTCCTCTCGGACTGCTGCCACTCGCTCGGCAACCCGCTCCGCCCCGCCGCGGGCACGCACCGGCATGTGCTTCAAGGCCTCGGCCAGTTCCGTGAGGTCGATCTCGTCGAGCGATCGAAGCACGGCCTTCGGCACGGGATCATCGGGGAGCTTGCGCTCATCATTTCGGATACCGGCGTTGTAGATCTCCCTCCAGTCGGCCGGCGATGATCGAAGAAGCCGCTGCCAGAGATCTTCTCCCAAGTCGTGCCGGCTCTCCTTGCCGGTCATCCAAAGCAACTGAGCGAGAAACCGGTGGATCACTTTCTTGACCTGGATCAACGCATTGTTTCCGCCACGGGCATGCCGACGCAGCGCTTCTGCGACGAGGCACAGGTTGACCCACTTATCCATGCGTTGCCGTGACATCGCCCCGTGGCTGACGAAGATCAGGTGGGCACGAGTCGCACGAGGGTCATCGAGTAGACGGAGAAAGGCCGCACTGTCCTTTACCGCCGCAAATCGCAACGCGTCGCCGGCGACAAGTTCGGCATGCAGAGCCTCTCCCACTTCCACGGGTCGGCGACTATCCATGTAGAGTTGGCAGAACGTCTTGAGATCCTGCTGCCACTTCGGAACGAGTGTGGCGGGGGCCATGATGATCACGGGCCCGACGGGATTGCGGAGCGCGATGCTTGCGGCGATCGCGAGGGCCACAAACGTCTTTCCCATCCCCACTTCGTCAGCCAGGATCACCCCAGGCTGCCGTTCGAACCGAAGGAGGATTTCCTCGACTTCCCGCCGCTGGCGGATCTGGTCGAACTCCGGCACGTTGCCGGTGAGCCGTCTGCCGAGCACGAGATCGTCGGGCACGAGGTGGGCTGCAGTCATGCTTGGCACCGCTCCACGACGCGGTTCCAGAAATCCGACATGTCCGCGGGCAAGACGGGTAGTCGGGGCCGGACCGTGTCGTCCAAGTGGGCCGCCAGATCCCGCACGAAGGGGCGGTACGTCTTCTCGAACTGCGGCTTCGGGATAGCGCCGTCCTGGTGGGCGTAGCGGGCCTCCCGAAGAACGATGAGCAGGTCGGCGAGCGTGAGGAGGGCTTCTCGTGGGTCGCTGCCGGTTGAGGTCGTCGCGCTCGCGGCGTCGAACTCGGCCGCGAACTTGTGGGCGAGTGGCTCGATGCCGATCAGCCCGCGCAATCGCCACTCGAGACTCTGGACGCTGATCGCCGGTTTTTCGATAAACAGTCGGAGTTGGGCCATGATCCTGGCCCGGCGTCGAACGCGGTGAAGGAATGTGGTCGAGAGGCGATAGCGGCTCAGGGGGTCGAGATCGATGGGCGTCGCCGAATCGAGGTCCGGATCGTAGACCCCGATGACTCCGAGTCTCCGCCGACGCTCCCAGATGCGAAGGGCGGCGCCGGGGTCGGTCGCGGCCAGAATGGCGAGCATTTCATCCGCGGTCATATCGTGGAGTATCGAGGGGGCAGGCAGCGAGCGTGCGTCATCCACGTTCAGGGGCAGAAAGGCCGTGTGGTCGTCCCAGGTGACACGCAGTTTTTCGGGCGGATCGGCCGGCACCCACTCGACGTCCACGAGCGGTGGTCCGCCGCGTTCGTGCCAGTCGTGCGAGTCAATGAGCGGGCAGCTGCGACCGGGCCCGGATAACCGGCGGCCAATGGCATCGATCGCCCATTTCGCGGGCAGGGCTTCGGGGTCAAGCCGGATCGCGAGTTTCCTGGGCTCGCCGGTTCGGTAGGCGGCCGCCAGAAACCCGGCTGGCAAGGGCAGGCCCGTCGCGTCGCCCTCTTCATCGACCTGTGGGCCGAGCCACTCGGCCTGTTCGGGGTCCGATATCGGCTCCATGCCGCTCCACACATGCTCCAGGAGCCCTCCCTCGCGGCCGTGTTGCTCGTAGTCGACGAGCGTGACGAGGTTGGCTTCGATATTGCGAGTGGGTATCAGTCCCAGTCCGGCGGTCGTGAAGTTGGACGAGCCGATCATCAAAGCCGAATATCGTTCGGCGACCACATGAATCATTTTGGCGTGCCACGGGCGCTGCTCTTTCCCGTCGACGGACGGCACCATCTCAATGGTGACGCTGGCCCCGTGCTTCTCGGCAGTGTCGAGCAATGCGCGCGGTGCGAAAAGCCGCGGAGGGCTGGCGCGACCCTCGCCTTGGCTCCCGGGCACACAGAACCAGATGCGGTGGTGCCTGCCGCGTGCCATCTGGCTGCATAGGGACTCGGCGGCCCTGTTATTTCCCTGGTCGACATCGAAAAAAGGAGACGCGATCCAAGCCTCGTGCGGCGAGGCCCCGCGTGATCGGCACGCGGCGATCAGTTCGCCGAGCGCACTTCGGGCCGCTGAGCCCCGGCCGGGGAGTGTGCATGCCAACTGTTGGCGAATGGTGCGGCTCCGCGGCAGATCCTTCCATCCCTGGGCCATCTTTTCGACTCGGCCGAGAAACGCGCTCACGCGGTCCACTTCCGGTCGATCGTTACCGCCCGGAATGAATCCGAGCATGGCCCGTAGGAACTGCAGGATGGACTCGAGAAGTGGTGAGTCGCACTCATCGGCCCTAAAGTCCACCGCGGATGCCACCTCGAAGTTACGACGGTAGCCCGGTTCCGTGAGGTTCGCGGACGAGACGATCACGCGAATACAGTCCGCCCAGGCGAGCAGGCTGAGTTTCGCGTGTTGCTTTCCGCCGGGCACGCGAGCTGCAAGCACGTCCCATCTCAGCGAGTGCTCGACGCCGGCCTGGGTGTAGTCGACAAGCACGCCGGCATAGATGCCGCCCAATCGCGTTTCCCGCTCCAGCAGGAAGGCGAGGTCTTCCCGGTCGGGCTCCGACTCGATGCTGAGGAATCGGGCCAGGCACTGCTCGTCGAACAGGGCAGGGGCGAACGTGTAGGTGGTCGCGAAACACCCAACGGGATCACCCGCACCTCGCGGCGGGCGCCACATGTCGAGCATGGTGCTGCGGTTATCGCGTTTTGACCGCCGGCTCATCGCTTCCTCAAGTCATTGAAGAAGCGGCGAATGGGCTGCCC
>JBILUI010000128.1:0-6569 GCA_044371145.1 Chthoniobacterales bacterium | reverse complement strand
GATAGACGAAATACGCCGCGGCGAACGCCGCAAGGTAAGCGATGCCATACCAACGGATGCCGAAGCCGTTGCCGAACTGAACGGCGAACGGATCGATGTTGTGAACCCAGTAAGCAATCATGGCGCGGAGCGCAGTTGAGCGACCGGAAGCAACCCGGATCTCAGCGCGCCTTTTCTCTCAACTTTCATCCCTAAACTCTCAACTAAACTAACTCTGCGGCACCTTGCGGAACTTCGTTTTGTCGTAGCCCTGCGCGGCCAACGCTTCGAGCACGGCGGCGTAGTCGGCGTCGCTCATGCGTTTGTCACGCGCCATGATCCATCCGTAATCGCGCGAGGGATGTCCCACCGCCATGAAGCGATACTGCGGGTCGAGATAGAGAACATAGTAAGGCAATGCGATCGGCCAAAGGAACTGCACACGCCACTCGGCATTGGATTTTTTGTCCACCACCCACGCGCTGCCGTTCATCACCTTCTCGGGGCCGTCGAAACCGCCTTTACGGTAGCTGAAGATGTTGTCCATCTTCCCATCCGCGCGCATGCGGTAGGTGTCCTTCGAATCATAGGTGTCCCGCTCCAACCAATAGGGAATGTGGGCGATGACCCACCAATCGCCCATGAACCGCGGCAGATCGACGTAATCGACCGTCTTGAGCGGAGGCTTCGACGCGCAACCGGTGAAAAGCGCGAGTCCCAAAAGAGGCAGTAACCAAATCATCTTTTCCATACCCGCAGCAAACCAGCCGACCACTCCGGAGTCAAACTCGTCACTCGTCACGTAACACTCGCCATTTCCCCGCACTTCCTCCTTTCCCCGCGCACCCGATCGAGTCATGCTGGCCGTTATTCTTCACGGAATTTTCACCGACTCATGAGCGCAAACGGCAGCAACGGCACCACGATGGTCAATGTCCAGATCGACGGACAGTGGCGCCAGTTCCCCAAGGGCACCAAGCTCATCGAGGCCTGCATGCAAAGCGGCAGTTTCGTGCCGCACTATTGCTACCATCCGGCCCTGAGCACACCGGGCAACTGCCGCATGTGCCTGCTCGAGGTGGGCGGACCGAAAATGGACGCCAACCGCCAGCCGGTCATGGGCCCGGATGGTCGCCCCGAGATTGCGTGGTCGCCCAAGCCGCAGATTTCCTGCGCGCTGGAAATCTCCGAGGGCATGGCCGCGCGCACGAACTCCCCGCTGGTCGAGGATTGCCGCAAGGGCGTGATGGAGTTTCTCCTCATCAACCACCCGCTCGACTGCCCCATCTGCGACAAAGCCGGCGAATGCCGCCTGCAGGAATTCGCCGTCGAGTTCGGCAATGGCGGATCGAACTTCATCGAGGAAAAAGTCAAAAAACCCAAGCGCCAGGATATCGGCAAACACATCGTCCTCGACGACGAGCGCTGCATCCTCTGCTCCCGCTGCATCCGCTTCATGCAGGAAGTGGCCCACGACGACGTGCTCGGATTTGTCGATCGCGGCAGCCACACCAAGCTAACGGTCCACGAGGGACAGCGCCTCGACAGCAACTACTCGCTCAACACGGTGGACATCTGCCCAGTGGGCGCGCTGACGAGCAAAGACTTTCGCTTCAAGATGCGCGTCTGGTTCCTGCGCGAGACGAAAAGCATCTGCACTTCCTGCGGCACGGGCTGCAACACGATCATCGGCGCGCGGGAAAATGAAATCATCCGCCAGACCCCGCGGCAGAACGACGCGGTCAATTCCTACTGGATGTGCGACCACGGACGCCTCAACTACGGCTATCTCTATCGCGCGGATCGCTTCACCGTCCCGATGCTCCGCGAGGGTGGTGCCTTGCAAAAATCGACTTGGCCGCGCGTCGTCCAACAGGTCGCAGAAAAATTGTCCGCCATTCCGCGCGGCGAAACCGCCCTCCTCGCCTCCGCACGCATGACCAACGAAGAACTTTGGCTGGGCGGCAAAATCGCCCGCCATCTTGGGATCACCATGCACGATGTCGTGGCGCGTCCGCAAAAGGCCGACGGCATTCTGGTCAGCGACGACGGCAACCCGAACACCGCCGGCGCGCAACTTCTCGGCATCACCCACAAACCGCCCGGCGCGAAAGCACACGAAATCGCCACGGCGGTGCGCAGCGGAAAGCTCAAAGCTCTGCTCTGCCTCGGCGAAGATCCTCGGCATTACGGAATGACCGAAGCCGAACTTGCACACCTCGATGTGATCGTCTGCCTCGACATTCTTCCCAACACCGCGACCAAACTCGCCACGGCCATTTTGCCCGGCGCCGGTTTCGCCGAAAAACGCGGTTCGATGGTCAACGCGGGAAGCCGCATCCAGCGCCTCAACCGCGCCACCCAACCTCCCGGGCAAGCCCGCGACGATTGGGAGATTCTCTCCGACCTCCTGCGCGCCCTCGGCGTGGACGTCCCCCAGACCCTCGACGGCATTTTCAAAGAAATGTCCGCCGCTGTCCCCGCCTTCAGCGGGCTAACCTTGGCCAAACTGGGAGATGGTGGCATCCCGCTCGAGACTGCGGCCGCTGCGCAAACTCTCACCCGGTAGGGTGGATCGCGATGTCCCTATCGCGATCTACAATTTGAGATATCGCGCCGGGGACGGCGCGATCCACCGTCACCGGCGTCCAAAAGCTTTTCGCGATCGATAAAACTCACAAAGCCGGAAGAGTATAGCCCAGCCGGCTGAAATGTTCATCGTCGGCAATCGCCTCGGTGCATCCGCGCGATGACATGACTTCGAAGGAAACGCAGTCGGTCAAGCTCAGCCGCCGCTCTTTGGCCTGACGGGCCCTCGCCGCGCCCAAGCGGTGCATCGGTTCATCGACCCACGCGATCTCGCACATCGGCAACAACGAACCGATCCAATCCTCCACCGCCTCCCATCCGAGTCGCGCTTGGATCAACGCCCAAGACTCGTGGACGACATAACTCGTGGTGAAAAGTTGCCATTTTTCGTCGCGGGCACGGATGAAAAGATCTCGCGCCTCGGCGTGAAACGGATCGGTGCGATCGAGAAAAGTGTAGAACCCGCTGGTGTCGACGAAGACGGGCTTCATCGGATCGCTTCGGCCCACGCGCGATCATGCGGTTTGAGATCGTTGGCGGGACGCGGTTGGTATTTGCCGGCCAAGCCTTCCAGCGGTTGCCGCGATTGGTGGGCGGACCTCTTTAGGACAAGAGCCAATCCCTCTCTCACCAAGTCAGAAAGGCTGCGCGACGTGCGGGCCGACTCCTGTTTGGCCGCCCGGTATTGCCACTCCTCCAACTGGACTTGGGTTTTTATCATGATGGCATAATATAAAACAATGCCATCATGTCAATTTCTGACGTCAGCCAGCCGCGCCGGATTTATCTTGATCGGACGGAGCGAACCGTTAGTTTTGCAAGTTCGCGCGTAACCAACCGCGCCGTAGGTCCTTGGGCTCCGGAGCCTCGTCTCCAGAGTCAAACGCGCCAAGGGTAACCCGGCGACCATCAAAGAAAGATAACATCATGCCCGTTCGTCTTGGACGTTTCGAAATGCCCAAGTCTCTCGTCAAGGACGAGAAGACAGCCACCGACACCTACGCGAAATTCATCGCGGAACCCTTCGAGGCCGGTTACGGCCACACCGTCGGCAACTCGCTCCGCCGCGTGCTACTCTCCTCACTGGAAGGCGCCGCCATCACCTCGATCCAAATCGACGGTGTGAACCACGAGTTCCAGACCATCCCCGGCGTCGTCGAGGACGTCGTCGAGATCATCCTCAACCTCAAGAAGGTCAAATTCAACACGCACGACCACGACACGCACCGCGTCGTGCTCAACGTCAACAAAGACGGCGACGTCACCGCCAAGGACATCGAGTCGACCAACAAATGCGAAGTGCTCAACCCGAAGCAGCACATCGCCACGCTCGACAAGAAGATGAAGTTCTCCATCGAGATGAACGTCCGCAAAGGACGCGGCTTCTCCACCGGTGACGAAAACAAAACCACCGATCAGGCCATCGGCGTCATCGCCATCGACTCCATCTTTTCGCCGGTCACCCGCGTGAAATACGCCGTCGAGGCCACCCGCGTCGGACAACGCACCGACTACGACAAGCTCGTGCTCGAAGTCTGGACCGACGGTCGCATCACGCCCGACGAGGCGCTCCTGCAGTCGTCCGCCATTCTCCGTCACCACCTCGACGTGTTCGTCGGCCACGACGACACACAGGTCGAGTTCGACCAGACGCCGGAAGCGGTCAGCCAGGAAAACGCCAAGCTCAAGAAGCTGCTCAACATGTCGGTCAACGAGATCGAGCTGAGCGTCCGCGCGGCCAACTGCCTGAACAACGCGAACATCACGACCGTCGGCCAGCTGGCCCTCAAGTCGGAAGCCGAGATGCTCAAATACCGCAACTTCGGCAAGAAGTCGCTCAACGAGATCAAAGACAAACTCGAGGAACTCGGCCTCGGCCTCGGCATGAAGTTCGAATCCGGCCTCATCGAGATCCAGCCCGAAGCCGAGCCGATCGAAGAGGAAGAAGAGAAAAAGTCCAAAAAGAAATAAGCCATGAGGCACCAGAATAAGACCGTCAAACTCGGCCGTTCGCAGGCCCACCGCGACGCCTTGCTGGCCAATCAGGTCTGCAGCCTGATCATCCATCAGCGCATCCGCACGACCTTGGCCAAAGCCAAGGCCGCCCGTCCGCTTGCGGAGAAAATGGTCACCCTCGGCAAAAAGGGAACGCTACACGCGCGCCGCACCGCGGCCGCGTATCTGCACCAACCCGATGCGGTGAAGAAGCTCTTCAGCGAAATCGCGCCCCGCTCGGCCACCCGCCAGGGCGGTTACACGCGCATCGTCAAACTCGGACCCCGCAAGAGCGACAGCGCTCCCATGGCCGTGCTCGAGTGGGTTGATGCCGCCGCCGTGGTCACCGAGGAACCCGCTTCGGAGACCGCCGCCAAGGCGGAGAAAAAACCCGCCAAGAAAAAGGCCGCGCCCAAGAAAGACGCCGAATAACACCCACGCGGCAGCAACCGCAACTCACACGCACGCCGCCGTGGCCCGCAGCCCGGCGGCGTGTTTCTTTTGCGCAAGTTACCGCTTTTTCTTCGGCGTAGGAACCGGGGTGGGTGCAGGTTGCGCCGGCGCGGCGAGCAGGAAACTGCGCGTGCCGAGGAAAGGCTCGAGAAAGTTGCGCGGAATGAAGACTTGTTTGCCTTGGAGCTTGGCGGCTTGCGCCACTTTCTCATCGCGTGCTTTTTTCGCGGTTTCCATTGCTTGGGCCGCGGCTTCTTCGGGTTTCTGTCCACCGGCCGGCGCGGGTGTGGGAGGCGGAACCGGATCGCCGGTTATTTCGACAGAAATTTCCGCGGGCAAATTGTCGCCATTGCCCTCGCCGAATTTCAGCGCGTAGCGCAGTCCTTCGAAAGAATCCACCGTGACCGAAACCGGTCTCTCCTTTAGCGGATTGAGCCGTGCATCTTCCGGCGCATCAGGCACGTCGGCCACGGCCAATCCGGTGACGAGCGAGTCGATGTTGAGAACTTTCGCCGGGTCGAGATTCTGATTCTTTCCGGCGCCGGCCAGTTTCCATGCGGCACCGGGCGCGTCGCGTTCGATCGTCCAGCTGCGGTCTTTGCCTTCCGCTTTGACTTCGATGCGTTTGGGCAGACCCGGACGGACATAGTTTTTGTCGATCCATTGCGCCGGCGAAGTTTGCAGGTCGCTGAAGGTTTCAGTGACGAGGTAGGCCGTGCCGGGGGCGTCGGCGAGCATGAGGTATCGTCCGGTGACCATACCGCCCGCCATGCCCATCGGCCCCGCGTCCGGCGAGGCGGTCGAATGCGTTTTCCCCGCGACCAGCGCAGCCAGCTTCTTCCCGGAGGCGTCGGACAGTTCGACTAGCGTTCCAGTCTCGGCATCGGGCGCGCCGCCGGTCGGGACTTTCAGGACCAGCGCGGCCGCATCCCCTTCGCCCAAAGGCACGGTTTGCAGGGGTTCGAGTTCGGCCACCTTACGGACCAGCGCGGAAATCTTGGCGAAGTCGGCCGGATAATTTCCGCGCTCCTCGATAACCCAAGCGTCATTGGCGCGTTTGGCTGTCACGCGCCCCTCAGCCCCGAGCAGACGGACCGAAGCCACATCGTTGACGGCCAATTCAGCAAGGAGCTTGGTTCCCGCTTCGACTGGCGCCTCCTGCCACGCGGCTTCGTCGCGGGATTTCATGAGCAGCGCGAGGCCGCCGATCAAGGCGGCGGCAAAGAGAAGGTAGAGAAATTTCGATCCTTTCATGCGATCAGCGTGCGCTTTGACGGCGGTGGCGGTAGACCGCGATGAGGCAGCCCGCCGCTGCGACGAGGAGCGGCATAGCCAGGATATTGGTCCATTTGACGCGCTGTTCGAGCGCCTCGACTTCGCGGCGCAGTGTTTTGCGCACATCCTTGAGTTCTTTTTTTGTCTCCGCCTCTTTTTTGCGGAACGATTTGATCTCGGCCTGTTGCTCGGGGGTAAGGATGAATTGCTGACCGGCTTCCTTGTTCATCTCGAGCTGGGCCAGACGGCCCTGCGCTTCCTGCAGGCCCTGCTCCAGT